>JAKAST010000006.1 GCA_021828155.1 Microcaldota archaeon | reverse complement strand
AGGATTAGGAGCGTTTTAAGCCTTTGCTGACAAACCTATCCATAACGGGGAGCTACGCTAACCTGGCAGACTGTAAGCCTTGGGCGCTTACGATCGGAGTTCAAATCTCCGGCTCCCCATTTTATCGTGGGGGTTATATATAGAAGCCCCAAATGTTACCTTTTTCTAACATAGTTTTAGCATAGAGAGGGTTCTGTTTAAAAGTTATAAGCTCTAAATTACTTTGATGAACTTCTCAAAATAAGGAATTACAGTTGCAAACCAACCTTGCGAATAAAGATATGTTATCACTATTATGACTAGCACGATAACAATGATCGTACCTACCTTAGTTTTATTTTCCATTACTTCGCCGTCTTTTGGATATCCAGTTTCTTATTTTTTCGTCTAGCCATTCTAATAGATTCGGCACTAAGATAAGAATCTCAGCTACAATCAATATAAAAAATAAAAGATAGATAAAGTTTATAAAAGAAGGGTTCGTCCCAACTAAAAATATAAGTATAGAATTGCTGGAAATAGAAAGTATTGCCATAACTATGAGAAAAATAGTTAGAAGACCTGTAACTCTTGCAAGCATTTCTAATCTTCTTGATGACTTTAATAACCCTTTTGAATGTCTAGAATTTCTTAGCTGGTTCAGTACCTCAATACCCCTTATTGTAATCATATAACAATTCTCTTTCCTTCCCTCGATGGGTAATTGCTCCATGTCAATAAGCTTAGTTTGCCATATTTGAGCTATAGCTGCTAGGTATTCTGGTGTGTCAATCAATGGACGACCAACTTTATCATTGATTCCTAATGCATAAATTATGGTGTTGTTAAAGCTATTCTCAAGTGCTGTATTATCTAGTTTCTTATTCGGATTCAAACGTTCTTTAAATTTTGTTTTGAGTTCGCTATCTGGTATGTATCTATCTGATTTCTCATTTAGAATCTCTAGTAAAACTTCAAGTTTCTCTAAGCTTTTGAGTTTTGGTGGTATTGTTTGTGATTTAGCCATGCTAATCGCTACTTTAGGCTCTCTTCAATTACCTTCTTTTCCTCTTCTGTATCTCTCATTTTACCATCTTCATTAACTTCCTTACCGTTTTCCTCTTTAACACTATCTTCTTTCCTTCTTTTATCTTTTTCTTTAACCTAAACGTTTACACCATTCTTTCTTAAAGCTTCAAGAACCTCATTCCTCGCTTTCTCGCCTCCTTTATCTAGCTTTTTATGGCAATTCGGACAAAGCGCGACCATATTTTCTGGCGTATCTGGACCTGCTACACCACCACTTGTTGGTGCTCTAGCTACTATGTGCGCCGCTTCTATATATTTTTTACCGTTCCTTTCTGTGAGAGTCCATCCACATGCTTTGCATTTATATTCGTCCCTTTCTTTCACAAAAGCAACAACTATTTGACTTCGTTTAAAACGCCTTCCATTAACTTCTACATATTCATCTGGTGTTTGACCTTGACGGTTTAAGGCTTCTTCAAGTCTTCTTAAACGCTCTTCACGTGACATTCTATTTGGAAATGACTCTGTTAGCAGGCTCTCTCCAACATCTTCTTTAACAGTACTTAGTGGTATCTGAATATTTGTATTTATACTCAAGAAATTATCTATAGAACCATATATCCCTGCAAAACGAGGAGTTACATCCCTATGCCCTTGCAGATTATCTTTCTCATTAGTATATTGTAAGTGTCTTAACAACTCCCGTTTGCTTAGAGTAAGTGCCCCCAAAATCTTTACAAAAAATATGAGCTCCCAGGTTTTTCCTGTAGCCCTGTCGGTACTCCATAACCTCGTAGCAAGAGATGCACTCCTTACTTTATATTCTACTTTTGTAACTACTGTCTGGTCATTTGAAGGTATTACAAATATGGCAATGTCTCCTGGTTGCAAATCAGACCAATCAGGAGTATTTTTATCTCCAGGCACCCACCCCCAAGTAGGCACATCTGCTGTTTGGTATACATTAGCTATTGCCTGCATATCACTAGTGCTTAAATATTGCGACAAGAGTTCCTGTGGAACAGGATTAAGAAGAGTTCTATCAGCATGATCTAAATCCTTACGTCCAGTTGGTAAAATATGGATTCGCATGTTCACAACCCATTATATTTTTTATTTGACCCTTTGGATTTTTCAACAGGATAATTCTTGTTGTTTTTCTCCAGCTTCCTGTTAAGTTCTTCAGAAAGGTCAAAATCATTCATCTGTGCAAACCTCAGCAGAAAATATAGTACGTCAGCAAGTTCGTCTCCAACTGCTTGCCGCTTGATAGGATCAGATATTATCTCTTTGATGTCTTCATCCCTTTTGAATCTGAATATGTCTAAGAGCTCACTCGCTTCTGTAGATACACCTATTGCAAGGTCTTTTGGATTATGGAACTGATTCCAATCGCGCTCCTCGCAGAATTTTTGCACCTTATCTTTCAGTTCTTTGACCGTTGTTAAACTATCTCCCACATACTCACCCCAACTTATTTACTAGTTTACTGTAGATTTTAACTCTCTTTCCTTCTTTTATGTGCTTCTGCATATACCACAGAGTTGACTTATTTATGCCTAACCTTTTGCGGTCTTCCGGTGTTAGGCTAAGCACCTTACTGCGAATGTCTGTACTGTCCTCCCGCTTTCCGCTTTAAAAATTTCGAGATGATTTGTATATGGCTGTCTTGCGTATTCCATTGCCGGATGGCAATCCTTTTACCACTATTTCCTTCCAGATAGGAACTTGAGCAACACTGACTTAGCCCTTTTCATCTCCTCTCTGCCTATGTACTCGTTCGCGGAGTGGTCCATGCCGCTGTTCGACGGCCCGTACGCCACCGCAGGGATTCCCTTCCTGGCGAAAAGCCTTCCATCAACCACTCCCCACGTCCCGTATCCGTTCCTTTCGCCGCATGCGTTGATGAAGCTCTTCACATAGTTGTTGTTCCTGTTAGCTATGTAGCCCTCCAGTACGTCATCGATTTTGAGGCTGGCCTTTACTCCCAGTTTTCTGCCTGCTTTATTCAGGTACGAACGCAGCTCATCTATCGCTTTCGCTGGCCGTTCCTCAGGCAGCAATCTCATATCGAACGCGGCCTCGCATACGCCTGGAATTATGTTGGGCCTTGAACCCGCGTTGAGCATCGTTATGTTGAACCTGCCGAATACGTTCTTCCTCGGTGCGTCCTTGTCTGGCATCTCCAATACTGAAATGCGCCTTGCCCTAACCCTCTTGAACTTCTCGAGTTCGGCAAGCAGCCGCACAGCATTGCTTATCGCGTTGTCGCCCTTCCATTCCGCGCCGGCATGCGCCTGCCTGCCGTATACAGTTATCGTGCCCTCAACTCCGCCGCTGCAGCCTATTACCGGATTCATGCTCCCGTCGAGCACGAGCGCGAACTCGATGCCCCTGCCAAGCCCCTTTTTCAGCACGTACTCCACGCCGTGCTCGCTGCCGATCTCCTCGTCGCACGTGAGTATAAGCCGCATGTTGTAGAGGCTCGACCTGTCAGCCATCAGCGATTTCAGCACCCCCATGCTCAGGGCTATGGAGCCCTTGTCATCGCATGTGCCGCGCCCGACGAGCTTGCCATCACGCTCAACGAGCTCGAACGGATCTTGCTTCCAGCCGCTCCCCGGCGGCACTACGTCGTAGTGGCAGTTTATGCATATGGTGTGCCTTGAGCCGAAGTCGAAGTCCGCAATAACGTTGGGCCATGAGGACTTCGATGCGCCGTCCCTCTTCGGGTCGACCACGCTTACCCTAGCGCCCAGGCCTCTGAGCTCGCCGACGAGCAGCTTTTCCATCTTTGCGTAGGCCTCCTCGTCGCCTGACACTGTTGGCACAGCCACCAGTTTGCGCAGGATTTCGATTTCGTATTTTATGTCGTCCATCGCACCACTATCGCAGCATGTCTTTTAAATCATTGGGGCTCAGTGCAGCCATCGCGCTCTTTAGCCTGCCCATTGATGTGTCTACAGTTGACTCCAGCGCCATCTTGGCCTTTTCTGCGTCTTTTGCCACCCTTTCGGTTATGCCGCTGCCGTTCAGCTCCTCCTTTATCGCTTTTGCCTCGGCATGGTTCTCTGCGAAGTGGTCATTGATCTGCTGCTCGACAGTTTCCATGGTGACTGTTTCCAGGGTTCTGCGCAGGGTCAGCAGGTCATTGTTGCTGATGATGCTGTCCAGCATGGTCTTGCCAGCGCTGACTACGCCGCCATCGTTCAGGCCCAGATATGCGTATGAGGGCAACATGCCGGGCAGCAGCTCGTAGCCCTCAGTGTTGAGCCTGCCGGCCTGTACATACTTCGCCATGACGCTGACTGTGGATTCGCCCAGGCTGCGCTCGCCGACGACCAGCGGGGTCAGCTCTACGAGCCACTTTTTGCCGCATGCGCTCACCGTAATGCCCGCCTGCCTCTGCTCTATAAGCCAGCTCGCTATGTTGTGCCTGCGCATATGCTCTTGCATCGCCCTAAATACATTCCCAGCCTGCGCAGCATCGTTCACCACGAATACCCCGACCGACCTGCCTCCCGCCTCGTTTGTCTTTATTACAACTGTGCCGTACTCCTTTGCCATCCCCCTGATTGAGGCGAGGGTCTCGCCTTGCGTCTGCTGTGCCAGATTCACCACCATGCGCGCGGGCGTCGCTATGCCGTTGCTGTCGAAGCTGTCGTATATCTGGGCTTTGCGCATGAACGAGCCTGCTAGCCTATCCTTGAGCTGCGCAGGCAGCTGCGGCGGAAGGTGGGCCGCTGACGGCAGGTTTATGAAGCCGTTTTCTATGATCTCTGCGCCCCCAAACCTGAACATATTCTTGAGCGCCAGTAGGTCCGACAGTATTTCTGATTTTGTCCTCATTATCTCGAAGTCCGCGTAGTTGAACGCCGTAACTGGCTCGCCGTTGTATTTTAAGGCGCCGTCCTGCGCCATGATGCCCTTCATGCCCTTTCCCATGGTGAGAGTGATGTCCATCTGCTGTGCCTGTACGGCGTTCCTGAGTATCAGCTCCTCGCCTATGGCGTACATAGGGCCGAATGTCAGGCCGCCTGCGTGTGCCCACGACCTGTTTTCCATAAGGTGCAGCCTGTTCGTCTGTGCGCCATCTAGCTTCGCACGCAGCAGCCTGCCAAGGCCTTCCGAGTAGGTGCCTCTACTGTTCAGCTCGTGGGTCAGCTGTCCCTCTGGGAACCTGTTCGCGTCTATGAATACCGCCCCGCCGCGCTCCGTAGGCACAACATCGAAGCTTGCTTGGGCCAGTACTATCTTTTTTGTTTTCATTCTCTACACCAAAACGGTGCGGCAGCTGATGGCTGCCGCTAAGTTTCTTGAAGCGAAACGCACCCCGCCACTGCCAGACAGGGCACATGCTCTATTGTTTACACCACGGGCCACATAAACCACCAAAATTAATCGCGGTTTACGCTAGGCCGTGCCAGAAATAGTGTGCATAAGCAAAGCTGGGGCTGGAAATTAGGGCAGGCAGTTGCCCGAAGGCTACAGACACACAGCTTTGCACTTTAACACTCGGTATGCTTCGTGCAGATCAAGATATTTAAGTCTTCTCTACAGAAGCCCGGCGCATGCAGCTGAGCCGGCAGTGCTCAACCACCGCCGCTGGCGTAGTGCCTAATTAGCGCTTCGGTCCCCTTATAGCCCACCAATGCTATCGCTATTATCAGCGCCATGACTCCAAGGTAAGGCACCATGCTTATCTTCCCGAATAGCACCTCCGGCGGGTAGTACGAGGCTATGCCTATGGGCAGCACGACCGTGAACACCATCAGCATCGCAGATCCGAAGATGCTGAGCGGGTAGCTGCCGGCCGTGCCGAGTATGCCCAATACTCTGTTAATGAAGTTGGCGCTCTTGAACAGGTGGTAGGAAAGCAACGTGAGCATGAGCGCGAACAGCGTGAGCGCCACGGTGCCTGCCGCAGTCATGAGCATGTATGCAATGAACGACACCGCAGTGACACTCTGGTGAAGCATGGCATATACAAATATCACCGCGCCGCTGACTATGCTACCCACGCTTGTCACCTCTCCATAGCTCGACAGGAGCAGCGTCATGACCCCATACGGGCGTATCAGACGCGTGTCCATGCCCCCTGTCCTCATCGACTCGACCATCTGCCACGGGTTCATCACTGTGTATAGCACGCCAAGCACGATCGTGGCTGTGGCAGAGAGCGCGAGTATCTGGAAGTAATTCCAGCCGGTTATGCCGCTCGAAACGCTGTATATCACAGTCAGCGTTATTAGGCCGTATAGGCTGGTGAACCCGGCATAAGCAAGCCATATGGCAGACTGCAGCCTGTAGATCATAAAGTACTTCAGCTCGTAGAATTCCGAAAGTAGGAAGAACGCGATGCTGCGCACAATCGAATTGGATTTCATCTCAGCCACCTGCAGAGGTTATGGATTTTCTGACCCTGCTCCACGCCACCAGAGAGGCCAGGAAGAATACGGCCAGCCACGCAAGCGAAACCGCGATGCTGCCCATGATCTCACCAACGCTTGCAGTTCCCAGGAACGTCATAGCCGGCATGTAGAGCATTATCGGGAATGGGGTAAGCATGAGGATATTGAACACCGCGCTAGGGAAGAAGCTGAGAGGCAGTATGCCCCCGCCAAGGAGCAGCATGACGCTCCACGTAGCCTCGATTATGCCGTAGACGTACGTTATCTTCACGGCCAGCATGCCTATCATGAATCCGATGAGGCTCACCAGCGCATATCCTATGGCCAGCTCTGCCAGCATGAGCATGATTGTTGGCACCGATAACGGCGCGCCATACAGTACGAACGCTATCACGAGGAGCGGCAGCATTGCTACCAGTATGGAAATAAAGTCGCCTGCCGAGGCGTTCACGAACACCTGCAGCGGGTACCTTATCGGCCTCGTGTATGTCGCGGCTATGCTCCCCTCGAGGATGTCTTGCTGCACTACGCTGGGCACCTCCATGTTTATGACGCTTCTGAAGGCGTACACCAGGAAGAAATACACGTATATGGTGGAGAGCGTTATCCCGAGTATGCTGTTCGTGTTGGTGAAGTGGTAAATTGCCGTCCATATGAAGACCATGAGCCCTGCCTGCACGAACCTCGATGCCAGCGTCATCAGGAAGTCCGCCCTGTACGCCATGGAGTTCTTGAGCGCCACCGAGAACATGGCCAGGTAGGGGTTGGGCCTGTCGAATAACTGCATACGCTCACCTCCTCTTTTTGTCGAGCCTGGCGTAGAACTTGCTGAGTATGGCGCTCAGGCCCGGCTCGGCCACCTTGTAGTCTAGTATGTTGCGGCCGCTGAGCATCTCTATGAAACTTCTGTTCTTGAGCATGCGCGGCTCCACCTCTATCCTTGCGAAGCCCTTCCCATGTGCAAGCACTCTGCCGTATCCTGAAAGGCGCGGCGCGGCTCCACCAGAGAAGCTCAGCTCCACTACCCGCTTGTTCCCGAACAGGTGCTCCAGCCTCGACCTGCTGCCGTCGAAGACCAGCCTGCCTTTCTCGAGCAGGAAGATCCTCTCCGCCACAGAGATGTCCTCGACGATGTGGGTTGTGATTAAGAAGGTTGTGCCGTTCTCTTTCTGCATCTCGAGCATCATCTCCTTCAGCGCGGCCTTCGAGGGTATGTCTACGCCTATCGTCGGCTCGTCCAGGAAGACTATTCTGGGCATGTGAAGCACTGAAGCCACGAAGTTGCACTTCATCTGCTCTCCCAGCGACATCTCCCTGACCGGCTTCCTGTAGACCTCCTTGAGGTTGAGCGCGTTAGTGAAGTAATCGAGCCTTTTCTTGAATGCCGCCTCGTCGACGCCGTATATGTGCCTCATGAACTTGAAGGCGTCCTCTGCCGGCAGGTTCCAGTAGAGCTGGCTGTGCGCGCCGAGCACAACGCCGATTTCCCTGGCAAGCCTCATGCGCTCCTTCCAAGGGTTGAGGCCCATAACACTTACGCTGCCAGAGTCGGCGTAGAGTATGCCGGTCAGGATCTTGATCAGCGTTGATTTGCCGCTGCCGTTTCTGCCCAGGAGCGCTGTTATCGAGCCCTCACGGACCTCGAGGGTTACCTCGTCGAGGGCCTTCTTGATGTGGTACCTCCTCCTGAGCGAAGCAGCGATCCCTGTACTCCTAGTCTCGTAGGTCTTGAAACTCTTTGATATGCCTCGTATCTCTATGATATTCTGCATGGGTACCACTAATTGGCTGCAAAACAACGAAACAAGCCGTGGATGTCTGCCTGCGCTGAGCCACGCACCGGCTATGCGTCCACAAGCGCCATCCAAACACCGCTGTTAGAAACACTGCGGCGCAAATATTTAATAGCTACTGTTCGACTGAACAGCGCAGAAATTATATGTTCACAGGTCCTTCCAGTTGTCGCTTATCATGTACGACAGCACTATCTCGATCTCCAGCTCGTCCTTGCCCTCTGGCACAGACAGGCTCTCGAGCTCCGCAATGATGGAGTTCCCGTTTGCCACGCTTGGCGCGAAGGTATGCCACTCGTCCTGGGTGGATATGCGCGTGCTGCCGAGCTTGCGCTCTTTGTTGTCGGAATAAAGCGTGATCAGCGCCTCGCTCCCATCGGTTATCTGCTGGATCTTGAAGGCGTTGTACTCTCCGTCGATGTTCAGCTTGCCTGCGATGTTTTCCGGCTGGCCAATGTATGTGTAGGTTGCGCCCTGCACCCTGGTGCCTGACGAGCTCACGTTTCTGAGGCCTTTGAACTTTATCCGTATGTGCGTATCCATGCTTTACTTTTATCAGCAGGATTTATATTTGTGCTGCATTTGCATGCCAACCAAGCTACCGCTGCTGCTGTGATTGCAGAAAAGAAAAAGGAAAAAAATAAAAAAAGAAAGGGAATGAGCTACGCTCACTCCTTTGCCAGGCCTGCTCCTATGATGGCCAGTACGAAGCCCACTATGCTGACTAACAGCCAGAACGAGCTCACATACGTCAGAGCCATCAGGGTGAAGCCGCCGATCAGTGCAGCGCTGCCCGCATACATGCCGAATTTGCCCGATGGCATTAGGTTGGTAAAGCTGACTATGAATAGTAATATCGAGCTTATCAGCGCGCCTGCATACAGCAATGGCAGCCATATCGACGACACAGCCGACCCGAATGCTACTGTTCCAATGGATACCAGGTATACAACGACCAGGTATATGATGCTACCGAGAAACTGCAGCACGAATGCTGCCGGGTTCCTTCTGGTTAACTTTGCCATTTAACCACGTTAAGTGAGAGAGCTGGCAAGATTTTTAAATGTTGGTGGCCCCTACGCTTAACGTCATATAAAGATTTCTTTAGTTGTTCTGCAGTTGCTACTTTAAGACTTTGCTGGCAAACTACTGCTGCAACACAGAGGCAAGCATATGAAACTGCTTCACGGCATGGCGCCATACAACCTCTTTGGCCTGGAGGACCAGAGCTACGACTCAGCCAAGGTGGTAGCGATACCAGTGCCGTATGATTCCACAACCAGCTACAGGGCCGGGGCCAGGGAGGGCCCGAGGGCAATAATAAGCGCAAGCAGAGCCATTGAGCTTTACAGCGAGGAGCTCGGCTGGAACCCGAGCAAAATCGGCATCTTCACCACCGAGGAGCTGGAGCCTGACATAGGCTCTCCGGAGCGCACAGTGAAGCGCATAGCGAGGGAGGCCGGGCTGGTCCTGGCAGATGGGAAGACACCCATGGTCTTAGGCGGGGAGCACACAGTGGCTCTTGGTGCCATAGAGGCGCTGGCAGAAACCAACCGTGACTTCAGCGTTGTGCACTTCGACGCCCATGCAGATTCAAGGCAGGAATTCATGGGCTCGAAATTCTCGCACGCGTGCGTTGCCGCAAGGGCGCGCGAGCTGGCCAACAGGGTTTACAGCGTTGGCGTGCGCAGCATAGACGAGGAGAGCGCCAGTAAGTACGCGAAAGACATTCTCTACATGAAGGACATGCGCAGGCTGAATAGCAGTGCGCTTGCCAGGAGGATAGCTGCCAACACTGGCAAGGATGTGTACATCACTATAGACCTCGACGTGCTCGATCCGAGTGAGATGCCGAGCGTTGGCACTCCTGAGCCGGACGGCATGCGCTTCAGGCAGCTCGTAGACGTGATTGCGCTGCTCCTCAAGAGCAAGAGGCTTCTCGGCCTCGATGTCACGGAGCTGAGCCCATTGCCGGGCAACGCAGCGCCGGACTACCTGGCCGCAAAGCTAATATATCTGGTAATAGGGAACGCTTTCATAGGCGAGATGAGCAAATGAGGAAGAGGCGCGGAGGAAGGTATAAGGAGCCCCCAGATCCTGCAATAGTAGAGGAGAACGCAAGGAGGTGGCTCGAGTACGGGAAGGGGGACGTGCACAGCCTTCTAGACGCGCTTGTATCGCTCGTAAGGACGGAAAAGGAGGCCGACATGAGGGTAGAGGAGGCCAAGAGGCCCCAGCAGGCAGCCTCACAGACCCTTCGCGACTTCGTAATAAAGCACGAGGACGGCCTCAAGCAGGCTGGTATACTCAGCAACGACGAGTACGGCAACAGGGTGATAACTATAGACCCTGATGCGCTCAAGAGGCTTGGGTACTCTCCAGATTCTGGTATAGCGTTCAGCAGGATACCAATTCGCGAGAACTACAACTTTTCGAGCTTCAGCAAGCAGAAGGCAACAGTGACGCGCGACCTGGAAGCGCTCGGCATAGACACCAAAGAGTTTATCGGACTGTCAGGGGAACGGATAGGCACCTTTTTACGCTATGCCAAAGACCCGGGCATAATAGCCCTCAGGGACAGGTACGTAAAAGAGGGCGTATTGAGGCACACTGTGACCGCGCGCGTAGAGACCCATCTCTCAAATGCCTCAGACAACGTGGATAAGAGCGCGAACGAGCACGAGTGAGGCGCCGCATATGCTTGGATCCGGCATGCGGCTATGATGTGCTGTTCATCGCGCAGCGCTGTGCCTCATTCAATGAGAAAAGAAAAAGAGGAAATAAAGAAAAATAAATCCTATTTACTTCTTGCCGAGCCCAGCTCCGATTATGGCCAGTATGAAGCCCACTATGGCCATGATCAGGTACGTCGTGCTGCCCAGGCTCAGTGCCACAAGGGTAAATCCTGCAGCTATTGCCGCGCATCCCGCAGTCGCGCCGAACTTGTAGCCGGCATTCGGAAGCAGGTATGTGAAGCTGACTATGAACAGGATTATCGAGCTCACTACCGCGCCTGCATACAGCAATGGCAACCATATCGACGATACGGCCGCGCCGAAGGCTATCGATCCGGTTGAGATCAGGTAGACAAGGGCCAGATATATGACGCTACCGAGAAACTGCAGCACGAATGCTGCCGGGTTCGTCCTACTTTCTTTAGCCATTTCAATCACAGCAGTGAGTGAACTGGCAATGCTTTAAAAGGCTTGCGTCACGTCCGTTTCTTGGCGTATAAATCGCGCTTTACGCTTTCTGCGCCTCTCGCGGCCGGGCTGCAGCTCCAGGCGCCCAAATTACATATGGGCCCGCGGCGAATCGAACGCCGTATCTTCACGTTGTCAACGTGACGTCTTACCAATCGACTACGGGCCCCTCTTGTTGCGTTCAATTGCAATGCTCATTCCGTCACTTGCGGCCTCAACATTCTTGAATATTGCCTTGGCCTCGTCTTCCAGCACACGCGGGTCTGTATAGCGTGTGCTCATGTGCGTCAGCACGAGCCTCTTGACGTGCGCCCTCTTTGCCACGCCCGCGGCCTCTCTCGCTGTTGAGTGGAGGCGCTCCTTTGCCAGTTTGGCCAGCTCGTCGCTGTATGCCGATTCGTGGATCAGAAGGTCGGCGTCCTTTGCCGCAGTCACAGTAGAGGCAGCTGGCCGGGTGTCGGTCGCATACACGATCTTCCTGCCCAGCTCTACGGTTGTCACCTCGCCCAGCCTTACGGTCTTTTTGCCTATCCTGATTGAGCCGCGCTTTGAGAGAGCAGAGAACATCTCGCTCTTTATGCCGAGCGTATCGCATCTTGACTTTATGAAATGGTGCCTGTCTAGCTCCCTGACCACGTAGCCGTACGTCTTAACTGTGTGCCTGAGCGCGAAAGCCCTTATCTCGAGGTTCCTGTCAGTGCGCACTACACCGGCGCGAACCTCCTCGACTATTATAGGATAGCTCAGCATGGCGTTGTCGAACTGGAGCAGCGAGAGCAATCCCTTCGCATAGCCCTCAGGCACGTATATGTACAGCGGGGCGGTGCGCTTGTAGAGCGCAAGCGTGCGCACTATACCAGCAACGCCTATGACGTGGTCGCCGTGCATGTGCGTTATGAATATGGCGTTTATCCTGTAGGGGTTGAGTCCGAAGCGCATCATCTGCCTCTGCGTGCCCTCGCCGCAGTCCAGCAGGTAGAGCATGCCCTCGTACTCCACCGCAACACCTGCCAGCCCGCGCTCCTTCGTGGGCGCCGAGCCCGAGGTGCCGAGTATGGTTATCCTGAACATTCATTCGCCTGCTATTCCATTACAGGTCAAGCCTTACCCTCTTTTCCTTCAGGTCGACGTCGATTATCTTCAGCTCCGGGAAGCGCTCCCTGAGCTCCTCGAGCGTGGCGCGCCTGTGCTCCCTTGCATATGCTATAAGCATATTTATCTGGTTTAGCATTTCAAATATCTTTCTGCCGGCCTCGCGGTTCGATGCCATTGCTGATTCCATCTCCGCCATTGCCTGCCTTTGCTTCTCCATGCTCGCGGCCAGCTCCTTCGCGAGCGCATTCTCCTCCACAGTTTCCTTAGGGATTGTGCTGTAGTAGAACTCGTCGAGGAGCTCCTGCATGCTCGCGAATTCACGCCTTTCTAGTGCATCGTACTTCACGAGCGGCAGTACAGAGTAGTCAACCGCATTGCCGTCCTTGAGGTACATGATGTACGAGGGCGCTGCCGATTCCCTTACTTCGTCGGCGAGCGCCTTGGCTATCCTCGGCAGTTCAGCTAAGGCACTGGAGAGCTTGGCCTTCGGGTCCATGCCCAGGCGCAGCAATGCGTTCTCCACGTACGGCGCGCCTAGGTTCACGCTCCTGTTCAGGAACGAGGCGAGCGTTTGGTCCTGGCCCGCAGTCTTCGCAAGCCCTGCCAGCGCATCCCGCGCCTCGCCTATACCAGCGATTGTTACCGGGGCACCCTGCGGCGGCACGTACGTCGCTCCGGGCCTCACGCTCCTGTCCTTGAAGTCGTGGGTCCTGTATGCGAGCATTATGCGCATATCGTTCTCCACTATTACCATGTTGCCCCTGCCGAACATCTCGAAGACTATGCCGAGAACAGAGTCCGCCTTCGAGAGCCGCATAAGAATGATGCGGTCATTGTTGTACTGCTCAACAGATTCTATCACTGCGCCAGATATGCGCTTGCGCACTGCGAGCGCGAAGCCTGTAGGCTGCTCCGCGGCCTCTATGTAGCGCGTTGCGCCAACAGTGCAGCCCAGAATGCACTGCAGGTTGAGCTGCCTGCCCTGCCTGCTCAGCCTGAACCTGAATGAGCCCTCGCCCAGCTCGTAGAACTTGTCTATGTGGTAGCCATTGAGCGCCGCGAGCTCCCTGGAAAGCACCGAGAGCTCCAGCGTGGATACCTCGCGCATTCGGCTAGCGCCCTTTTCTCTTCCTGGCGCCCTCCTCTTTCGCTATTCTCGAGAAGAGCAGCGCCTTCTTGTAAGCTGAGGAGCTCGCGCCGTCCTCGAACGCTGTGCCTATCTGCACTGCGTCAGCGCCGCTCCGGTATGCCGTGCGGAGCTCCTGCTCCGAGATTATGCCGCCTCCCACTATGTAGGGCACGTCTATCGCTTCCCTTACCGCCCTTATCATCTCAGCGGGTATCGGCCCCTGGCCCTGTATCCTAGGGTTAGAACCTGTGTCGGTAACTATCAGCCTGCTGCCGAGGTACTGGCCGGTGAGGGCCAGCGCAGCTGCAATCTTCGGCTTGCCCTGCGGCACCATGTTAGCGTCTCCGACCCAGCCTGCCGTGCCTCCGGGCTCTATGAGTATGTAGCCGACGGGCAGGGGCTCTATGCCAAGCTGCCTTATGAGAGGCGCGACGAGCATCTGCGCCTGGGCGTGCCAGTAGGGGTTCCTTGAGTTGAGGAGCGACATGAAGTATATCGCATCGGCGTGCTTTGTTATAGTGGCGACGTTGCCCGGGAAGAGCACGAGCGGCACATCTATGGCCTCCTTTATCTGGCTCGTCACTTCGTCGAGCATGGTGCCCTGCACCCCGCTGCTGCCGCCGAGCAGCAGTATGTCGCTGCCGCCCTTCGTCACAGCCTTCGCGGTCTCGATGGCGTCGCGCTCGCTCCTGTAATCAACAGGGTCCATGAGCGAGAAGAGCATCGCGCCCTTGCTCTCTATAGTATCGTGTATGTAACTCTCGACCTTTTTGTTCATCATGCAAATCACAGCAGAAACGCTACTTGTGGCTCTCCTCAAACAGCTTGAGCATCTCAATGCCAGCCTTGGTCATCTTCTCCTTCGGCACGAAGCCGAGCTCGCTGCGCACCTTATCTATGCTCATAATCCTGTCGCTGGCCAGGAACTCCATCTCGTCGGACGTGATGTTGTTTATCGGCCTCACTATCTTTGCCACTGTCCTGGGTATGTGGTGCTTCGGCGGCTTTACCTTGAAATACTCAGCCACTATGCCGAAGAGCTCCTTCGCGGTGTATGGCACGCCGTCCGCGGCGTTGTAGATCTTGTTGAGCGACTTCGGGTTCTGCGAAACCAGGTACATGAGCCTCACAGCGTCGTTCTCATGCATGAGGGTGAGGTGGTTGTCGCCGCTGCCTACGTACATGGCCCTGCCCTCCTTGATGAGCTTGAAGACCTTGAAGAACGAGTCCCTGTAGTGCGGGCCGTACAGCCTGCCTAACCTAAGTATAGTGTAGTTCATCTTCGGGTCTGTCTCAGCGTAAGATTCCACGACGCGCTCGGCCATCTCCTTGCTCTCGGAATAAGCGCCCGCCGGCCTGATCTCCGATTCCTCCGTGAGCGTCTCTCCCGGGCGGTTGTAGCCGTATACGCTCTCGCTGCTCGCAAAGACCACGTGCACAGCCTTTCCTGACCGCCTGTTGGCCTCCTGGCACGCGCTCAGCAGGTTGTCGGTCGCGACCACGTTCGACTCTATGAGATCGTTGAACGTGTGCTTGTAGTTGTATACCGCGCCCGCCAAATGAAACAGATTGTCGATTCCCCTGCACGCATCCATCATGACCTGCATCTCAGGCTCCTCGCCGCTGCGCAGGTCTGCCACGTACAGCTTGACGTTCGGCGGCAGGCGCATCCACTCGTCGCTCGTAGTGGGGCTCTGCCTGAGCAGCGCCCTGACCTCATGGCCCTCATTCAGGAGCAGCTGCACGAGTCCGCGGCCTATGCCGCTGGTCGCGCCGGTTACAAGGTCTATTATAGGGGTCTCGGCCCCTCTGTTGTTAGGCATTTCCCACAACCTTGTGCTCGCCGTTGAGCACCGCCATGGCAATGTCGCGGATGCGTCCCTCGGTGAGCCTGTTTATAGCGTATGGTATCCAGTCCTTGCCGTATGTAACATACACGCCGACATTGGCCTTGAGCTTCAGCAACATTCCAACCCTCTTGGCATTATAACCCAATGGCACCTCAAATATTAAATCCCTTCTGTGGTCCCTGTTAGCCTTAAGGAGCCCGAGCATGAACTTTTCGTCCTGGCTGGACACCGTTATTACCCTGTTCTTCCTTGCCAGTCTGTCTATCGAGCGGTTGAAAATGTCGAGCATGTCTACGTAGTGCTTCGCGCGTCTGTGCGCCACATTGCCCGTGCCGGCTTCTGGGAGCACCGAGTTGTAGGTGGTGAGCTTGACGTACTTGTTCTTTGCGCCAAGGTACCAGTCTGCAGAGCCGTTCGTGAGCAGCGATGCCGGCATCTCGAAGCCCGCAGGCGTGCTTGGATTGGACTCGCAGAGACCAGCAAGCTCCTCCGTGGCTATGCCGGACTCGCTCTCGAGCCAGAGCTTGCTGCCCGGCCCGAGCGATGCCAGTATCTCCTCTACGCCCGAGCGCGCTCCCGCTGCGCTTATGAAGTATCCAAGCTGGCTGAGCCTTACAGAGAGGTCAGCGCGTATGTTCTGCCTGGAGAGCTGGCGCGCCAGTTGCGTATAGGCGTTGATGTTGTAGCGTGCGCTGAGTTGCGTAGCCACGTGGTCGCTCAGGAACGTTACTGTCGGCAGCAGGTTCTTGCCCCTTAGTCCTGCTGCGGCCTTTATCACTGACGACATAGTGGTGCCGGCCACATGCTTCTTGACAAGCCTGAACACTAAGCGCTTTATTATGCGGTGATGGTCCTCTACCAATGCGATCACTTGTTGTATGCATGCAAAACCGTGCCTAAACGGCAAAATAGCTCGTCGTGAAATTCAGTGTTGCTACGTATTCGTTTGCATTCTTTTTATACCTTTGTCTGGGAAGGTTTTTAGTGGTGTCATGCCAAGCATGAAAGGCGCGAAACGCGCAATACCTGCGATTTTATGGCCACGAATGACATGAGAAGCCTCTCGCTGGGCGAGCTTCTTTCCAAGCTGCACTCCGCCGTGCGCCAGTTCGTCTCAGACCTCGATGCCGTGATAGAGAGGAACATGAGAGTCAGCACAGACGACATACGCAGCCTGAGAGCCAGCATCACCGAAAGGCTGAGGGTGGGGAAGGACGAGGTCGAGAACAAGAAGCTGCTTGAGGTGCTCGACCTGCTTAGCATGGACAAGACTGTCATAGGGCTTATGAAGGATGACGCCGAGGAATGGCTGGAGTTCATAGACGCGGTCGAGAGCCACATAGCGAGCGGCGAGTACAAGGCCAGCGACGAGGAGAAAGAGGAGCTGGCCAGGATGCGTGAGCTCACTGCGCGCATATCTGGCCTGCTAAGAGGCTAGCGTATCATTTCTGTGACTGGGGCGCAGGGTCTGGCGCCGGTGTATCAGCATTGCCGGTGCCTGCAACATTCTGCGCCACGCTTCCTTCGGTTCTCAGCATGCCCTGCGCGGGCGTCGGAGGCTCGTTCTCCTCTACGGCCGTCTGCACAGCGGTCTTGCCGCTTAGTATGTATTCCCAGACCTTCCTGAAAAGATCGTCTATCTCAGCATCGTTTGGGGCAAAGTTGATCCCGTATACGGGGTCGTTGAAGTCGAAAAGTTCCGCGCTGTCAGGTATGCGGTGCTTGAGGAACTCTACCTGCCTCTTGGTAAGTTTTATGCTGCTTGCGATCTTTGGACTGGAGTCCATGAACCTGCGTAGCAGCAGGTAGCTCATGCTGCTGGCCTTCTCCAATGTGTTCGCGTTCCGTATCTCGGCCTCAGTTGGTAGACCCGGTATTAGATGGCGGTGCCGTCTCACCCACGCTATGTTTATTGTGCTCCATATGTCAAGGCGCTGGTCGTCGGTCAGGTTTCCTGCAACGAGCAACAGGTACTTGCTGCCCAGTGCCTCACGCGCCCATTCGTACCTATTGGTGTACTCAATCACGCTCTCGCTCCAGTTGTCGCTGGTTGTGGTGCTTGACATCGCATGGCCAGCTCCGCTCTCGGCTGCGCCAGTGCCAAGGTTCTCCAATCTTCCGACCGGGATCTTATCGAATATGTACTTTGTGTAAGCATGGTCGAACAGCTTCTTGCGCCTCTCGAAGGCCTCGTTCATCTCCCTCCATCTGGTCACGTTGTTGCTTACACCCTTGGTTTTATCGAGCACAGTTAGTATGTCCTCTGCCATCTGCAGCAGGGCGTACTGCGCGGTGAAGCTGACCAGCGTTTTCTCGAAGTTGCTCTTGTCCGAGTCGAACTTCTTGTAGACCTTGTTTATGCGCCTGCCGCCCAGCGAGAGGAAATAGTAGTTCTTCGTTTCTGCCTCGTAGAGCTTGGCCATGTTTATGAGCTCCGCTCCCGACTTCATACGCAGCCTGCTCAGCTCCCTGACTATGGCCCTTATGTTCGACTTCAACTCATGCGGGTCATTCAATTTGCCAAGTGAAACCTCTATCCAATCGACCATATTTCCCATGCCTCCCTTACCCAGGTCCGCATAGATCAGATCGCGCGCTTCGCGGTCTATTTTATCGTGGTCGACCATTATGTCAAGCTGCGGCAGTATCTTTATCAGGCCCTCCATCCTGCCTATCTTGCCGCCATACTCAGAGGACCCGAGCCCATTCTTTAAGGCCATGTACACATTGGCGTATGGCTCAAAGTCCTTCCTTGCACTGTCAAGCTTAGCACCTAGTTCGGTTATTGCCTTCTCGTATTTTAGTATATTGGACTTGAGCCTCTGTATATCATCTGCCTTCTTCTTCTCGAGCTCCTTGAGCTTCTGCTTCTTGTCCTGCATGTCGCGCTTGATCTCGGTTTCCCTGGCCTCCAGCGCCACCCTCTCCAGCGACGGCAAGATTGTGCCCTTAATCTGCTTCCTCAAACCGCTTAACTCTGTGCCAAGCGCCTTGATGCTCTCCTTTGCGGCACACAGCGGCGCATTGAGTGCACTGGCAGTATCTGACCACTCCTTTAACCCCTCCTCTGCGCTTGCCTTATCAGACCTGCTGGCGTCTAGGCTCTCCTCGTACCTGTCGATCCTCTCGAGCCTGCGCCCGCCCTCCTTAAGGATGTCGATCTTGCGCAGCTGCTGCATTCCTGCCCTCTCATTTATGAGCATGGTCTCGTACAGGCCGAGCCTCTCCGGGAGCGTAATAACATTTACCAGGCTGTCGCGTATCTCCTTGTCGACTTTGGCCTCGGCCTCTACACCTCCCATGGTGGTAGGGTGCACGTTAGGCAATCTCTGCTTTATATGTTTTAATTTTGTAGGCATGACTTCATCAGCTTGTATACAATGAATATACACCTTTCCTTATATTTAATAGTTTTCTCCCTGCTTTTTCGACCTGAAATACATGCACACGCTGTTGAGCGGGCAGCCCTCGCAGACAGGTTTTGCCTTGCAGTAGCGCTTGCCCAGTTCGACGAACTGGGCATGCATGTCCTTGTAGAGCCTTACATTCCTCCTGACCCTCGATCCGAAGAAGCCCTGGAGCTCGCCATAGCTAATGTTTTCGCTGGTTCCAGCGACCCTGTGCATGGCACGGCGAGTGTACGCGTCAATAACAAACACGGGTTTGCCGCCAGCATAGAGCACTATCGAATCAGCGGTCTCCTCACCTACTCCATTGAGCAAGAGGAGTTCCTTTCTTAGTGCTGTGACGTTTTGCGACAGGAAGCGCTCTAACGTCCCGTAATTGCCCAGTATGTAAGAGCAGATGCCCTTCAGCCTTGCCGCTTTCTGCCTGTAGAAGCCGCTCGGCCTTATCAGTTGTTCAAGTTTAGTTATGTTGATGTGCGCAATGCTTTCCAGGCTGAGCGCATGCTCGCGCTTTAGGTTGGCGAGTGCCCCCTCGACATTCTTCCATGAGGTCTGCTGTGTAAGCACAGCTCCCGCAAGGATCTCGAATTTCGTGTCAGCAGGCCACCAGTTAAGAAAGCCGAAGCGGCCTCTCATAAGCGCGTACAGCTTCATGGGCGCAGCAGCGCTCACGCCACCTTCAGCTCGCCGGAGTTTATCTTCGCGATCACCGCCCTTGGATCCTCGTTCTCGCACTTCACCCCCATGCTCTTGCAGGTGCCGAGCACCTGCTTGACCTTGTCGGCGAAGTCCTTGCCGTATATCGAGGCCTCTTTCGACTTCGCTATCCTCTTGACCTGCTCGATGGTTAGGCTGCCGACCGTCTCGTCCTTGGTCTTTGCCCCAGCGGGCACCCCGAGCTCCTTCAGTATGAGCGCGCTCGTAGGCGGCGCCCCAACCTCAACCCTGAAGGCCTTGCTTGTCGTATCTACCATGACCTTGACCGGCACCTTTATGCCAGCGAACTCTCCCGTCTTCTTGTTTATCTCGCCGACTATCGCGCCTATGTTGACCCCAAGGGGTCCAAGCGCTGGCCCGAAGGGCGGGCCGGCCGTGGCCTTGCCTCCCTCGACCAGGCCTGATATTGTGATCTCGCTCATTCTCTCGCCCTATTAAATGCCAATTGCTCATTCGGCGCTCTCAGCGCCCTTAGCCTTCTGTATTATCTTTGCAGTGCTCATCTTAGTTGTTATTGGTATGGGCACTACAACGTCCATGAGCTCGACGGTTATGTCGTTCTTCGTGTCGTCCACCTTGAGCACCCTCGCCTTGTAGCCCTTGAACGGCCCGCTTGTGAACTCTATAGTATCATCTTTCTCTATCTCCTGCACCACAGTGCTTATCTTTATGAGCTTCTCCACGTCCTCTGCACTCAGTGACTTCGAGAGCATTCCGCGCACGTTGCGCTCCTTGCTTATGAAGCTCCTGCACGATAGCTCGTCCTCAGCCTCGACTATGATGTAGCCGCGCACGCCCTCCACAACTATTATTGAGTATATGGGCAGGTCGGTCTTGCTCGCCTTGTTCTGGAGCATGCTGGCCGCAATGCGCTCCTGCCCCGACGTCACTTTAACTACGAAATACACCTAATCACTGCTCCATTCAAGTAACATTTACGCCTGAACCTTTTTATTGTGTGCTAGACAGATTTATGCTGTGTTCGCTATGCTGCACATGCGCGTCACGAAGGCCGACGCGGAGCACGCCAAGGCGCTCCTTGCTGACGCAGGCCTGCTTGACAGGGGCATGAAAGTCCAAAATAGCGCACGCTATGTTTTGTTTCCTATCCTTTTAGATGCACAAAAGACTAAAAAGGTTATTGAGAAGCTCGGCCGCGGCGCAGGGGTGGTTGAGAGGCAGGGAGTGCCAAACGCGCGGCGCATGAGCTATGCAGACCTGCTCGCTGCCCGACTCACTGAACGCGAGCTCAAGCTCGTAGTCAGGGGCTACGAGGCGCTGGGCAACATAGCCATAGTGGAGCTGCGCGGCAGCCTCGGCCGCAAGGAGAAGGAGGTCGGCCGCGCCATAGTCGAAACGAACGGGCGCATAAGCACAGTGCTGGCAAAGGCGGGCCCGGTGCACGGCACATACCGGACAAGAAGGCTCAGGCACATCTACGGCAAGAGCACGTACATAGCGCACTACAAAGAGAACGGATGCGAGTTCTCTTTCGACGTCAGGAAGGCATTCTTCTCGGCAGCGCTATCGTTCGAGCGTGGCCGCATAGACGCGCTAACCAGGGACAGCGAGGCCGTAGCCGTGCCGTTCGCGGGCGTCGGTCCGTTTGCTATAGAGATAGCCAAGCACCATCAGCACTCGCATGTGCTGGCAGTTGAGCTGAACCGCGAGGCATGCAGATATATGAGGGCAAACATCAGGCTTAATCGGGTGCACAACGTGGAGCTTGTGCAGGGAGACTTCGCGGCCCTTGCAAGCAAATACAAGGGTTTCGCGGACCGCGTAGTGGCACCGATGCCGAAGACGAGCCTCGATTTCATGCCAGCCATATGCACTATAGCCAAGGCGCGCGCAATTGTGCACCTCTACGCATTCTGCAAGGTTGGCGGGCAGAAGGAACTCAAGAGCAGCATAGCCGCAAGGGCATTGGAGCAGGGCCGCAGAGCGCGCTTTGTCGGTCAAAGAATTGTGCGGCCGTACTCCAGGGACGAGGTGGAGATGGTGTTCGACATAGCACTCAGCGCGGCCCGGAATCTATGAGCGCAGCTGTTCGTTGATCTGCGCAAGGTCGATGAGACGCCTGTATGTCGTCGGATGCGTCGCGAACAGAGAGTTGAGCCCGCCGAACAGGCTGGGCTTCTGCTTCGACGACGTTAATAAAGCGCCGACGTCAATGCCCGGGAGGAGGCGCTCGAGCTCCGGTGCGTGCTTCTTTATCTCGCTAACATCCTTGTCCGCGCTGAAGAAATCCATTATGTACAGCGACCTTGCGACCGTAGAGTCCTGGCCCGGCTTCTGGTTTGCAGAGTTTGAGGCCGTGATCTTCAGCAGAGCAGACGCCAAATACTTGGGCTGCTGCGTAGAGTTTGCAGAATACTCATCGGCGAAGCTCTCCCTCGTCCTTGACAGCGAGAGCATCAGGAGCTCGGAGATGAAGTACACGATGAACGCTATAAGTCCGAACAATACCAGGTAAGACTCGTTGTTGCGCCCGCCCCCGAAGAAGCCAGTGAAAAGCAGGCTCTGTGCCACTATGTAGGCAAGGAGCGGTATGAACGACACCATAGTTATGACCACAACGTCATTATGCTTGAGGTGGCCTATCTCGTGCGCGAGCACCGCCCTGAGCTCGTTGGCGTCAAGCAACGGCAGCAAGCCCTCGTGCACGACAAGGGTTGCGCTCTTCCTGGTGCGGCCGAATACAAACGCATTCGGCTCCTTGACCGGCGCTATCGCTATCCTCGGCACCGGTACACCGGCCTGGGCCGCAAGCTCCTCTACCGTCTTGTGCAGTTGCGGGTACTCCTCGTCCTTTATGTAGCGGAGGTGCGAGAACGTGGCCATCACATGCGGCGATACATACCACTGGAACAGGAAGAAGAGCGCTGCTATGACTATTATCAGGTAGAAGCCCGCGCCGGCATAGAGGAGCAGCGCATAGACTATGCCGAAGCCTATCGCTAACGATAATATGAGCGTCAGGTACATCCTGAACCGCAGGTCGTCGGCGGTTACCATTCAATCAGCACGAATGCAATGCGTATAATATGCTCCGCATAGCATTTAATATTTTGGCAAACGCCAATCGCCCGCAGGCAATGGCCGGAACCTGCCCTATCTGCGTCGTCAGCGACAGGGATAAATACCTTACTGGCGCATTAACACTGACCAGTTCAGAGGCATTCGGATGGCGGGCGTAGTAGAGACCGTCGTATCTTCGCCTAAGGCGGACTTCGACCTAGAGGGGCTTGTCAAGAACGCCACGTGGAGGGAGTTGTTAGTGAGCCTCGTCGAGAGCAACGAGCTCAACCCGTGGGACGTGGACATAGTGCGCATTGTGGAGAGCTACGTTGGCGTGGTAAAGCGCATGAAGGTGCTAGACCTGTTCGTTCCGGCCAACATAATGCTGGCAGCATCAATACTGGTAAGGATGAAGAGCGACAGCATAGAGATATTCAGGCAGGAGGAGCCGCAAGAGCCAGATGAACCGCAGCTGCCCAACCAGCGCGTGCTTCCCGGCGTAGAGGCGCTCACGCCAAGGGCAAGGCAGCAGCCACACAAGCGCATAACGCTCGCGGAGCTCATGGACGCGCTGGAAGACGCCATGAAGCTGGAGCAGCGCCGCGAGCAGCGCGCAGTAGAAGATACAGCCCCGGTGCAGTTCTACGTGAACAATTACGACATAGACGAGAAGATAGAGGGGGTGTACAAGCTCGTAGAGCGTAGCATCGATTCCTACAAAACTACGACATTCGCCAGCCTTGCCGAGAACTTCGACAGCTCTGAGAGCATGCTGCTCGACCTATTCGTGCCGCTGCTGTTCCTGGCGCATAAGGCGCGCATATCGATGAGGCAGGACAGCTTCTTCGACGAGATATTCATAGTCCTTGGAGATGCGCATGCAGGGTAAAGCAGACGCAGACACGAAGCGCCTCATCGAGGCCGCGCTCTTCGTGACCGGCAAGGCGATGAGTGCCGAGGAGATTGCTCAGGCAATAGGTGTTGTGTCACTCGGCTACATAAACGGTGCTCTGAAGGAGCTCGCTGACGAATTCGCAGCACGCGATGGAGCTCTGCGCATACTTTCCATAGGCAACAAGTACATGATGGGCCTTGCCGAGCCGTACGCAACTAAGGTCAACGGCCTGGCCGGACAGCCGGACATAAGCAAGGGCGCGCTGCGCATACTCGCGTACGTGAGCAGGAACGAGCCGATCTACCAGAACGCGGTGGTCAAGGCGTTCGGCAGCTCAACTTACGACTACGTGAAGGAGCTTGTAGAGAACGAATTCCTTGACACAAAGCGCGTGGGGCGCACCAAGAAGCTACAGACAACCGACAAGTTCAGGGAGTACTTCAGCCTCGGCGGGGGCAAGGACAGCTGAGGTCAGTACGTAGGCCGTTCCTCGTCTGCGCCCTCCCTGGCGTTGACGGCCCTGGCAGCCCAGAATAAGTAGGACGACAGCCTATTCATGTACACTTCTATTGAGGGATTGAGCCTCTTGCCGTTTGGCTTGTGCATAAGTGCTACGACCGCACGCTCCGCACGCCTCGCTACGGTTGCCGCGTAATCAAGATAGGCCCCGCCTCCCGGCCCGCCCGGCAGCACGAATGACTTGAGCTTATGCGCACTGCCGCCGACCTCTTCCACAGCCTGCTGGAGCGCCTTTACATCAGAATCGGCAATTACGCGCTTTGGGGTAAAGCGCTTGTCCGCTACCGCAGCCAGTTCAGCCCCTATCACGAACAACTCGTTCTGTATGAACCGCAGCTGCCTTGAGATCATCTCGTCGCTGAGCTCCTGGAGTGCAACCCCGAGCCACGCATTGAGCTCGTTCACCTCGCCTATTGCGCACACCAGCGCATCGCTCTTACTGGCGCGTACGCCGCCCATGGCGGTAGAGCCGTCGTCGCCTGTGCCGGTATAGAACTGCGACGTCATTGAATCACTATGGCAAGCACTCAGTGACTGGATATGCAAGATTATATACATTTGGATTGGCCAGCTGTAGACTGGTGCATCATGCTTACCTCAAAGCCCGGCATCCAGAAGGCCAAGCCTGTATATGTGGACGGCTTCCTGAAGTACTGCCTGTTCGATGGCTCGAGGCTGCCGACGACCGACTGGGAAATGGGCCATAGCAATGGCACAGAGTCGTATCAGATAAAGTGCGACTACTGCGGCACTGTCTACAACAGGTTCAGGGACAAGAGGAATGTCTAGGACAAGGGAAAGACGTATTACATGAGGCTGCACGAGAACGAGAGGTATTGGCGCTGCGTCGCGTGCGATACGCCCGCAATCGAGGCAAAGCGTGAAGTTCCTGTTTATAGTGAAACCCCGTCTGTGCTCCTCAACAGGCAGAAGGCCATGATCAGCGAGAAAGACACAGAGTACCTCCTCTATTGCCCAAGTTGCGAGAGGGACGCAGTACCAGCGAAGCTAAGGAAGGCTTCTCATTGAAATGCAGGAATGCAAGAACGGCGCTGCCAGTTAGCGCTGTTTTCTGACGCCTGCAAGAATTAATAAGCTTTAACACACTAGCTATTTCGCGGGCCCGTGGTCGAATGGTAAGACGTTACCTTCACAAGGTAAAGATCAGGAGTTCGATTCTCCTCGGACCCATGCCATTGCTTCGGCTATTTCAGGAGAGCTTTCGCTAGCTGAAGTACCTCTACAGCAGTTTCCTCCTTGCTTCTTCTGCCCGTATCTATGAATGTAACGCCACTGAACTTTCTGAACGCAGTCCTCGTCCTCTCAAGCGTTTCCTTCTTCTCGAATAGAGTGCTGCTGTTCTTCGCGGCTATCCGCTCCAGCGCTATGCCCACAT
This sequence comes from Microcaldota archaeon, assembly GCA_021828155.1. Lineage (GTDB taxonomy): Archaea > Micrarchaeota > Micrarchaeia > Micrarchaeales > Micrarchaeaceae > JAMCYM01. Next base: position 12,754 of record JAKAST010000006.1, on the reverse strand, counting down.
CTACATCAAGAATCAGCGCGAGATCGGGCTTCGGGAACACTGAGTTAAGCACCTCTAGGTATTTCCGGTCTGCACCTGCAGCCTCGCCGTAGGCTATGCTGGAATAATAATACCTGTCGCTTATCAGAACCCTGTCTTTGCTTTCTATTATGTCCCTGAATTTGGCGATGTGCTCTGCCCTGTCCGCCGCAAAAAGGATCTGCAACGCCAGCATGTCCATCTTGAGCTCTCCTTTCGTAACACGGTGCGTCAGGCGCCCAATCTCGCCGTCAGTCGGCTCCTTGGTAACTGTCACGTCGTAGCCCTGCCCGGCAAGGGCTTTGCGAAGCGCCTCGGCGAGCGGGCTCTTGCCCGAGCCATCTATGCCGTCGAAGGTTATGAACACCATGCAATCGATGAAGCATGCCCATTCACGCTTAAAATGCTTTGGGCATGCAGCACAGATATAAAAACAGGCGCGCACAATCTGATGTGTGGTATGATGAGAAGCATGCGCAGCCGGTTAAGCCGCGTCTTCGCAGGAAGCAAGTTCGATGCGCTGGTGCTCATGAACACCGAGGAGAAGGACGCGAACTTCACGTACCTAACTGGTTTCTATGGCGGCGTTTTCGAGCAGGACGTGCTGATGGCATTTCCAGACAGGATGGTGCTGCTGACGTCGGAGCTGGAGGCAGGCATAGCAGAGGAGCAGCGGCCGAAGGAAATGGAAATTGTGGTCGTGGACAAGCGCGAGAAGTTCCAGAAGGAGCTTGGCGCCCACCTCGCCGGCAAGGAGGTCGGCATCAGCGGCGGCTACCTGCCGTACGCCTACTACAAATTCATCAGGAAGTACGCGAAAGCGAAAGGCTTCGGCGATGCGCAAGCCCTCTTCGCGCGGGCGCGCGAGATCAAGGAGCCCGAAGAAATAGACACGATGCGCAGCGCTGTCAGGATAACTAAGAAAGCGCTCGGTGCCATACCTTCGTATTTCAAGGAGGGCATGACAGAGCTGCAGCTCGCTGCCCGGTTCAACTACCTGATGATGGAGCAGGGTGCGCAGAAGACCTCATTCGACAGCATAGTCTCGTTCGGCGCTAACAGCGCCCTGCCGCACCACATGCCCGATTCCACCAAGCTCAGGCCGAACAGCATAGTGCTGCTAGATGTGGGTGCGATGTACAAAAACTACTGCGCCGACATGACGCGGACATTTGTGTTCAAGGCAGACAGGCGTAGCAGCAAATACGCGCGAATCATGGAAATGCACAAGGTAGTAGAGCAGGCGCAGAGGCTCGGCCTGGAAAGCATAAGGCCGGGCGCCGACGGCCATGATGTGCACATGAAGGTAGCAGAGTTCATAGATACTGCGGAGCACGGGCGCTACAGGGGCAAATCCATCCATTCGCTGGGGCATGACATAGGCCTGGAGGTGCACGACAGCGGCCTGGGCCTCGGTATGCACAAGAACATACTTAGGCAGGGAATGGTCTTGAGCGACGAACCCGGCATCTATGTGCAGGGCTTCGGCGGCGTAAGGATAGAGGACGACGTGCTGGTCACGAAGGACGGTGCGCGCTTCCTGTGACCCAATAAGCAAGGTGATCCATGTGACAGACTTCATAACGCCGGAGCAAATGGCGCTTGAAGAAAAGAAAGCAGTGGAGCACGGCATAACTGTGCTTCAGATGATGGAGAATGCTGGTTCAGGCGTTGCGGACGTGATAGGAAAGCGCTTCGGGCCGCTCGTTCAGAAGCGCGTGTTTGTTGTCTGCGGGACAGGCAACAACGGCGGCGACGGCTTCGTCGCTGCGAGGCATCTGCACGACAGGGGCGCGGCAGTGACTGTGCTCTTGGTGGGGAAGCCGGATAGCATACGCACAGAAGAAGCCAGGAGGAACTGGATGGCGCTTAATACCGAGAAGGCCAGCGCAGACACGCCAGAAGCCGTTAACGCATTTCCGGCCTTCGACGCCTGCGACATAGTGGTGGCAGCGCTGACCGGCACCGGAATGAGGGGTGCTCTCAGGGAACCGCTCAAAACTGCCGTGGAGCGCGTGAATTCCGCTCATGCTGTGAGGGTCGCCATCGACCTGCCGTCCGGCCTGGATCCGGTCACGGGCAGGGCGATGCCTGTGGCGGTTAAGGCGGATGTTACGGTGGCGTTGCACAAACCCAAGATAGGATTGAGGAATGCTAGAATGTATACCGGCGAAATCGTTGTTGTTCCGATAGGTGTGCCTGATTGAAATAGGGCGAGCACGAAGAGCCTATTTTCCATCGACCAGCGCATTCAGCTCTGCGCCGTCAACGTTCAGCCTGTGCTCCCTCATTACGCGCTGCACGAGCTCCTTGCCGCTTATGCCATGGGCCTCTTTCCTGACTTTGTCTACCAGACTGGCAAGGGCTTTGCCGCTCACGCGCTCCAGCCCCATAGCCTTAACTATCTTTGCGGCATCGCGCTTGCCCCTCGCGAGCTCCTTAAGCACCTCCTCAACAGCCTGCTTGGTGAGTTTGCCTTCCGCGTACATCCTGAAGAGCCCGGAGAGCTCGCCCTCAGGTATGGATTCCACATCGTAGCCTGCCCTGCGCAGCTCTGTGAACTTCTGCAGCAGCGTGTTTGCTATGAACTCCCTGTCCGAGCCCCGCGCTGCCGTGAGCATCTTGTAAATCTGCAGACGCTGCGACATCATGAGCATGCCTGCAAGGCCCTCGTTGCCAAGTTCTTTTACGAGCCTGGCGCGCTCCTTAGCTATGTCAGGCGCATCCTGCGCCGCCTTTTCCAGCATCTCTTTGGTTATCCCGACAGGTTTCACGTCCGTTTCCGGATACATCCTCGCGCCGCCCGGAAGGGGGCGCATGAACTTGGTAGTGAAAGTTTCTGCGCTTGCGACGCCGCGCGTCTCCAGCGGCACGCCTACAAGGGCCTGCCTCGCCCTGTCAGCTGCCAGCCTAATCGCCTTGGACGCATTATCGTTCGCGCCCGCTATAAGTATAAATGCATCTCTCTCCTTCAGCTTCAGCTCCCTCCTAACGGTCGCAGCTTCGTCGTCTGTGAGGCCATAGCCATTCATGTCCTCGTCGCTGTGTATGAGCCCCTTCACTCCGCCCATCTTCGCATAATCGCTGATTTCAGTGCCTAAGCGCCTGCCGGGGTTAACCTCAGCGCCCAGCATGCCACTGAAGCCGTGCAGTGCGAGTCCCAGAAGCGAGCCGCCCGAGCCCAGCGCCGCGCTTATTATCTTGGCCTTAGTGCCGCTCAGCTGCTTTGTAAGGTCGTGAACCTCGCCGACAGAAGCCTTGCGCCTGACGAGCTCGTCCCTCAGCTCCAGCAGGCGTTGCTGCCGCAGCACCTCGTTCTCTATGAACCTGTCCATGGTGTCGAGCTTCTGCATGCCCTTTATCTCAACACGCGCCCCGCCCTTTATAGAGACGTTGACATCCTGCCTTATGGTGCCTATGCCGCGTTGCACCCTACCGGTAAGCCTGAGCAGGGTGCCTATGTGAAGCGCTACCTGCTTGGCCTCCTGTGGAGAAGCTATGTGCGGATCTGTGTCTATCTCGACAAGAGGTATGCCTATGCGGTCAGAGTCGTAGGTTATAGAATCCTGCGTCGCGGCGCTTATGCCGGCAGACTCCTCCTCGAGCGACATCATTGTTATTCCAATTTCGTGGCCATCGAGCCTTATCGCACCATCGGTGCCAAGCAAAATGGTGCGCTGGAAGGCGCTCGGGTTGCTGCCGTCAACGACCTCCTTGCGCATGGGTTCCAGTTCGTCGGAAATTTTCAGGCCGAGCGCAGCTGCCACGGAAAGTGCAATCTCGAGAGCCTCTGTGTTCAGCGGGTGCGGCGGCTCCTCGTCTATGTCTACGAGGCATGTGTGGCCCTCGTACAGGTTGTAGATAAACTTGCGCCTGCGCATCTCCTCAAACTGCGCCGAAAGGTCGACATTGCCAAGCTCGCCGGCCACGGCGCGTTGGTACCTGAATATGGTACCGCTGCCATGGCCCTGCGTGACCTCGGCGGGACATGCGCAGAACAGCTTCTGCTTTGTCGCGAGGCGCTGGTGCACCTCGAGCCCGCACATGAAGCCGAGCTTAGCGTAGTCCAAGGCCGCAGCAGCTCCTACTCCTTGTGCTCCGCCCTTCATTCAAACACATCGTTTGGAAACTCGTCGTATTCCTGGCGTTCCTCAATCTCGCCGGCTACGTCCTTAGCAAGAAGATCACGTGCCTTGCCTGCATCGTAGTTGCCCAGCAGCCAGCCGAGCTTAACGTATGCGGTTTCAGGCAGCATGTCCCCGCAGTAGATAACGCCCGCGTTGCTCAGGAGCCTCAGGTTCCTATACACATTGGGGTGCACGCGCCCGTAGAGGCACTGCGAGGTCATGCCAACTATCATGCCGTTCTCGACCGCGTTTTTTATAGCGGGCAGCCATGACTTGCCCTCGTGCTCAGTAGATACAGGCGTGTGGCCAAGGCCGGTGCCCTCTATGATCATGCCCTTGTAACCCTTGTCTGCATAAAAATTGATTAGGTCTGGGTCGGAGTCGGGGTAAGCCTTTACCAGCGCTACTTTGCTCTCGAATCCCAGGACCGGCTTTGCGCCATTAGACTGCACGGCCTTCCTGTACCTGCCGATGTACTTTATTGCACCGGTGCTGCCGAGCTCTGCAATTACCTTGGAGTTGACGGGCCTGAATGCGTCCCGTCTCGAGGTGTGCATCTTCCTAACCTTAGTCCCGCGCATGAACGCACACTTGTCGTCGGAACTCGTGGCGTGCATGCATATGCCGACCTCGCCTATGTCGGATTCTGCCGCGAGCCGCACGGCGCATATCAGATTGAGGAAGGCGTCGCTAGAGCCCCGGTCGCTGCTCCTTTGTGAGCCGGTAAGCACTATCGGCGCCCGTATGTCCTTGAGCATGAACGACAAGGCCGCTGATGCATAGTGCATCGTGTCTGTGCCTATCGTCACAACTACGCCATGGGCGCCCTCGCTTACAGCGCGGGCTGCTTCCTCAGCGATCCTCTGCCACTCCAAGTATGACATGTCCTCGCTTGAGATGCTGAACAGCTGCTTTGCCGATATGCTCGCTATGCCTGACAGCTCTGGCACCTCGTAGAAGAGCTCCTCGGGCTTGAGCAGCATGTACACGCCGCCAGTTTTGTAGTCGAGCTTGCTGCCTATAGTGCCGCCGGTGTAGAGCAGCGTCACCTTGGGCAGGCCCTTCCTTTGCCCAAGATGCGCCTTGGGGAATGGGCGCGCCTCCTTACTGGCGCGCTTCAGCTTCTCGACTCTCGCACCCTTGGACGAGACGCCGGTGTTGTAGCCGTTCGCGAGCTTTATCACGAGCACGTCAGGGCTGTTTGCCTCGGTGCCCGGCATGAGCTCACCCTCGACGGTATTGCCCCCGCTTTTGACCTTTACCAGGTCGCCCACCTCAACGCCGTTTGACCTGAGAAATTCCAATACTTCGTCAGAATACATTTGCTACACCCTGCGCGAGAAACGCAACAAGCCTAATATATTATCGCAATCCTATTAAAAATGGCGCGGTGCGCCATATCTTTTTATATGTATTTGCAACAATCTACCTGTTTATGCAGTTTACCGGGCGTGCTCAACAGGCATGCGGTCGGCTGCCTATCCGGTGCTATGATGCTGTGTGAAAGATGCAAGCGGGAAGTCTACCGTTACGAGAAGTGCGACTACTGCGGCAGGAACGTGTGCAGTTCATGCCAGAAGGCTTCCCAGACCGCCACGAAGACGCTACGCCTAGTTATATGCAAGGACTGCTGGACCAACATGCGGAAGCGCAGGGCCTACAAGAACAAGGAGCTTCTAGTTGCAAAGGAAGGCGCCCGCAGATAGACTATTAACTTATTCTGTGCTTCTATACTGACCAGAATGGACCCCCACGCCCAGCTTAGCGGCAGCATCTACAGCGGCGACAAATCCTACAAAATAGTTGAGAAACTGCTCTACGGCAGGGGTAGGAGCCTCAGGATTGTCTCGCCCTATCTGAGCAGGTACTACGTCAGGAAGCTCATACGCATAGCACGAAAGAAGAGCGTGCGCCTCATAACAACTGCGCGCACAGCAAAGGATGAGCGTGAGCTTAGGAGGTATCTCGGCAGGACGGGGCTCTCTGTCTGGCTGAAGGCTCTTGTGGCTCTGCTCGTAATCATCGCAGTATCTGTGCTCGCCGGGCTAGTTGTGCTTGCCCTGGTAGCCTCGCAGGTGCTTGCAGTGTTTGCCATGCTGCTGGCGGTCAGCGCCGCAAGGGGAAAACCCAGAATAGAGGTGAGGTTCGTGCGCGGCGTGTTCGTGCACGAGAAGCTCTACATCTCTGAGACGCAGGCCATAACCGGCAGCGCCAACCTTACGTGGTCGGGCATGCACAAGAATGTCGAGCATCTCGAGATAACGAGCAATCCGGAGAGGATACGCGCCCTTGCGGACCACTTCCAGGAGCTGTGGGAGAGCGCCGGCTGATTACTCAGATTACTCAGTATACAGATGCGCAATCATGGTCGCACCTCGGATCTGCATATATGCGCTATGATGCGATCGTCGGGATTTGAACCCGAGTTTTTGCCTTGGAGGGGCAAAGTCCTACCAGGTTAGACTACGATCGCGTACGTTAGAATAAGCACTAAAGTTTAAAGAGCTTGCCGAGCTGCGAAGAAAACAAAAAGGGGCTGGCGTGCGCCGTAAGGGGCCGGCACTTCCAGTGCCGGCGTCTGTGGCCTGCGCCTTTACTGCCTTGCGGCTATTATCAGCGCCGCCGGTCCGAGCTGCCTCAACTTACGCTTGCGCTTGACGCAATTCGCCTTTATCAGGTAGTTCGCTGCGTCCTCTGCCAGCAGGCCCTTCAGCAGCGCCTCTGCACTCTCGCTCTCTTTGCTCTTCGCCCCCACCATCTCGAAGAGCTCCCCGAGGTCGCTCTCTCCAAGGATCTGCTCTGCGCTCGCCTTCAGTCTCCTGCGCTCGGCGGCTTTCAAGCCGTCTTCCACGATCCTCTCCATTTGTATTTTCGGCATACAAAGCCCCTATTTTCTATCCCATCCTTCTATCCTATCCTGTAATTGGTTTTTTGCATTCCATGTATTTAAAGTTTTTGTGGAACTTTCTAATATTATGCTAGAAAACAGGCGTCGCCTTATTTAAGCTTCTCTACAAACGGCGCGCGGCGTGCGTTGCACTGGCCCGCGCAACGCACAGCAACGCATATAAGAATAAGCCCAGAAAAGAGTGCTGATGGCGGCGGGGTAGCTTAGCCTGGTAGAGCGCTAGACTCATATGCATAGCATAATGAGTGACGAGCTTCTTTGCGATGACGAGAAATCTAGAGGTCGCGAGTTCAAATCTCGCCCCCGCCAAAATTCAGGCCTGCACTGCCCTCCTCGATTTCGATTCCTCTGACTGCTGGGCTATCGCAAGATTGCAGGAATCGTGTGCAGCATCCCACGCCTCGCACTGCTCCGCAAGCGTCTTGTTCGTGTAATGGAGCTTGCACCTATCGCATACGTACGTACCAGTGTTTTCCTCGAAGGTTACCATGAATGCACCTATAGCGGGAACTCAGCTGGCAGACGTGCCCTGAGTTTTTTGTAATCTTCGGAAGAGGCGTACTTCGCCTTCATCGAAAAGAGCCTGCGCTTTGCCTCCTCGCTGCTCAGCCCTCTCGCCCTTGCAACCATGCGCACTGTGCCCTCGAAGCCCTCCCGGCACGTCTCGTAGCAGTTGCACATGCCTGTCAGGAGCTCGGCCTCTGCGGCGTCCGTTTGCATCGCCTTTTGCATAAGCATTGTAGCGAGAGGCCGTAGCCCCCTTTCTGTTTTAGGCAGCATTCAACTGAGCGGCGTTATAGCCTTGCATGCTCACTGTGCAGCGCATCGGCGCGTTTCATCCCTTGGTTGCGCTCGTCGTGTCATAGCAATGTGCAACTTCCGGGTATCGTTTCTGTTCCGAATTGTGCCTTGGGCACATCTGCACTCTGCATGAGGGGAGCTTCCTCCTTTCGGTAAGCTGCCCGCCTCCCGCTACGATAGCAATGCGCATCGAAGATATTAAACCCTTTCCGCAAGGTGTTTATTTTTAGCGTGAAAAGTGAGACGTTGAATTAAAGGAGCATTGTGTGCGCTTTTTAGTTCTTTATTCAGCATATGCTGTGATCGCATGGTGCTCTTCGGCCTCGGCGGCTCTCTGGTCAGCGAGATCATACTTGTGGCCCTCATAGCGCTTGTTATATTCGTCATATTCAAACTGGGCCGCCTTATACTCAAGGTGGTATTCGGCATAATAGCGAACAGCATACTGGGCCTTGTTTCGATATTCGCGCTGAACTACTTCCTCAAGATGGGAATAGTGATAAACGCATACATTATTTTGGCCACTGCACTCTTCGGCCTGCCAGCCGTAGGCACTATGGTAATACTCAGGCTTGCCGGGGTTCCTGTGTAGGAATCACTGCATCGCCAGCCTTACGTCGCTCTCCTCTACGGTCTTTCGCTTCGCATGCTTGGAGAGCATCACAGCCTTCTTTGCGCCGTCATAGGCTATCCTGTTCAGCCTATCCTGGAGCGCACGCACGGCGCTTTCGCTGACCCGCGCAGCGCCGGCATCCTTCAGCATGCGCCTTATCACAGATTTGTTCACGTACATCAGCACACCGCTTGCGCATCGTAGTATTAACGCGAAGTATTAAAGCCCTTGCCAGGCGCCTCCTGCCACCATATCACTTTACTGAGATTTCTGCATTCTCCCTGTAATTGCTTCTCAGGATTCCGAACAGCACGCTGTCCAGGAAGCCATTGCCGTCATATCCGTCCTGCCTGGCTATGCCTTCTCGCTCCATGCCCAGAGCCTCCATGAGACTTATAGAACGCGCGTTAGTCGCGAAGGCGCTGGCATAGACCCTGTTCAGATTGAGCACGTTGAAGGCGAGGTGCAGCATGAGGCGCGCGCCCTCCTTGGTGTAGCCCTTGCCCCAGTGCTCTTCGCCGCACCAAAAGCCGATCTCGGCCTTCCTGTCGTTTAGCCTGACGTTCTTCAGGCCGACAACGCCTATCAGCGCGCCGCTTGGCACCAGCCTCATCGCCAGATGGAACTCGCGCATCTCTAGCATGCTCCTTCTGGCCATGTCTATGAAGGCGAGCGCCTCGCTAGTGGTGTAGGGACTCGGGAACTCGCCTATTGAGGCTATGCTCCTCGCTATGCTGGGATTGTCAGCGAGGCGGGCCATCTCGCCGGCATCGTCGGTGCTGAGGTCTGAAAGGTACACCCTGAAGCCCTTGCCTCCGATTTCCATGCTTCACAATTGCATGCGCACCGCTAAATATTCTTTGCCGGCCCGCACAGCATGCAGGGCCTCGCCCTTAGTAACCTATATATTCCTTTTGGTATATAATATGTAGCAGACCTGCAAACGTTAGTTGTAGCAGTAGTGCTCATTGGTGCTTGGTGAGCTGTTGGTTTTTGGCGAAGATCTGCTGGTGGAACACGAATTGCTCAGCGCAAGCGAGGCGCAGAAAGTCTTGAAGAAGTTCGGCACGCCTCTCGAGAAGTTCCCAAAGATATTCAGCGACGACCCCCAAGCACTGAAGCTCGGCGCAAAGCCCGGAGACCTGGTGCTGGTGCACAGGCGGGACCCGACGAGCTCCTACGATTACTACCGTTACGTTGTCGAAAGATAACTGCGCTCCGCGCGCGCTGGCAGGCCTGATCAGTGGTCTGAATGAGCAATACCCACGAACTAGTCGAATCCTACCTCAAGTCCGGCTCCATAGCGCAGCAGCAGCTCGACAGCTACAACCGCTTCATAATGGCCGGCATCAACAAGATAGTCGAGAACCAGAGCTTAATAGAGCCAGAGGTATCGGACTTCGCGATAAAGCTGGGCAGCATAAGGCTGGAGCAGCCCATAGTTATAGAATCGGACAGCTCTACGAAGCGCATACTGCCGCACGAGGCGCTCGCCAGGAACCTGAACTACTCGGCGCCCATGTACATAACATACACCCCAATAATAAGCGGCATAGAGAAGGCCGACGCAATGGGTGAGGCGTATGTGGGCGAGCTGCCAGTCATGGTAAAGAGCAATCTCTGCTACACCAAGGGCATGACCAGGCAGCAGCTCGTTGCAGAGCACGAGGATCCCGATGACCCCGGCGGCTACTTCATAATAAAGGGCACGGAGCGCGTGCTCGTCGGCATAGAGGACCTGGCGCCCAACCGCATGATCACTACCAAGGAGAAGGGCGAGATGGTCACGAAGGTTTTCTCAACCACAGTGAGCTTCAGGGCTAGGTGCAGCATATCACGCGACGAGTACGGCCTCTACACTATACTGTTCCCGACGCTCAGCAAGGGCATAAGCCTTATGCTTATACTAAGGGCGCTTGGCATGCAGCTCAAGGATGCGCCCGCGCTCACAGATAACGAGGAGGTAAAGAACGACATGCTCTTCAACATCGAGATGAGCAAGGCCAAGGAGATGGAGCCGAAGGACGCGCTCCTTGAGCTCGGCCGCATAACCGCGCCTAACCAGGCCCAGACCTACCAGGAGAAGAGGGCGGAGACGCAGCTTGACACTTACATACTGCCGCATCTTGGCACCAGCCCGGATGTGCGCAAGGACAAGGCGCGCTATCTGGTGCGCATGGCAGAACGGGCCTCGCTCGTGGCCTACGGCTACATAAAGCCCGACGACAAGGACCACTACGCGAACAAGCGCGTCAAGCTCGCGGGCGACCTTCTTGAAGAGCTTTTCAACACAGCATTCAAGGCCTTCGTCAAGGACATAAAGTACCACGTGGAGCGCACCACCGCAAGGGGCCGCAGGCTCACGGTCAAGACAAACATAAACCCAGATACGCTTACCGAGAAGATTTTGTACTCAATGAGCACAGGCTCCTGGCCAGCCGGCCAGACTGGCGTATCGCAGGTGCTCGACAGGATAAACTACTTCGGCACGCTGGCGCACCTCAGGCGCATAAAGTCTCCGCTGGCGAAGAAGCATCCGCACCTCAAGGCCAGGGACGTGCACGGTACTCACATAGGCAAGCTCTGCCCGAGCGAGACGCCGGAGGGCACAGAGGTGGGCCTGACACGCTACCTTGCCCTCATGGCCAAGGTAACTGTCGGGGCGGACCACAAGATACTGGAGCAGAAGATGAAGGAGCTGAGGATGCTGTGATGTTTTCAAGTGATTGGTGATTGTGTTGGCTGACGATAGAAGTTCCGCATCAGGCAAAGAGGCTAAATGCCGCATATACCTTGACGGCAGGGAGATAGGCGCCGTGCAGGACGGCAGGGCCTTCGCAGATGAGCTGCGCGAGAATAGGCGCAAGGGCCTGATGTCAAACGAAGTGAACGTGGCATACGTTAGGAAGCTCAACGAGGTGCACATCAATGCCGACAGGGGGCGCGTGCGCAAGCCATACATAGTAGTCACCGGCGGCAAGAGCACGTTTACTGACGAGCTTAAGCAGAAGCTGAAGAATGGCGAGATAGACTTCAATTACCTGGTGCGCAGGGGCGTCATAGAATATCTTGACGCCGAAGAGGAGGAAAACATCAGCGCCGCGATAGACGAGGCGTCTGTAACAGACAAGACCACGCACCTCGAGATAGACCCGACATCGCTCTTCGGGCTTACAGTCAATGCGAGCGTGTTCCCAGAGTTCAACAGCATGGGAAGGCACCCGATAGCATGGAACTTCATGAAGCAGGCACAGGGGCTGTACGCAACCAACTTCGGGGAGCGCTACGACGCGAGGGCCTTCATGCTCTACTACCCGCAGATGCCCATAGTGAACAGCGTGGCATACCGCACGCTCGGCCTGAACAGGCACGCGAACGGCCAGAATCTGGTGGTTGCGATAAGCACGTACTACGGCTACGACATGCTTGACTCAGTAGTGCTTAACAAGGCCTCTGTCGACAGGGGCATGGGCAGGAGCCTCTTCCTGCGCTCCTACACCGACGAGGAGCGGAGGTACCCAGGCGGCCAGCAGGACCACTTTGGTGTCCCTCCCGCAACCATAGAGGGATACAAGGGCGAGCACGCATACTCCAAGCTCGGAGAGGACGGCATAGTCGAGCCGGAGTTGCAGGTTGACGAGAACGACGTCATAATAGGGAAGGTCTCGCCGCCGAGGTTCCTCGAGGAGCAGACGAGCTTCGGCATAGGCGAGGAGAAGCGCAGGGACAACTCAACGATGCTGCGCGCCGGAGAGCTAGGCGTGGTCGACAGCGTGATGTTCGGCGAGACGACTGGCGCCACGCGCATAGTCAAGATAAGGATAAGGAGCAACAAGATACCCGAGGCAGGCGACAAGTTCGCCAGCAGGCAGAGCCAGAAGGGCGTTGTCGCCCTAATAGTCAACCAGGAGGATCTGCCGTTCACAAAGGAGGGCATTGTGCCGGACATGATAATAAACCCGCTCGGCCTGCCCAACAGGATGACATTCGGGCACATGATAGAGATGCTAGGGGCCAAGGCTGCCTCGCTGGAAGGCAAGCAGATCGACGGCACCCCATTTTCGGCCAGCGGCGAGAAGATCATAGACGATTACGGCAAGGTGCTGGAGCAGCACGGCTTCGACAAGTTCGGCGACGAGGTGCTATATGATGGCCGCACGGGCAGAAAGATGTCGGCGAAGATATTTACGGGCGTGGTGTACTACCACAGGCTCTGGCATATGGTAAGCCTCAAGCAGCAGGTCAGGAGCAGGGGGCCTGTGCAGATACTCACGCGCCAGCCCACTG
>JAKAST010000005.1 GCA_021828155.1 Microcaldota archaeon | reverse complement strand
ACGGCAAAGCATATGTAGATACAGCAAGAGACGAAAAAGTGATCGAGGACGCGACGCTCCGGGAGTTCGAGCGCAATGTGCAGCTGATGCGCAAGGAGCTGGGCCTGAAGCGCTTCGACAAGATAGAACTTTATTATGAGACGTCTGGGCAGCTCAGCGGGCTCCTGCAGCGCAACGCCAAAAGGCTGGCCAGCAGCCTGAACGCCAAAAGCATAGTCAGCGGTATACCTGAAGGCCAGGTTGCCAAGGAATTCGAGGTAATGGATACTATTGTAAAGACCTTCGTAAGGATAAGGGAGCGCTAATCTTTGCCCGGGCTGCGCCGATTGGGAGCCGCATGCCTTACTTTTTCTATTTTCTCCATGACAGAAGACCATGCAGACATGTTCTTTGCCAGCCATTTCACAGCTCCATGAACCATCGGGCTCTGCTGGCCGCCGAGGCTGCCTATCTCTAACATTTCCTTTGGTGAAAGGTGCCAGCCGGCAGCGCCCGCATCCTCCAGCACATGGGCCCTCGATGCGGCTTTTGGTATCGCCATGACGCCCTTGTGGGATATCAGATAGTTGAGCGCCACCTGCACCGGCGTCTTTTTGTGCGCAAGCGCAAGCCTGTCAAGGACTTCCTGCACGCGCCTCTTCGCCGCATTTGGAATCGAACCCCTGGCAAGGGGGCTGTATGCCATTACTGTGATGCGCTCCCTCTGGCAGAATTCGAGCATGCCCTTTTCTATGGAGCGTACGTAGGCGCTGTACTCGACCTGGTTTGCTGCTATCTCCTCGCGTTTCAGTGCGGCCTGCGCCTCGAGCATCTCCTCCACGGAAAAGTTGCTGACGCCTATGTGGCGCACCTTTCCCGCCCTGACAAGGCCCTCCATGGCCCTCATAGTCTCGCTTATAGGTATGCTGGCGCTTGGCCAGTGCAGCAAATACAGGTCTATGCTCTTGATGCCAAGCCTTTTCAGGCTGGCATCGCACGCCTTGGCAACGTCATGGGCGTGAAAATGGTGCGGAGAGACCTTAGTGACTACGAATGCTTCGCTGCCGTGTATAGCGCTCCCCACCATCTCCTCGTTCGCGTACATCTCTGCGGTATCGACCAGTGTCATGCCGCTGCTTATTGCTGTGCGTATAGCGCTGATGCACTCCTTTGAGTCGTTGGGCATCTTCCAGGTTCCTATGCCCAATTTAGGTATGCGCTCGCCGGTCCTGCCGAGCTCCATGTATTCCATGCAACCACTAGTCCACGGCGCTCTCCAGCATCTGCACGGAGCGCTCGTCTGCATCTAGCTCAACATAGGCGCCGAGCGGCAATGGTGTTATGTAGGAGCCATGGCAGCATGAGAACTCTATGAACGAGGGTTTCCCGGGCACCTTGTTGGTGAGCGTGTCAGATATAGCGCCATTGAGCGTGGCCTTTATGTAATCCTCTACAAACAGGTTTTTCGACAGGTATGAGGCTGCGCCATGAGGGCCGAGCGCCTCTGAGAGCGCATAGTTGGGGAACTCCCCGAAGAAGAGGCCGTTGGCCTTCTGTATTATGCCTTTGAGCACGAGCGACGAGAGCAGGTTGTCCACCATCCACGGCTCTACATTTACATCCTCGAAGAACAGCACGCTGCCATCCGGATCCGGCATGTATGATGTATTCGCCACTAGCGCATATACCGAAAGGTTGCCACCCTGCAGCACCCCCCTGGCTTTGCCCTCCACCACAGTCCTTGACCAGTTGCTCTCGCTTGGAGTTTTCAGCTTCATGGCGTTGCCTGTGCTCACCATGTTCAGCAGCATCGACCAGTTGTACTCCCTCGTAGTGCTGTCGCTGTCGGTTAGGTCTACGAGCATCGGGCCCTGGAATGATATCATGTGGGCCTTCCTCAGGAAGGCGAGCTGGAGGAGCGTTATGTCGCTGTAGCCTACGAACACCTTTGGGTTGTCGCGCACCACGTCATAGTCTATCTTTGAGAGCATGTCTATAGAGCCGGCCCCTCCCTGCAGCACCATTATGCCGTCAACCTCGTCGCTCCTGAAGGCGTTCTCCAGCTCGGTCTTGCGCACCCTGTCGCCGGCCGTAAGGAACCTGGTAGTTGATTCCTTAGTCATGCTCTTTGAGAGGCTGACACGGAAGCCGCTCTTCTGTATGAACCTGACCGCGCTCGAGAGGCCCGCTATCGTTGTCATCATGCTCGACGGAGCGATTATCTTTATCGTGCTGCCGGGTCTGAGCGCCGGCGGCCTTACCATGCGTTCGTGCATCGATGCTGATTGTCGTGCAACACATTTAATCCTATCTAAGGCTGCTGCGCCAGATTATCGCTCGTGTGGGGAGATGCAGCCTTTTTAGCAAGGTTTTTATTGCTTCATTGAGAGTGATTCACGGTGTCTTTAATGGCAACCGGAAACAAACCGACAGCCGCATTCGTCCTGGTCCTGATAGGGGGCGTGTTCGTCCTGATAGGGGGACTCGCGACAATCGCACTAGGAGGATTTGCCTCGGCGCTCGGCAGCGCTTTGCATGTAGGAAGCGGAGTAGGGACTGGCATCTCAGTTGGAGGGGTATTGGGAGTAATAGCCGGCATAGTAATGATAATATCGTCGATACTGATGAACAAGACCGATGTGAGCAAGGTGAAGATGTGGTCTATAGTGGCCATCGTATTCACGATAATAAGCCTCGGCAACTTCGGAGGCTTTGTTATAGGCTTCATACTCGGCCTGATAGGGAGCATACTGGGCTTGACCTACAAGGGCTGACCCTCTTCTTTTCTTTTTCTTTTCTGTTTCTTTTCTATTCTCAAAGAGTTAGTGGCTACCCTAGCTTGTAGCCTAGCTTCCTGAGGAAGTCGCGCCTGACCCTCTTGTCCTCTTCGCCTTCCAGACCCTTGGCAGTGCTGCCGTCCACCACGCCCAGAATGGCCCTGCCATCATGCGTGTCTGCAACAATCAGCTGCACGGGGTTTGCAGTGGCGCAGTATATAGTAGAGACCTCAGGAACCTTGGCCACGCTCTCCTTCACGTTTATTGGATATGCCTTCCTGAATAATATCACGAATGTGTGGCCCGCAGCTATGCTTAGCGCAGCCTTGCCAGCCTGCTCCTCAAGCTCCTTGGAATTGCCTTCAGTACGTACCAGGCACGGGCCGCTCGCCTCTACGAATGCTATGCCAGCCTCTATGCCCGGCACCGCATTGATAAGAGCCTCGTACAGGTCTTCGGGCGTCTTTATGAATCCCGCATGCCCCACTATCAGCTGCACGTCAGGAGCCTTGTCTATGCTTATCTGCTTGATATCGGCAGGCATGCTCTCACGCTGATATGGATGCAAAGCAATTTATCGGTTGCTTTGAGTATGTATAGCATTGCGCTATGTGTCACTTGTACGGAAATTCCTGAGAAGAGGGCCTGTTATTTAAATTTGCGCTACCAATCCGATTCGATTTGCATGAAAACCGGGCATGAAGCTGCCGGGAACGACTTCAACTACATACTGGTTTACCTGCTCGAATGGGTTACCGGGATAGTGTATTTCATAGCCCGAGGAAACAAAGACAAGCGCATGAAGCTACACTCGATGCAGGCTGTAGTCCTGGGTGCGATTGGAGTTGTTGCTGGGTTACTGCTGATCATACCATTCGCATGGATACTCGAGGTGCTAATATGGCTCTATGGCCTGTACGTAGGGTACAAGGCCTCATTGAACGAGGACGTAGATATACCGCTAGTCACAAACTTTGTCAAGCAGTATGTGTGACGCTAGCAAGCTTTAAATATATTGGCGGTAAAGTAGTTCCTGCCAAACGGCAACAGGGGCAGGGAAACGCCCGATCCCATTCCGAACTCGGAAGCTAAGCCTGCCCACGATATGTACATACTGGTTTCGGCCGGGAAAGCATATTGCTGTTTGGCACTTCTGCTGAATTGCGAAAATACGCTGGCATGCTGCTATTTCGTCCCTGGCGCAAGTTTAATATAGTAGGTATATCCAAGTATAGCTTGTGGTAAGATGAGCAGGATTGGGCTAGTGGCCTTGGTAGCGGCGCTGCTTGTGTTAGTGCCTTACGCAGCTGCGCAGTATGGATATGGCACCTCTACAATATCCGTGGCAAACACCAACATGACGATTGCGCCCGGAGGAACAGGCACTACAAGCTATACGGTCACTTTATCAAGCGGCAATACGTGGGGAACCACTACAAACATCGCAAATGCTGGTCAGCTTTCCGCGGAAGGTATAACGGCTTCGGTGAGCAAGTCTTACGCTGATCCCACATATTCCGGCACTCTGACCATATCTGTCAGTAGCAGCGTGGCAAGTGGCACTTACACAGTGAAACTGAATGCAACAGGCGATGACCCATCGTCTAACACCGCCACTGTTTCTGTATTCGTCCCTGCACAGCCAGCCAGCACAACCACAGCAAGCACCATCCCTGCAAGCACCAGCATAGCGCCCACAGTATCAGTAGCACCGACGACCGTGGCTCCGACCACTGTAGCCCCGGCCACAGGCACATCTGGAACGCATGCGGCAAACTATACGGGATACGAGATTGCCGCAGTGGTTGTTATAGTCGTTATAGCAGTAGCTGTGTTCTTCTTGGCGTCCAGAAGGAAATGACCGCAGCCCGGGCGCAGAAGAGTAGGCCTGTGGTTATTTAGGACGTACCTCCTTGGCATGTGCAGATCTGCCTCTCTTGCATGCAGTGCATATGCCTGCCGCGCGATCGAAGTGATCACTGCACACCCTTCGCCCGCACAGCTTGCATGTATGTTCAGCGAACTTAATGCCGCATATGTCGCATAGTATTCTTCTTTCTTGCATTGCGCTCACTTCCTTCCCTTGCTGGAGGGCTGACGGGTACTCTCAGCACTATTGGGTGAACCCAAGTCTATGAAGCTGCCTAGCAGCTCGCGGGCATTGACAAGCTTGAGGGGTTTCATGCCCTTGCGTTTGGCGTACTCGCACTGGTACCTGATGTACTTCTCGGTTATGCGCGTGTCTGGATTGACGGTCTTGCACCGCTCTATGTATTCCATTATGGCTTTTGTCGCGCTTTCGGGGTCCATGCCCTTTATGTTTACCATGTAGGGAGCAAGTATGAGGTAGACCGTCCTGTGCCGTACGTCTGGTATTGGTGTGGCAAGCAGCCGCTCTATCCAGTTTATTCCAGCTGCGCCGGATAGTGCAGGCTTTGCCTTGATGGAGAGGTGCACGCCTTTTGCGAACTCGAGGACTTCGGCAGGAAGCTCTTTCTTTGGGATCGGGAGGCCAGAGCGTATAGCGCGGCGCATGGCCTCGTCAATCAATGCAAGAATGCTTTCGCGCTGCATCACAACATAGCCCATCGCAAGCCTTTGATTCACCAGCGCGTTGCCATCGCTGCTGGGAGCATTCCTAAGGAAGTCTGAGAATTTCATAAGCAGCTCGCCGTTGCCGTTCTGCAGCCGTAGCCCGAGCTCCGATGAGAGGTGCATCACGTTTTGCTGTGTGTCGCTGCGAAGGGCCTCCGAAGATCTGCGCGCCTCGTTGGCCACAAAGCTTTCTATCGCAGAGTAGTCCGAAAGGGCGCTGGCTATCACCCTTGCCGCAACGTAGCTTAGCACATAGCCCTGCTTTATGCTGCCAAGCTCTATCTTGAAGTATGCCTTATTCGGATGCTTCTTGCCCTCGGCATTGAGCGCGTCCTGCACGCGCTCGGCCCCGAGCTCCAGGTAGCGGGGCTCTATCCTGGAGAGCTTGAGTCCCTCGACCAGCGCCTTGGCCTCCTGCGAGAACGGATACCTGTACGCGAAGTCCAGGCGTTCCGAAGCGTCCATGATATTGTATCGCGTTTAACATACAAAAAGCTTGCTGGCGGGGATAAGATGCAGGGTATTATTTAAAAGCTGGTTGGCTAATATTCCACATGCAGGGGGCTGTACGCTAACCTGGCAGACTTCCAGCCTCGGGCGCTGGATACCCGAGTTCAAATCTCGGCAGCCCCATTCTAAAATATTGAAACGCTAATGCTCGCTCCCATTGATTTATTTCACGATTTGAGGGCATATCTGTATTTTCATCTAGGGGATGTGCCTTGGTCATAGATGAAACGATCTTTTGAATGTGCCTGCATCAAAAAAGCCAGCCCAGAGGAGGAGTATGCCTATGAATTCCGAGAAATAAAGGAACTCCGGAAAGCTGGCTATGTACAAAGTGCCAGCAATGCTGACAACTATGACGCCCGCGATTATGCTCAGCATCTTCTTGCTTCTTGTGTGTTTGTAGCTGATTGCGGCAATCAATGCTATGATGACTGCTGCCGGAAAAGTGATAAATGATGACACCAGCACTACAGACAGCGGCAATACACCGAATACGATATAGGTAGTTACGATATTGCCGAGATTTGTTGAAATGAGCACAGCGGCAAGAAGCAGCGTTGTTATGGCGCAGAAGCCGTAGTACGCAAGCTTTGCGTGCTTAGAGTGCGTGAGCTGCACTGACCCAAGTGCAAGCAGCTCCACAGTAAGCGCAACTACGAATAAATAAATTCCCGCAAGTGCATCGTTGTACACGCCAAACGCAAATACTATTTCTAAGGCGGTTCCGAGCGTGAACGCCCACATGCCAGAGCTCCATAGCATATGGCTTTTCTGTCGCTTGGCAACGAAATTCAGCGTAAGGAATAGCGCCAAGACAGAACTAAGCAGTGTTATCAGTATTGTAGATGCAACTACAGCAGATTGCAGGCCGTACATTGAATCGCTATTTGTCCTTGCCTTTGCCCTTCCTCATCTCCGGCACAGTAAATCTGTTCCAGAACAGCTTATAAAGCCTTAGTTTGTCGGGCAACTTGTTAAGGCCAGGTATGAATGGGAGAAATACAATCACCATGAATGCAACAAATCCGACTATGCCATTCTCTAGGTCTCCCCACCAGGGTATGCCTGCGGTCATCAGTTCCAAGAGATTGTAGGGTATGAGCCAGAACTGTATGTCAAGGGGAGGGCTTCCGCCAACTGAGAGCATTCCCCACTGCTGGAGGCTTAGTCCGTATCTTTCCCCTTCCACGTTCAGCATGCCAGTGTCGTTAATAAACAGAAGCACGTACGTGGTGTCTAAGCCGCTTTGCGCCTCGCTCTGCACAATCGGCTGGTATACGCCTTTTTGGGCCATTTCTGTAAGGCCTGATGCCATGGCAACTAGAGGATTCGACGAGTTTACACCCTCTGCTACCGAGCCATTGTTATCAAAATACGCGAATGCCTGAGAAAGCACATTTTTCTGCATGCTGCCGTTTTCTGCAAGAAAATCTGCTTCGTAGTTTTTCGTATGTGTTATGTTCGTGTACACTTTGTATGGCTCCGTCACATAGACTGCCCTGGTGCTGAATGTATATGGGTCTATTGTATCTAGGTAGGTCGCAGTATTGGAAGAGCCGTTGAATTCGTTCAACAGGGTGATTGCAGTCAGATCAGGGTAGTTGTTTGCTATGTTGCCTATAGTTAGGGGAGCTTCATACGGCGCCCGAAACAGTATGGAGAACACGACCACTGCGACTAGTATATACCCCATTCTTTTGAACATTGTCCGGTGGTTGGCCTGAACGATGCTGTACTTGATGTCGCTTCTGTACGGGGTATTAAGACCCTTCGTCTTTACAAGCATGAAATGCACAAACATCAGTGCGGCAAGTATAATCGGCAGTATCGCTGCATGCCATCCTATTACGGCACCAGCATTCAGCGGATTTATCCAATAGCCCAGGCCGAGGCCGTTCCAGAGGTCAGCACCAGCTTTGGCGTTGTATTGCGAAATTAGGCCTCCGACTCCGCCGATGCCAAATGCAAATTCAAGGAGCACTGCAAGCAGCATGATGCCCCCAATCATCCAGGCCAGCCTTTTCTTTCTGAATGCAGAAGTTGAGAAATTGACGAAGAAGTGGAGGAACATCAGCAGGACGAAGGCTTCGGCTGCCCAGAGGTGCACGGTTCTTACAAACGTGCCTGCAGCACTCAAGTCCCACCAGTACGGGCCGAAGACGAGCATTATAATGCCGGTTACGGCGAGAATCCCGAAAAGCTCTAACAGGTATATGCCTATCGTGAAGAAAAAGTTGTTTCCGTATGATGGCACAGTGTTTATGTAGAAGAATTTCATCAGCGAACGCAATTCGGCTATCAGGCCTTTGTCCGCATCGTTTTCTTCGTCATCTTGCGCTTCCATAATACACCCGTCGCATAATTGTAGCATCTGGAAACGATATAATACTTTGCCATGCGGCGCATGGGAAACAGGGAATTTTGCACCGTTGGGACAGACGGAAAAAGTTAAATATAGGGTCCTGCGCGATATAAATATCTTATTGGTCATGCTAGTACGGGGTATTTTGATGGACAAGGGTACAAGCATAAGGACAGATTCTGTTGATGTAGGAGCGGCCGTGATAAGGAAATATGTTGAGAGAAAAAGCTATGGGGTTGTGGAGGTAATTGTGCAGCTCCAAGCCCCTGCACCGCATGCAGCTCCGATGCTGAGAGGGCTGAATGACCCGCTGGCTGAAGCCGTATACAAGGCATCGGAAAGGAAAGGACTGGTAAAAGGCTATGATGATGAACGCGGTATAGAGCACGAGGTAGCTTACATAAGAGATAGGTTTGGTGAGAACCAGCACCTTCAGGTCCACTTAAAAAAGATTGATAAGAACAAGTTCGTCGATGACACGGCGGACGAACTCAAGGAAAGAGCCATATGGCTTGTCTCGACAATCTTGCCTGATTTGGAAATACAGGTAGCGGAAAGAATCAAGGAGTTCCAACCAGATTGAATGAAATTCATGATTCTGCGCCAAGGTGGGCGCCGTAGTCCTTGAGCAGGGTCAGGGAGCTCTTTAGGGCCGAAAGGCTTATCTCGCGCTCTCTGCCGGTATGCATGTCGCGCAGCTTGACGCTTCCGATCTCAAGCTCCTTCTTGCCCACTACCATTGTATATGGGATGGACTCGCTGTTAGCGTACTCGAGCGCTTTGGTGAGCTTCTTCCCAGGCAGTATGTCTGCACTTATGCCTATCCCGCGGGACTGCTGCAGAATCTTCAGGCTCTCTTCCATAGTATCTACAGGGATTATCAGCAGCACTGGAACGCTCCGAGCCGCTGCTTCGGGAAGGCTTGCCTTCTTCTCCTGCAGTGCTGCGTAAATAGAGTCAAGGCCAAACGTTATGCCCGTGGCAGGATATTCCCTGTCAGACTTAAGGAAGTCCTTTATCATATGATCCCAGCGTCCGCCAGCAGCAAGTGTGCTCTTCATTTTGCCTTTTTCTAGGTATACCTCGTATATTATACCCGTGTAGTAGCCCAGGCCCCTAACAAGCGTGGGAGTGAGCCGCAGGTCGCCGGTTGCGTGCATAGAGGCGCAGAAGCCGAAAAACTCCTTAAGCTCCGCAACCCCAGTCTTGGCAAGCGAGTTATTGGCTATGCTTTCCAGGTACTCGAGCTTCTCCTCGTTTGATTTCCTGGAATCTGCCTCTCCGAGAATCTTGAATATGCCGTCTATAATATCCTTGCTTATGCCCTTATCGAGCAGCTCCTTCCTCACTCCGCTCTCGCCAATCTTAAGCAGCTTGTCAAGGCTGAGCGCTGCATCGATGCGATTGCGTTCTGGAATGCCTAGACGCTCGAATATTCCGAACATCAGGTTCCTGCTGTTCACCTCTATGTATACGCCTATACCAAAATCCCTGAATATATCGAATGCGAGAGCTATAATTTCTGCATCGGCAAGCGTGCTAGCCGTGCCAACTACATCGACATCGCACTGCGTGAACTCCCGCAGCCTTCCTGTTCCAGTCGGACCATCCCGGAATACCTTGCCGATTTCGTAGCGCTTGAACGGCATGCGTAGGTTAGGGTTCATGCCTATGAGCTTGGCAAGCTTGAACGTGAGTTCGTAGCGCAGGATCAGGTCGCGGTTGCCTTGATCCTTGAGCCTGTAGGTCTCCTTGAGTATCTCAGCGCCCCCCGCATACTTACTTGCCGCTATATCGTAGAAATCAAGTATCGAGGTTTCAATCGGCCTGTAGCCATACAGCCTGAAATGCCTCTTGAGTGTATCGGCGATGTATTCGCGCGTCATCTGTTCGCTTGGAAGGAAGGACTGCACTCCCTTTATGTCACGCAATCCATTACCAATATCGTCGTCATTGTCTGCATCGGCGGCCATCTTAGCACCAGTCGTTACCTATGGAGATGCACCATTTATTAGGTTTTGTGTGCACGTACTGAAATGTCAAAATGCTAAAGGCGGTGCCCGCCCACTGGCTCGTTTTTAAATATCTTTACAACTCAATCCTACTTGCTTATATGGCCCTAGTGGTGTAGCGGCCGCACGTAAGGCTGTGGACCTTAAAGGCCGGGTCCGACACACATCGCGGAAATCCCGGCTAGGGTCTTTTTTTCTTACCGGAGAGACAGTTCTCGCAGACACATTCATTTGTCACATGGGCGATTTCCTTGCGGTGCTCAGGCGTTACCTCGACCCTCAGGCACCAGCAGGGGTTTCTGAGTGATATACCCCTGCACTCGAATGCAGAGCCGCATATCGGGCATGTTTTGGTTGTCACTAAACCACAGCGATTTGCAATTCAACGTTATGGGTTACATATCCTTCGATAGGCCAGTTTTATCGCCGAAGCACATCGATTTCCGGTCGACCCGCATACCTTTTTATTACTTTAGAGAGTATTAATAATGCTACTTGTGGTGGGTCACATGTTCGAGATTAAGATTGACGATGCGAGGTACTGGAAGAACTGTGTTGATTCGATTGTGAGCCTGGTTGACGAGGGCTCTTTCGTCATAGCGAAGGAGGGCATCTCGCTCAAGGCCATGGACCCCTCAGGCATAAGCATGGTCTCGTTTTCCATGCCAAACAAAGCCTTCTCGAAGTACGATGCGGAGAAGCAGGCAAGCGTCGGCCTCAACCTGGACAACTTCAGCAAGATACTGGCCAGCGCACGCACCGGAGAGCAGTTGCTTATGAAGGACGCCAGCAACAAGCTGCAGATAGAGTTTATAGGCGAGAAGAGCAAGAGGCGCTACAAGCTGCCAATGATAGATGTGAAGAAGGACGTCGAGAAGGAGCCGAAGGTGGAGTTCGAGTCGCACGTCACCGTAAAGAGCGACGCATTCAAGGAGATACTCAAAGACGCCAACCTGCTCTCGACATACATAGGCTTCAGGACGGCCAAGGAGTCGTTCATGGTGGTGGCCAAGGGCGATGCGGGAGAGCTTGAGGAAGAGCACATGAACGAGGCCGACATGATAAAGAAGCTGGACGTGTCGAAGCCTTCGTCTGCCACGTTCAACCTGGAGTACCTGGAACGCATAGTAAGCGCCTGCCCATCAAATTCACCAATTGAGATGTCCCTGAAGAGCGACGAGCCGATAATGGTGAACTATAAGATCGGCGACGCGCAGGTTGCATACTTCCTTGCCCCGTACATGGAAAGCTGAGCACAAGCATAGTGATGGCGTGCGTTTCATGTGCTGGCATGTTGAGAGGTTCAAGGCCGTGCCTACAGAAGGAGGCCGGTCATCGCTCCTTGAGGACGGCAAACCGGTAGAGAGCGGCGAAGCCCTGCTAATTTTCGTGAGTTTCGAGAAGGCCGACGAGCCAAGGATGGTAGATGTCGTAGACAGGGCCGTGAACGAGATACAGGCCATAGCTGCGCAGCTTGGGGTATATTCCGTGGTGCTGAACCCATTTGCGCACATGTTCGGGGAGCTTTCAAGCCCGAGCGCTGCCGCAAAGATGCTCGACATGCTAAGCGAGAGGCTTGCCGACAGGAAATTCTCAGTGCAGAGGCTGGCCTTCGGCAGGTTCTACGAGATGGAGCTTAAGGCAAAGGGCCACAAGCTGGCAAGGATCTCGCGCGCCATATAAGGGCATGGCTTAAATATTTTGCCTGGGAACTAGGTGTGATTGAATGGTGTTTCTGATATTCCTGCCCCCGAAGGATTTCAGGGACGAGACGCTGAGGATGGTTAGGCTCTTTTTCGACAGGTGGAAGGTGCCGTACAAGATAACGAGCTACAGCAAGGGGGAGTGCATTGGCAGGCATGGCGAGACTGTCAGGCCTGACATAAATACTGGGATGGTTTCGGCGCAGGACTACGACGGCATAGTGCTTGTTGACGGCCTCGGGGTGGACGCCTACAAGCTGTACGACTTCAGGCCCCTGCTCGACCTTATGATGCAGTTTGATGGGGCGAAGAAGTACATTGCCGCAATCGACAATGCTGTGAAGATAGTCGCAAGGGCCAACATCATAAAGGGGAGGGCGATATCTACGCCATCGGACGAGGAGGCGAAGAGGCTAGTTGTGCTGTTCCACGGAGTACCCACCGAAAACGACATAGAGTTCGCTGACAATATAGTCACAATACGGAGCAGCGCGGAAGTCGAGCGCGGCATGGATGCTATGCTCACGCGGATCGGTGTAAAGTAGCTGTGTGGTTTGGTGAAGGGTTCCTCCAAGGCTCTAGTGAAAGATATAGCGCGGCAGCGCATATCAATACTTTTCGGCCTTGCGGAAAGGGCATTGCAGGATGAGCCTGAGCTCTCGCGCTCGTATGTGAGGCTGCTGCGCAGGATAAGTTCGCATTACAGGATTGGTCTGGGCAGGGAAATGCGGAACGCATTGTGCAGCAAATGCAATTCGGTTCTTGTGCCAGGGCTTACTGCCAAGGTGGTGCTCGCCAGCAGCAAAGGCTATGCAGTATACACATGCAAGAGATGCGGTGCGGAGAGGCACATCATATACAAGGCTACGAAAGGCAAAACCAGGAAGCGCGGCTAGCGTATTGCTGCAAAATCTATTATGCGGCGCTTTGCCGAATCCTCGTCGCGCGACAGCAGCACAACTCGGCTGGGCTGGTGCTCTGCAGTGTATTGGTAGCCAGTGAGCGACGAGAGCTTTCCGGCGAACTCCTTTATCTCGGAATGGTTAGGCATGCTCTGTATGGACAGTCCGCGCTCAGGGTTCCTTGAGCCTCCGACAAACGAGAATCCCTTAACCTCGACGTAATTTGGCTTCGCCGTGCCTATAAGGCTGGCATAGCCTTCAGGGTTATGCATGTTGAGGCCTTTTATCAGGGTCATGCGGAGCACAGTTCTTGTCTTTATGCTGCTGAGCATGCGCAGCGACTCAGTGAAGCGCTCCCATGCATTCTTTATCTTTGGCCTTACCACGATATCGTAGCTCTGCGCGTCTGGCGCCTGGAGCGAGATGTAGAGCTGCGTCGGCAGCGGGTCCAGCCTTGCTATCGCTTCTGGAAGAGTGCCGTTCGTCACCAGGAACGTGCTTATGCCACGTTTGCGGAATGCCGCTATGAGCGCGCTGAGCTTAGGGTAGAACGTTGGCTCTCCTGTAAGGCTTATAGCCACGTGCTTCGGGGTGTTGGCCTCGGTCCAGCGCTGTTGCTTCAGCTCCGTTTCTGCCATCGATCTATAGCCGCTGACTATCCTGCGCTGCTCGTCCAGCATCTTCTCAACTATCAATTCTGGATCATCCCACTCCTCCACCGCGTTGAGCTCGTTCCAGTTTATGCCCATCTCCTCAGGTATTATGCGCCAGCAGAACCGGCAGCCGAGATCACAGCCTATAGCAGGTGTTGCCTGCATGCAGCGCCAGCTCTCTATGCCGTAGAATGCGTGCTTGTAGCACAGGATTCCGCCGCGCAGGCCGTTGGCAGTGTACTCGCATATTTTCACGGCAGAATGCCTGCCAGCGAAGTGGTAGCCCTGCTTCTGCATCCTTGTTTTGAGCGCTTCTGGTAGTTGGGACATTGCACAACCCGTCATTTTTCGGTCAGTAGCTTCTTTAACATTTTTTGCTCTTCGTTTGAGAGTATTCCGCGCTTTGAGAAGCTACGTGTGCCACCGACATACCTAGGTATGACGTGGATGTGGGTGTGCATTATGAGCTGGCCTGCAGTATCGCCGACATTGGTGCTTATCTGCACGCCATCGGCCCCAAGGCGCTCCTTGAGCAGGCGGCCGAGTTTCACAGCCATCAATGACATGCCAGTTATAACATCGTCTGGCGCAGAGAGTAGGTCAGGGTAGTGCTCTTTTGATATGACTAGCATATGGCCCCGCTCTATCGGATACTTGTCGAGCACAACATAGCACTGCTTGTCATTGAACAGTACCGCACTGCTGTCATCCTTCAGCTTACAGAACATGCATTCCGTGCTCAACACCTGGTTATTTGCGTGGTAACATAAAGTTAGGATGGGCCTGGTGAGATTTGAACTCACGACCTACGGCTTATAAGACCGCCGCTCTGACCAGGCTGAGCTACAAGCCCATGCAAGGAATATTTATCTCGGAAAGGAATTAATATGCTACGGCATGGTGTAGTTGTTGTGCACCCATGAAGGCTTGCTTGGCACGGCCGGCAGTGTACCGGTGAAGTTGTCAAGTGCGAATATGCGTATCGGGTATGTGCCATTGATGAAGTTTATGCCTGTGGCATTGCTGGGGTAGACCTCGGTGAACCCTGGCAGCTCGCCCAGGAAGAACCCTCTGTAGTAGTTTGAGGTGTAGAACTTCGAGGGCGCGTCTGTTATAGTTCCATTCGGCCCGTTGGGCAGGTATATCGTCGGGTATTCTACAAAGTCCGTGCCCTGGATAGGTATTACCCCTATGTAATAGCTCAAGGGTATCATCGCATTCATCTTCGTACCTGTTGATGTATAGAGCTGCGCTGCACCTGTTGAGGTAGGAATCGTAGAAACGCACACGCTCGAATTGGACAGTGAATTGCCCTGCACCTCATAGGCCTTGATGTAGGTGCTTGTAGAGTTAGATATCGAGCAGTAGAAGTTGAGCGATGTTGTGTTGGTCGCAAGCAGCGCGTCCAGCGGCACCAGTGTATATGCAGGGTCATGGCTAATCTCGCATGGGGAGTTGCCCAGCACGTATGGCACAGGCGGGCTCTGCAGGCGCCCCTGGGCCAACGCGTACGCTCTAGAGGTCTCGTTTACATCCACACATGCGAGGAAGTCAAGGGCCTGCCACTTCGGCAGGAGCTGGTTGTCGAACAGCACATACTTTGTCTGGTTGGTGTTCATAATGTTGGCGAGTACGGAGGGCCCGAAGCTGTCGTTCATGCCCAGAACGAAGCTTGCGGCAGTAGCATAATCCTCTGTCGCATTAGCGTTGTCGCCCCTGATCACCGCGTTAGTATTGCCGAACCAGTTTATCCAGTCACCGTAGTCCCACCACGCTAGCACCCTTGGGGCATATGGGCCAAGGTTCTGCCTCATCCATGCCGTGGCTTCCAGCCAGTACTGCGGGACGACGTTGCAGTACAGGTCGTAGCCTATGCTGCTCGTAGACGCTAGCGTGTTGCATGCAGTCTGGGGGCTTGATGCATTAAGCGCGGCTGCGGAGAATGCAGAAAGTATGGACGAGCTCTCACCCATGATTGGGGCATGGTTGATGAATAAGGCTGCAATCTCTACCACGAGCAGCAGCACTATGATCCCCCATAACTTCTTCCTGTGCGCATCCATCTTGTGGGTGACTATAAGTATAAACAGGTAGACAAACGCAAGCAGGCTAGAGATCATGAACAGGCCGATTGCCAGCGCCAGCACCATTATGAACTTTCTGGTATCGCCGGCTGGAAGTTCCTCCTGCTTTGGCGACAAACCTCTGCCAGGAGTCTGGCTGAAGTAGATCAGCAGCAGTAGCAGCACCACGAGTATGGCAGCCAAGGCGTAAAGCGCGTTTATTGTAGT
This sequence comes from Microcaldota archaeon, assembly GCA_021828155.1. GTDB lineage: Archaea > Micrarchaeota > Micrarchaeia > Micrarchaeales > Micrarchaeaceae > JAMCYM01. The sequence goes on along the minus strand of JAKAST010000005.1, from coordinate 24,334 downwards.
AAGCGAGAAGCTGGCCAGCAGTGCTACCAGACTCAATGCTGCTGATATAAGCAGTATGCGGTTCCTGCCATTCAGACCCTTGTAGTAGTTGGACTTTAGCATGTAGTAGATTTCGCCGAGCATTATTCCGAAAAGCATTATTAACGCGATCCCAAAATGAGGCAGGTACTTAACCTCAGAAAATCCTGCCATCATCAATGGCAGGGCTATGGCCACGTATAGTATGCCGGTCTTGCTGTTCCTGACGCCTATCGAGAGGAATATGAAGAACAAGGAGATCAGGCAGATGAGCCACAGCACTATTGGCACTCCGCCTACGCTTGAGCCAAGAAGGCCAAGACCGCCAGTACCAAAATTATACAGCGGTCCTGTCGGGATATACTCCTGGACTGTCATGAAGAGCGCAGACGAGGGTGTTGTGAACTTCGTGCTCAGGTTCAGATAGGCCTTTATAGGAGCACCTATCGACGTGGCAAACACTATTGGCATTATTATTACCGACAGCAGTACCAGCCACGCTAGATACTCCTTGAAATCCAGCTTCCTGAAGATAATCTTGCGCCGCTGGAGCAGCTTTGGCACGAACTCGAAAACCGCTATGAACACAAGGGCAAGGAGCGGTATGCCTATTATGATTGGTATGTGAAGTATGCTAGGTATGCGCTCGGTAAGGGTCGCCTTGTATGGTGCGTATATTGCGTAGAAGAACGTTATCAGCGCAATGACGATTATGTTCATCTTATAGAAGTCCTTACCGGTATCGTGCCTGAATACGCTTATTACACCCTGCAGCAGTATGTACAGGCCGAGCACTCCCGCATCGACAGTGTAGTAGTGCGCGGTCAGGAATGTGGTTGAGAATGCTATGCCTGCGAGTATGGCAAAGCGCACGCTCTTCATATTCTTGACAGCAAGCATATACGCTGCAAAGAAGAAGAACAGCGTAAATATTCCCCAGGGCTCGACTAGCTGTTCCCCTGATATGAATGTAGTAAATAGCACAGGCATTGTCGCGGCAAGTGATGCGCCTATCAGGCCGATGTATTTGTCATACTCGTGATAGAGCAGCATGAAGACGACGAATACGAGCAGCGCAGCGGTTATGGGTGGGTATATACCGCCGACATAGCTCATCAGGGAGGTGCTGAAAGTAGAGTAGTGCGGTCCCAGGGAATTGGCGAGCGAATACCAGTACGCCTCCATGTACGGGGCTATTGGCTGCAGCCGCAGTATGGTGCCAGCAGGTATGGTGGGCCAGGCGCTAGGTGAAAGCAGCACTTGATAGCCAAAAGTAAGTATAGATTCGGCGCTGAGCATGTCGAAATACGGGTCGAACTCGAAGAACTTGGGGGTTATTCCAACGCTCAGCATGCGCGTAGCGAACGTTAACAGCATTATTGCGAGCAGAACCAGCCATACCCAGTTAGTGTTGAGCCAGGTGCCGCGAGGTCGTACTGAGGGTGTTGAGGCGCTACGCAGCCTTGCCAGCAGTATGCGCTCCTCCTGCCCGTGGTCGCGCATTAGGCGCTCCTCTTCCTCGGCGTGCAGCTTTGATATGTGTGCACGTTCATCGGGATTCAGGTTTATGCCATTCATCTCGCCCTCGTGCCGCGCACGCATATTGCTTTCCTCAGCCTGGTGCTTCGATATGACAGCTCTAGCGGCATCGTATTGGGAGAGCTCCTCGCGCAATTGTGCTATTGTCAGCCTGGCCTCCTTCTCTAAGGATGTGAGCTCCGCCTTCTCGGCTTCTATTGTTTCCCTGCGCCTCTTGCCAAGCATACCGGAAAAACCATCGAATACGCCCTGCTGTATGCAGAGCGCTAGGCCGACTATTGCCAGTACAAGGGCATTGGCATTGAATAACGGCAGGGAGAATGTGAATGCATGCACAGCATTCATGAAATACGACTCTATCCACGTAAGGCCTGTTGGTGCCATGAGGCCGAACGTGAATCCTATAACTGAAATCTCAAAGAACGAGAGCTTTGTCTTCTTTAGCAGTGCCAGGGCAAGGAGTTCGCCGGGCACGAACATTGTTATGAATGCGATCAAGGCAGTAAGTATCACGTAGCCCATGCAACCATACCTTTGCGCTGTTCTTTACTTTTTACGAAGCCTGTGCTAAAAACCTTTACACACGTTTCGACAACTGAATCCATTCAGCTATTCAGTATAGCCTTAGGTATTTCTACAGTCTTTATCTCCCTGTCAGGGAACTTGGTGCCCGGAGGCACTATCCTCACCCTGACGCCTATTGCCCCGTACTTGGGGTAGGCCGTGGCCACGCCCTCGTGAACCAGCGATGTCACATCGCCGGCCTTCGGTATGTAGCCCACGCTCTTCCTTATTGATTTTGCCCGAGCGCCTTTTGCGGCGAGTTTGCCGTTCATTATTATCTCTGCGCCGAGCGCTCCGTTCTCCATGATGATCTTAAGCGTTGACTGTATGATCTTCCTTGGGTTTATAGAGCGCTCCAGCTTGAACGTTATGTCTTTTGCGACTAGGAGCGGCTCGAGCATCTTGTTGCCCACCTCGACCACGCTTATCTGTGGATTGTTGACGTCGAATTTCGAGCGTATGGTTTCGGTGAGCTCGTCTATAGTCTTGCCTGCCCTGCCTATGACCCGGCCGGGGTTCAGCACGTATACGGTTATGCGCGTAAGCACCGGAGTCTTCTGTATTTCCACGCGTGAGAATCCCGCCTTCGAGAGGGCCCTCGAAAGGAACTTTGATATGTTGAGCTTTATTACAGCGTCGTCTATGAATTTGCGCTCTGTTGCCATCCATTCACCTATCTGACTTGACCTGGTGCTCTGATTCATTTCCGCTGCGCCCGACCTTCGAGCCGTCGTTTGCGGGTACAGGCTTGTCGGTCTTCGCGGGCTTTGGCACAGCCGGCTTCAGCTTCTGCTTCGGCTTCTGCGGCGCTGCCTTTGCTTGCGCGTGCAGCTTCTCGGCCATCGCGCTCGACTTCTTCAGCAGGAGCATTGCCTGCTTGCCCAGCTTCACGTCCTCCGGCACCGCAAGCCCTATCTCGACCTTGGAGAGCTCTATGTCGCTGTGCCGGGTTGACGGGTAGCCGTAGCTGTCTGAATGGTAGAGCATGCCTTTCGATGGGGAGCGCCTGACTATCTGGGTCTTGTTGGCCGATGCGTGCACAACGAACATGCTTGTGTCATCATACCCCTTCGATCGCGCAACCGCCATGGCGTTTGCGAGCACCTTCCTGACCATTGCAGCGCATTTCTTCGGGTACCTGCCCTTGCGGCCATGGAGCTCGTGCCTCGACCCCATGCCCTTATTGTTCCTTTTGAACTCTATAGGCATGCCGGCATCGGCCACGCCGTCAAGCAGCGCCATTGCGCCCTCTGCGGGCCTGTAGCGTATCGAGTCGCATACTGCCGCCAGGTCCTTGTGGCTCGCGTTGAGGTCCTTGGCACCTGCAAATACGAGTCTTTCTCCCTTTGCGTTGAACGAATACCTCACTAAAACGCCTCACTTCTTGTCCAGGAACTTGCTGCCGCGAGTCGCCTTTATTCCGGGTGCGGAGTGCTGCACGCGCTTTGTCGTGGGCGAAAACTCGCCCAGCCTGTGCCCGAGCATGTTTGGCGCTATGCCAAAGTGCACGAACTCCTTTCCGTTATGGACGTCGAACTCCATGCCCACCCATGATGGCAGAATTAGGGCTTCCCTCATGTGGGTCCTGACAGGCTTTCCCTGGGCCCTCTTTCTCTCCACGCTTTCCGTAAGCTTTTTGTACTGAAGGGAATTGCGTGAGAGCCAGCGCCTCTGCCTCGACTTGACGAGCCCTTTGTACTCGCCTATGCTCATCGCTGCCAATGCATTCGGAAGCCGGCCCTTGAACGCAATCCTTTCAGCCATGTTTCACACTTACTTCCTGCCCCTGGCCTGCTTGGCCCTAGACACGTAGCCGCTCGAGTCTATGAAGTACAGGTAGCCCTCCTCGCGCGAGACCTTCTCCTGCGAGACCTTCTCCTTGCTGCCCTTCTTGCCCCTCATAGGCGTGCGCCATACGTAGCCGTCCTTCCCCAGGTAGTACAGGTAGCCTGGCTCTCTCTTAACAGCCGTGCTTGATATCCTATCTGCCATGATAACACCGTCTAAATTATCATTGTATCGGTATTTAGCCTTTACCTTTTCCTCCTGCCTGTACGCCTAGCGGCTATGTGGCCTACCTTCCTTCCGGGCGGAGCGTTCCTTGACGTCATGCTGCTCTTGCCCTTGTGGTGCTGCTTGCCTCCGAATGGGTGGTCCACGGGGTTCATTTTCACTCCTCTGTTCCTCGGCCACGTCCTGTTAATCGTATGCATTATGTAGTGGTTCTTGCCGGCCTTAACTATCGGCTGGTCGCTCATGCCTCCGCCTGCAACTATGCCGAGCTGCGCCCTGCATGCCGGGTCTATCGTTACCATGGCCTTGGACGGCATCAGCACTGTCACGGTGCTATCGGTGCGCGAGGTTATGTAGGCGTATGCACCCGCGGCTCTTACGTACTTGCCGCCGTCGCCAGGCACTGACTCTATGTTGAATATCGGTATGCCCTCAGGTATGTCAGCAAGGCGCATAACGCTGCCTATGCTGTAGCTGTCCGTACCAAAGTGTATTCTGGCGCCAACCGCTATGCCCTCCGGCGCTAACATGTAGCTCCGGCTGAAGTCGTCGTACGCCACCTCCATTACAGGCGAGGTGTGGCCGGTATCGTTCATCAGCCTCATTACCTCTGCATTGCCCTTAAATGATGGCTCCTTTACATAACTGACGCTAGTAGTGAACGTGCCAGGCAGCTTGGTGTACAGATTGCTGCCCTTGCCCCTCCTCTGCTGCCTAAGTTTCTTGCCCATGCCTCACACCAGTTTCAGCTTCATCGCTATGTCTCCGGCGTTGAAGCCCTTTGCCAGTTTTATGAATGCCTTCTTCGAATTATTGGGAGAGTTTGCTATGCGCACGCTCTCCACCTTGGCGTTGAACATACGCTCGAACTCCTTGCTTATCTCGCTTTTGGTTGAGCGTGAATCAACTATGTACACTATGACGTTGCCCCTTGAGACCATGTTGATAGATTTTTCTGTTGCTAGCGGGTATCTGAGTACTGACATGAATTCACCTCAGGCTAAGCCTGTTTATGGCCTCGGTGACGCCCTTGACTGCGTCCTCGCTCCATATTACCAATACACGTCCTGCACCACCTGGTGCCAGCTTGCCTATGCTGAGCTGACTGGTGGTACTGACCTCCACGCTGGGTATGTTTCGCGCGGCCTTTACTATACCTTTGTCCGCGTTGACCACCATTAGTATTTTGTGCTTCTTGAGCCTCTGGATAGATGAGCGCCTTACCCCTTTTCTTGCCCTAGTGCCGCTTGAAAGCGCATAGTCCAGTATCTTGAGCCCCTTGAAAAGCGCCAGCACTGCTTTTGTCTTTGATACAGACTCTATATCGTTAGACACCACAACGGGCAGGCTGACAGAAGTGCCTGAAGGGATGCCATCTCTGCTGGCTGTTGCAGCTACAGCGCTTGCTACGGCGCGTCTGTATTCGCCATCGTTTATAGTCTCGTGTATGTCCTTTTCTATAAGGTGCGGGTGCGCACGCTTGCCTTTGACTGACGAGGGTATGCGCCTTATCTTGCCTAATGCCCCGCCGCCGAGCTTCTCCCTGGGCCGTATAGCCTTTCCGACGTGCCTCCCTGTACGCCACGACATCATTGCGCCGTAATAGGCCGCTGTCGTCTGCATACCCGCCAACACGAAATGGCCCTGGGGCTGCATGCGCCTGGACTGCTCTGCCACGGCCGCCCTGCTTATGAGCCACGGCTTCACCTCAATGCTGAAGATCTGAGGCAGCTCAACCTTGCCTACCTGCCTGCCGTCCAATGAATATAAGTCAGTATTTGCCATTTAATTCAGCCCTTTATGAAAGTCAGCTTGGGCTCGCTCACGCCCTTCGCGCTCTGCTGCGTTATGGATTTCCTTAGCCGGACAAGCCTCTTGGCGGGCCCGGGTACAGAACCCTCTATGAGCAGGTAGTCACTCCTTACCTGACCGTAATTCGCGAATCCTGACTTCGGATTTATTTCAGATACGCTCTCTTTTTGGCCTATCTTGAGTATGCGCTTGCCGTGCTCCGTGCGGTAGTTGAACCCCATCTGGCCCGCTCTCGGCACGCTGTATAATACCTTCCCAGGTGTGAATGCCCCGAGAGGGCCTACGTGCCTTATCTTTTGCGTGGCCTTGTGGAACTGCCGCGAGGCGCCGAAGCGTTTTATTGCTCCCTGCCAGCCCTTGCCCTTCGTTATCGAGGTTGTGTCTATGTACTCCCCGGGCTTAAAAATGTCGGACGCCTTGAGCTCCTTTCCCAGCAGCTTTGAGAGGGTATCTAGCTTCTCCTCGACGCTTTTGCCCCCTACCGCACTCTCGAATCTCATAGGGTGGTGCTGCCCCGTGCTCATGCCTTTCGGATATGCGGCCACAAGCGCAGTTGCATCAATGTACTCGCCGGCCTTTGCCCTCAGATCTGCAAGCTTGGTTTCATCAGCTTTGACCTTCTTGATGCCGAGCCTCTCAGAGGTTTGCCTGTGCAGCATCTCAGCCGACACATGCCTATAGCCTGATTCCGCGTCACGCTTGTAGAGCCGTATTCCATACACTTCCATACGCGGAATCTCCAGCACTGTGCCGGCGCGCATTACTTCCATGCCCTTGGTCGGGGCATTTGAATCGTCGACAACTCCAAGACTCACCATGCCTGCCTTGTATGCGATCATGCTGGAGAGCACTGGCTCAGCCTGCGCGGGCATGTTCCTGACGCGTGGGAGCCTGTGCCGCGCGCGCCTCCTAGGCCAATATTGTAGCGATCCTGCCATTCGAAACACTGTGCTGCAATGCCCTAATTGAAAGTGCACCGAAGTGAAAAAGATGACACGTCGTGCTTTCTAGAGCCAATCAGTATTGATGGGCGCACATATTTATAGATTTTTCATTCTGTGACGAAGTACCGGTAGAGAGTCCCGGCACGGCATTGAGGGGTGTTGCAGAGAGACAGACATGTAATTAACTGCAGTCTATAATCTGTTGCCGCGAACGTTTCGGCCTTTCCTAGTACTCCGGACTGCGAGCCTTCCTGTGCTCTCTATTACGTGTATGTCGCGCATCACAGAGTTAAGAGAGGCACGCAGCGCTGTGGCGTCATTGGCCGCTATGCTTATCGAGATTGAATGCGCGTCCTCTTTTGTTGATATCTTGCTTCGCCGATATGCTTTGTAACTGCCAATCATCTTGCTGTATTTGATTGGTAGGTGCTTGGTTATGGTTATCCTTGCTGCATATCGGTTTGCGCCTGCCATATGAAACGCCATCAGTGTGTCAGGCCGCGGGATTTCCGACCCGAGCGTGTGAGGCCGCGATGTGCCCTATGCTTCCTTGAAACTATAGAGCGGTAGAACGCGTCAGCAGTGACGACAGGGCTGGCCCTGTCCAGCATTATGATCTCGTAGAAACGCCTTTCGCCTGTTTCGCCGACAAAATAGGAGTTTAGGACCTCCATGTTGGAGAACCTAACCGCAGCGCGCTCCTCTGCTATGGTTTGCAGGGATTTTGCCCTAGAGAAGAAGCGCCCGCTCTTCGACGGCTTCCTGCCGCCGCCGACAGCCGGACGCATACGCCTGCCCTTCCGAACGGACACCCTTGCTATGTACACCCCCTGCTTGGCTCTGTAGCCGAGCTCCCTGGCTCTTGCAAGATTTGTTGGCCGTTGGGCCATGGTGACCGCGGGCTCCTTGCTCCATGTGGCCATCCGTTCCCGATAGATTTGGGAGCGTTCCTTGTATTCGGTCGCAAAGACCTTCTTAGATTCGTTGTAAAAGCCCATGGTACCACTTGCAAACTTGCAAAATAAGCGTAAGGCTTGCAGTAGAGGATTCTGCATGTAAAGGTATTTATACCGTGTGCAATGCTGTACGTGACTGTATAGGTTTTGGGCGGACGCTGAGCTTACCGCCAAGAGCTAATTGCGTCGCATGAATATTTTCACAGATGCAACGCAATAACAGACAGTTTGATTGAATATGACGAGAAAAGCAGCAGTATGGCCCGTTTTGAACCGCCAAAACCAGGAATAGCAACCATTAAATACCAGAAAAGACAAAATAATAGATGCGTTAACTGGAACCTATACGAGCGAGGCGCATTCTATGGCAAAGGCAAAAAAGGTATCTCACACTTCCAAGAAACATGGTACAGCGCAGCAGAGACACATGGTTACCAAAAGCAAGAAGGCAGCCAAGATAGGGCATGCAAGGTACGCATATAGCGCTAGCAAGCGGCATGTAGGCACGGCAAAACACAATCCGAAAAGCCCTGCCAAGCATGGAAATGCACATGGCTGGAGCAGGGCCGGCAGTGCATCAAATCATGTGTCAGCGCAGCCGAAACACGCCACCAAGCCAGTAAAGGCAGGCGCAGTGGATGCGGCAGTAGAATACTCGAAAGCGGCAAACGTCATAATAAATAGCCTTGGGAGCGATGAGATAGTCTCGTCTTACCTAAGGAAGAACGTAAGCAAGCGTGCAATGGAGGTGGTTGAGCTACTTGATTCGCCGAAAACTGATGAGGACATTGCCGCAAGGCTCGGCCTGAAGATCAACGCGGTAAGGCGCATACTCAACATAATGCAGGGCTACGGGATAACAAATTACAACATATCTAAAAATGTAGACGGATGGCTCTCTTTTGCGTGGTATATAAACGTAAACAAGATAGGGCAGTTCCTGGATTATGTTAAGAACATGACGCAGACTAGTGATGTTGTCAAGGACAACTGCAATGACTACTTCATATGTAAGAACTGCTATGAGAGCAACAAGCTGATTTTCACGTTCGATGCTGCGTATGAGGCTGGTTTCAGGTGCACATGCAACGGCATGCTAACCAGGATAGGCAGAGAAGAGGCAGACAGGTTGGTAAAGGAGGCAAATGAGCAGATAAGTGCAGAGAGTCCCCAAACACCTGTTGGCCCAGATTACGAGCTGGAGATAAACAAGAGCGTTGAGGCTTACAAACTAACCTCCAGGAAAAAGTAGAGGCAACTGGTCAAACCGCCTGAGGAATGTGCTCTATTTTAATAGTTTGGCGTAATAATATGCCTGCGGCTTTGAGTTTGCGTAAATAGCAGAGCGAGGTGGGGTAGTCTGGAGTGCCCGCCGGGCTCATAACCCGGAGATCAATGGTTCAAATCCATTCCTCGCTATTCAAGCTTGGCAGACCCCACAGTTCCGGTATTCGGGCCCTGTTAATAATATATATACCTAACAAAAGACAAAAAAAGTAGGTGCAGTTGCGGTGTTGGCTGTTTTGATTAGAGGAAGGTAGGGGTGTTGACATGACAGGTAATATCAGCTATGATTACATCTGGCAGATATATCAAACGGAGAAGTCGACCAACACCATCCAGCTTGTGCCAAAGAGCTTTTATACCGATGCTCAGGCATTCGTTGCAGAACTCTCAAACAAAAACGATGACGAATCTGTAGCAATCAAAACCAACATCGAAAGACTGATTAATTCAATATACCAAAGGCGCAAGCAAAAAATAATGGTCTACGTAGCATACGGAAAGCAGCTACCGCAACCAGTGCCGGCCGAAGAGGCCAGATTCTACGAGAACCTGCAAAAACTTTTCAGCAACGAAACCTTAAATACCAAAAGCACCAATAAACCGTCATTGCGCGCAATCCGCGACATACCTGAGATATTCCTCCCATCAGGCAATAAGATAGGCCCGGTCAGCAAATCTAATACAGTCGAGGTGGCCAGCGAGGAAGATACTGAATATCTGGTCTCAAACAAGCTCTGCGAGCTCTCATAATGTTCAAACCGTGGTTGCAATGAAGATACCCAAGGAAATTACTACATATTGCCCAAAATGCAATGAGCATACGCCACACAAGGTGACAATCTATTCGAAGAAACCCAATTCTGGGCTTAATGTCGGCCAGCGTCGCAGGGACAGGAAGCTGAAGGGCTACCATGGCAAGGTTAAGGGCCAGGCCACAGTCAAGAAGATAGCGAAGCGGCAGAAGGTGCTCCTGGAATGCAAGAAATGCGGCTACACTGTCGAGAGGGTGCTCGGCTCCCGCACAAAGAAGAAACTAGAATTCAACATCTGAAAATCTGAAAATGATGCAAATGGCGTTCTCAACACAAACACCGTACCCAAACACCCTCGTAATAGCGCAGGTCACCAAGATCATGCAGTTCGGCGCGTACTGCAAGCTCGTGGAATACAATGACCTGGAGGCGTTCCTGCCATTAAGGGAGATATCATCCGGCTGGATAAAGAACATCCACGAGTTTCTTCACCAGGGACAGAAGCTGGTGTGCAAGGTAACATACATAGACCGCGACAAAGGCACTATAGACATATCACTCAAGAAGGTCACCCCGAAGGACTCGAAGGTGAAGATAAACGCCTACAATCTGGAGCACAGGCTCAACTCAATATTCCTGCAGTCTGTAAGGAGTTCAGGTGAGGACCGCCAGAAGGCCCAGCTCTCACAGCAGGCACTCTCGGAGTTTGGGAGCTACACAGCGCTTGTCCAGGCCGCAACCGAGACCTCAGATACCTGGAAGAATTCCAAGTTGCCAAAGAAGCTTAAAGATGCAATCCTCTCCATAATCGACGCGAACAGGAAGAAAAGGAAGTACGAGGTCGCATACATAATGAAGCTCTCCACCTCAAATACGGCCAGCGGCGTGACTGAACTTAACTCAGCGCTGCTTGAGGCTGAGAAGTCAGGGGTCAACATCACATACATAAGCGCACCAAGGTACCACATGGAGGCTCAGGGCAAGGACTATTCCGATGCAGAAAGCAAGATAAGGGCAGCTACAGAGCTCATAGGATCCAAGGTCAAGGACAGCACTTTGGAGTTAGAGAAGGAGAAGCTGAAGAAAGACAAGGAGGGCATACTCGACTCTCTGTAACTGAGTTGGTGTGGTAGATGGAAAAGACACGGATACGTGTAAGGAAGTACGCAAAACTCAAGGCTCCGATAATGATAGTCGGCCTGCCCGGCATAGGCAGCGTAGGCAAGATGGTAGCAGAGCATCTCATCAAGGAGCTAAATGCGGAGAGGATAGCCACGCTCTACTCGCCGCATTTCCCCTACCAGGTTATAATGCTCAGGCATGGCGGCATAAGGCTGATGAGCAACCGCTTCTATGTGATAAGGCGTAGTGGCAGGAAGGAAGACATAGTCATACTTACCGGCGACACTCAGGCAATCACACCGGAAGGGCAATATGAGGTAAACCACGAGATAGTCAGGTTCTTCAAGGAAAAGCTGGGTGGGAAGTTCATATACACACTTGGTGGCTACAGCGCCCCCGGCTCAAATCCCTCGAATCCTAAGGTCTACGCCAATGCTACCAGCGCAGCGGTTGTTGCAGGGCTCAAGGACAGCGGCCTTGTCTTCGGAGAATCGCGCGGCACAATACTGGGCTCAGCTGGCATGATACTAGGGTTCGCAAAGATGGAGCACGTCGACGGCATATGCCTTATGGGTGAATCCTCGTTCCTGGACGTAGACCCATATGCGGCCAAGGCTGTGCTGGTGTTCCTCTCGGGCAGGTTGGGGCTCAACATAGATACTAAGAACCTTGACAAGATGATACAGAAAACAGCCGAGGCGCTCAAGGAGCTGGAGCGCCAGGCCCCAGCAGAATTCCCGATGCCTGGAAAGGGCGACGACAAGCCCCCATCCTACATACGCTGATGCTGCGCCAGTAGTCTAGGGGTAGGACATCGCCTTCCCAAGGCGACGACCCGGGTCCGATTCCCGGCTGGCGCATCAATGCCGCTACCCAAGCGTGCACTATCTGAAATACCTTAGAGCGCTAGCAATGCTGCAAGACCTATGCAGAGCGCACTGCCCGCCATGCTGCCAAAGAAATTCGAGGTGTACTTGCTGCCGATCCCCTTTTCCTCGAAATACCCGAGCAGAGAGTCGGCAACAGTGCCGAAAAAGCCGCCCGCAGTCAGCACAGCGAACGCCAATGCATAACTGGAAAGACCGAGTGCAGAGAGCTGCGGCAGCACCACCACGACCATGGCTGATATGAGGAGTGCGCCGGCCAGGCCTGCGGCCAGCCCCAGCCATGTTATGCCTCCAGAAACGCCCTTATGCACCTTTCTGAAGCCTAGTATCATAACTGGCTGCCCGTCAAGCACACCCAGCTCGCTGCTGAGGGTGTCTGCCGTTACGGCACCGACGCTTGCCACAAAGCCGAGCGCAGCGAAGAGTGCCACATGCATATGGCCAGAGGCCATGGCTGCATAGAATACCACACTCATGGCGAGCGGCCAGAGGCCGTTGGCCAGCACGTTCCTTACGCCTCTGCTTTTCTCGTACAGTCCGGCATTCTGCTTGAATTTCCTGCCAGCGAGCGTTGCAAGCGCAGCCAGCACAACGAAATAGAACATCTCACCGAAGAAGAATAAGCCGAGGCTCCCTCCGAGCACTATCATTGCTGCTCCTACTATAAGCGAGACGGCGACTGCTTTGAAGTTGAGCGTCAGGAAGGGCATATACGCGCACCGAAGCCTGGTCGAAACTGCTTGTATGGTAATGCCCGGCAACCTTTTTAAACAGTCACATTAGCTCATTTAAATGAAACTTTTTCTATCGTTTGAACTGCATATAAAGCAGAAAATTCCGCTATTTGGAAAGCTTTTTAAATGTTTCATCTGATAGATATATACGGGTTCTCTACTGTAGGAAGGTCGTGAAGAACTGGTCGCCTTGCCAGCGTGCATTGCACGCTGGCACTCTTTCTATTTATGTCTGAGCTAGCCTGCCGTGTCTTATTTTAAATACCTTTTCGTCCATAAACTAATGCCGTGTTTTGATGCCAAAAGAGAAGGCCGTACATGATTTGGAGGACCTGCCAGGAATAGGCCCCACCACAGCCACGAAGCTGAGGGCTGCCGGCATCGACACCCTGGACAAGATTGCTGTAGCGTCGCCACACGAGATAGCTGAGATGACAGGCATAAGCGTCGAGGCTGCCAAGAAGGCGGTGCAGATCGCGCAGGAATCCACAACAATAGCATTCGAGACTGGCGAGCAGTTCTACGAGAAGAGGAAGCTCATAGGCAAGATAAGCACGGGCTCGAGCGACCTCAATGACCTTATAGGCGGCGGAGTCGAGACCAACGGCATAACCGAGACGTACGGCAGGTTCGCCAGCGGGAAGACCCAGCTCGGCTTCCAGCTCGCCGTGAACGTTCAGCTTCCAAAGGACAAAGGCGGCCTTGGAGGCAACGTGCTGTTCATAGACACCGAGGGCACGTTCAGGCCTGAGCGCATAGAGCAGATAGCAAAGGCTGCCGGCATGGATCCGAAGGAGGTGCTTGCTAACATTGCCATGGTAAGGGTGCCGACCACGGAGCAGCAGATTCTCACGCTCGAAAGGGCGGATTCCGTTATACAGGAGATGAACATCAAGCTGATAATAATTGACTCGCTCACCTCGCTGTTCAGGTCAGAGTTCATCGGCAGGGGGGCGCTCGGAGAGCGCCAGCAGAAGCTCAACCAGCACATACACAGGCTTCAGACCCTTGCAGACAAGTACGGCCTGGCGGCCTACATAACCAATCAGGTGATGGACAACCCGGGCATAATGTTCGGCGACCCTACGGTGCCGATAGGCGGCAACGTCATAGCGCACGCTGCAACTACCCGGCTGTACATGAGGAAGAGCAAGGAGGACAAGCGTATAGTGAGGCTTGTCGACTCGCCTAATATGCCAGAAGGAGAATGCGTTATAAAGATAACCCCGGACGGCATAAAGGACTGATGGCGCGCCATGCAAGCTAGGCGCCTGCCTGAAGCCCGTCGCGCCGCTTACCCTTTCTTTATTCTTGCCACCCTCATGCCCCTGGCCGCAGGCACAACCTTGTACCTCGCGTTCTCGAAGTGGAGGGCGAGCTCGCGTCCGCTGTAGAACTCGTGCAGGAATACGCTGATGGCCGATATGTTGGTGTGGGGCTGAGTGCTTATGCTCACATTGAAGTCGGCGCGCCTTATCGCGCTCTTGTTGTCTGTCGTAGATACTACAACAACGAGGTTCTTGTACGTCCTAAGTATGGACTCCACACTCCTTATTGGCACACCAAACCGGGTCAGGTAAACCACCTTGTAGTTCTTCTTGTCATCTAGCTCCTTCCTCCAGTCGTTCGTGAACTCCACGTTGAAATTCCCTCCCCATCTGGCCGACAGACCCTTGAAATATCTTACCACCCTGCTGTTTTTTGGCGTAGTGAATATTATAGACGAGGCTCCAAATGCGCGCGCTGCCAGCCCCATATCCATGCAGTATTCGCAGTTAGGCTTCCCTATAACAAGTATGGCTATCACTGTACCCCCCGCCACTAAGTTAGACTTCTGCCTATCTATAATAAGCTTTGCGCAATCGGCGTAACGTGCCGTCCATCCTACGCCCTATTGCTTGCAGGCTCATTCCCTATGACTCTTGCATCTACGACTTTCGCCCCTGGCTGCAGACGCATTATCCTGACTCCTTGAGCGCCTCTGCCTGTTACACGTATCGATGCAACCGGTATATCTATTGACACACCAAGCGAGTTGACTACTAAGAGCTTGTCATCCTTGCCGACAGGCAGTGCCCGCACAACTTCGCCGGTCTTTTCCGTAACCCTGAGGTTTATCACGCCTCTACCTCCGCGGCCCTGCAGCCTGTACCTATCGACCCGCGTGATCTTGCCGAAGCCATTACTTGTTATGGTCAGCACATCATCATCAGACCTTACCTGCGCTATATTGACAACCGAATCCCCATGCCTAATCCGCACGCCTCTCACTCCATGCGCCACCCTGCTCATCGGCCGCAGGTTTTTCTCCCCGAACCTCAATGAGAACCCGTTTCTTGTAGCTATGAACAGCTCGCTCCCACCGTCGGACAGCGCTACGTCAGCAATCATGTCGCCTTGCAGCAGAGGTATTGCGTTTATCCCGTTTGACCTAGGCCTGGAGAAGAGCTCAGCTCTTACCCTCTTTATCTTTCCGTTCCTGGTGATGAACACGAGGAACTTGTCAGCGAAGACCCTCGTGTTGACTATGCGTGCGATATGCTCGTTCTCGCTAAGCCTGACCAGATTCACAGCCGGCTTACCACTGCTGTACCTGTTACCCTCAGGTACCTCGTAAGCTTTCAGCCAGTAAGCCCTGCCCCTGTCAGATATTATCAGCAAGTAGTCCTTGGCCATGCACTCCACAACCTGCCTGACGAAGTCACCCTCACGCAGGTCTATCGTTATTACTCCTTTGCCTCCCCGGCCCTGCAGCTTGTATGCCTCGCTCCCGATACGCTTCAGGTAGTCGCTCTTTGTAAGTATTATGGTGCTTGGTTCGTCCTTTATCAGGTCCTCTCTTGCGATACTGCCGGCCTCGTCAGTACCTTCCTCGATCGTTGTGCGCCTGTTACGCGCGTAGCGCTTCTTTATGTCTGCCGTTTCATCGGCTATGATCTTGTAAATCTTGTTCTCGTCCGCGAGTACTCCATTAAGATATTCTATCGTCTTTCCGAGATCCGCCTGTTCCCTCACAAGCGTGGTGTTCTCCAGGCTGGTAAGCCTGCTGAGCTTCATGTCAAGTATTGCATTTGCCTGCTTCTCAGAGACGCTGACTTGCTCCATAAGCGCCGCCCTTGCCTCTTTTGTGTCGCGGCTTTTCCTTATCAGCGCCACCACTGCGTCTATGCTCGCAATGGCCTTTACGAGTCCCTCTACTATGTGCAGGCGCTCCTGTGCCACACCCAGATCGTATTGCGAGCGGTTCTTTATTACTCCGAACCTGTGGTCGACAAACACCTTTATCATGTCTTTGAGGTTTAGGGTGAGCAGCCTGTTGCCTATCACTGCTATGTTCATTACAGGCATGGCAGTCTGCATCTGTGTGTGCACGTAGAGCTGGTTTAGCACGTATTCTGGGCTTGCATCGTGCCTTATGTCTATAACTACGCGTATGCCGCTCTTGTCGCTCTCATCCCTTATGTTGCCTATTCCCGCAATTGTCTTGTTCTTTGCCAGCTCTGCTATGCGCTCCAGCATCGCTGCCTTGTTTACTGTGTAAGGTATCTCAGTTACAATTATGCGCTGGTTCTTGCCATCCTTCTCAATCGATGTACGCGCCCTCACAACCACAGACCCTCTGCCTGTTGTGTAAGCGCTCTCTAGCGAGTTGTTGTAGAAAACAATCCCGCCGGTCGGGAAGTCCGGCCCCTTAACGTAAGAAAGAAGGCCCGATGAAGTGATCTCCCTGTTGGTCACGTATGCATTTACTGCGTCGCACACCTCACCCAGGTTGTGCGGCAATAAGTTGGTAGCCACCCCGACCGCTATGCCCGAGGCTCCATTGACCAGGAGGTTGGGTGCTTTCGAAGGAAGCACAACCGGCTCCTCTTCGGTGTTGTCGAAATTGGGCACAAACGGCACTGCGCGCTTCTCAAGGTCTTCGAGCATCTCCTCCGCCAGCCTGGTTAGCCTGACCTCGGTGTACCTCTGCGCGGCCGGAGGGTCGCCGTCTATGTCGCCCATGTTCCCCTGACCCTCGGCCAGCATGTGGTTCATGGAGAAGTCCTGCGCCATCCTCGCAAGCGTCTCATAAGCAGCTATGTCGCCGTGCGGGTGGTACTTTCCTATCACCTCTCCGACTATCCTCGCGCTCTTCTTTGTTGGTTTGTCGTGTGTGTTGCCAAGCTTGTACATTGCGTAGAGGATGCGCCTCTGAGCCGGCTTCAGGCCGTCGCGTGCATCGGGGAGTGCCCGACCTATGATAACACTCATGGCGTAGTCTATGTAGCTGGACTGCATCTCGTTCTCTATCGCAACTTCGATGTTATCAGCCATCCGCACACCTCACACGTCGAGGAACGACACCTCTGTAGAGTGCTCCTCTAGGAACTTCCTGCGCCTTTCAACGTCGACGCCCATGAGTATTTCGAACATAGTATTTGCGAGCTCTACGTCCTTGACCATGACCTTCTTCAGTATGCGCTTCGAGGGATCCATAGTTGTGCTCCAGAGCTGCTCGGGGTTCATCTCGCCAAGACCCTTGTAACGCTGAACCTCCGCCTTGCCTCCAGTGGCGTGCATAGCATTGTTGAGCTCGGCATCGCTGTACGCATATTTAACGTCTCTTCCGTCAGTTATCCTGTATAGCGGTGGTTGCGCTATGTACACATGGCCCTGCTCAACCAACGGTCTGAGATACCTGTAGAAAAAGGTCAGTAGCAGGGTCTTTATGTGGCTGCCGTCTACGTCCGCATCTGCAAGCAGGATTATCTTGCCGTACCTAAGGTTCTGCGCGTTGAAGCTCTCTTTTATCCCCGTGCCGAACGCTGTAACCATGGTGTGCAGCTCAGCATTGCCGAATATCTTTTCTGTCGAGGCCTTCTCAACGTTGAGCACCTTGCCGCGCAGCGGCAGTATCGCCTGGTAAGCCCTGTCGCGCCCCTGCTTGCTCGAGCCGCCAGCGCTGTTGCCCTCAACTATGAAAATCTCGGACTTCTCCGGATCGGTCTCTATGCAATCTGACAGCTTGCCTGGCAGTACAGCGCTGTCGAACACGCTCTTCTTCCGCGCCAGCTCCCGTGCTCTCCTGGCGGCCTCACGGGCCTCGGCGCTCTTCGACACCTTGGCAAGTATCCTTTCCGCTTCGCTTGGATTTTCGTCTAGGTAATACGAGAGCTGCGTGTACACTGAGTTCTCCAGCACCGTCTTTATCGTCGCGTTGCCCAACTTTTCCTTGGTCTGTCCCTCAAATTCTGGGTTCTGCATAAGCACCGAAACTATTGCGACAAGGCCCTCCCGAGTGTCCTCGCCTTCTATCTCGGGCAGCTCCTTCTTCGCGTTCTTCTGGATATAGTTCGTTATCGCCCTAGTTAGCGCAGCCCTGAATCCAGCAATGTGCGTTCCGCCCTCCGGTGTCTTTATCTTGTTTACGAATGAAAGTACCTCCTCGCTATATGAGTCTACGTACTGCAGCGCCACGTCTACGCTTATGGAATCTACGCCCTTCGATATTATGATGGGCTTGGTGAGCGCAGTTCTGCCGTTCCTGATGAATTCTAGAAAGTCAGTAAACCCGTTTTTTGATACGTATTCGATTGCAGAGCCCTGCCCCTCTCTGGAATCCGTCAGGTATATGTGAAGGCCGGGGCACAGGAATGAAAGGTCG
Source organism: Microcaldota archaeon (assembly GCA_021828155.1). Lineage (GTDB taxonomy): Archaea > Micrarchaeota > Micrarchaeia > Micrarchaeales > Micrarchaeaceae > JAMCYM01. Next base: position 6,059 of record JAKAST010000005.1, on the reverse strand, counting down.
TGGAGCCTTTCCATCAGGGCTATAGTGTCGAACCTATGCACAGAGAATATCTCAGAATCAGGTTTGAAGCGTATTGTAGTCCCGCTGGTGTTGCTCTGACCGCCGATCTCCTTAAGCTGAGTGGCAGGCACACCCCTAGCGAACTGCTGTCTGTATGTTTTGCCGTCCCTACTCACAGTGACATCGACATATTCGGAAAGCGCGTTGACCACAGTCAATCCGACTCCATGCAGCCCGCCTGATACCTTGTAAGCGTTGTTATTGAACTTGGCGCCTGCATGCAGCGATGTCATTATCACCTCAAGCGCCGGCCTGTCCTCCTTCGGCATGATGTCCACAGGTATGCCTCGGCCGTCATCGACAACTTCCGCCACATCCATGTCGTCCTCTCTGGTCAGCGTTATGCGTATTTTCTTGCAATAACCCGCAAGGAATTCGTCCACTGCGTTGTCCAGCACCTCATAAAGCAAGTGAAGATAGCCCGCGCTGCCAGTCGAGCCTATGTACATTGCTGGCCTTTTCCTCACCCCGAGGGGTCCAGAAAGCACAACAATATCTTTAGCGCTATAACTGTTATCGCTCATTTTATCAACTAGGCAAAGATGCGAAGCAACCCCTAATTATCGCCTTAAAATCAATTGGGATTTTACATTTAAAACCCTTTTGGTAAGCCGGTGTATTGCGGTTGAAATTGAGTAAAAACCAGCCCAGAAAAGGGATAAATATTACCTAGGGGTAATGCTGTATTATGATGAAGCCTGCCAAGCTATGGCGCAGAAGCGGCAACAGGGTCGTCTGCACAGCATGTGCTCGGCGATGCTCAATCCCGGAGGGCTCAGGCGGATTCTGCTTCATACGCAAGAATATCGGAGGCAAACTGATGCTGATGAGCTATGGCGTCATATCCGCCATGCAGGTCGATCCAATAGAAAAGAAGCCCTTCAACCATTTCATGCCAGGCACGTACGTTCTTGGCATAGGCACGTCCTCATGTAACTTTGGCTGCCTGTTCTGCCAGAACCACAACATATCAAAGGAGCGCGAAATCTCTGGAATTGAGATGACACCCGCGCAGGTAGTCGACACCGCAATAACCCAGCATGCCCAAGGGATAGCGTTTACCTACAATGAGCCCACCATATTCATAGAGTTCGCTCTAGATGTGGCGGAGTTGGCCCATAAGCGCGGCCTGTTCACCACATTCATAAGCAACGGCTTCATGACTAAAGAAACCATATCCCTGATGAAGGGCAAGATTGATGCGGTTGTGGTTGACTTCAAGGGCAACGGCGAGCGTATATTCTCAAACAAATACGAGATGGTCACCTCAAATGAACCGGTGAAGGAAGCGCTTATCGAGATGAAGCGGGCAGGCATACACATAGAGATTACCGACCTTATCGTGCCGCGGGCTGGCGACTCCCTTGCAGCATGCCACGGGCTGGCAAGGTGGATCCGCGAAAACCTGGGGCCAGACACGCCGCTCCAGTTCACCAGGTTCTATCCTGATTACAAGATGCTGGATTATCCATATACCCCTATAGAAACGCTTCAAAAGCATCATGATGCGGCTAAAGAGGAGGGGCTCAATTATGTCTACATAGGCAATGTGTCCGGCACAAAATACGCACATACCTACTGTCCATCATGCGGCAAAGTCGTAATAGAGCGCAGCGGATACACGATAAAAGGTTGGAATCTAGATTCGAGCAACAGGTGCAATGGCTGTGGTACCAAGATTCCTGTGATCGGCAAGCAGCCAGAGCTTTTCATGGACCGCGGCATAAGTGTGTTATACTGACGAATCATACTACTGCGCTCATACTGCTTCGGCAAACCCGTTAATAATTAGGAACAACCCGCTCCATAAATTTATAACTCTTCGGCTAGCAAATCTTATCGTGAAAAAGATCGAGGCTGCCGCATTGGCCATTCTACTAATAGCCCTTGCGGATTCGGCGTACCTTACTGCAGAGCACTTCGGAGGCGCGCCGCTCGTTTGTCCCAATATTGCAGTGATAAACTGCACAGCAGTGCTGGGCAGCCAGTACTCAATTGTGCTGGGCATCCCGCTCGCTGTGTTGGGGCTGATATGGACGGCTGTAATGCTCTTCCTGTTCATCTACAAATCAGCCAGGAGCGTTAGGATCGTTGCTCCGGTGTGGTACTTACTTGGTGCAGCTGGCGTGGCATACTCGTTCACAGCCCAGTACCTTTTGGGCAGAGCTTGTATATACTGCACTACGCTCGACATAGCAATAATACTGTTCCTCGTGACAGTGTACGCTGGGGCCATGAGGGTATAGCTATGGTGATAAATTGTACATCAGGGACCCGGTCCTAAACGACATACAGGTCACAGAGCTTGAAGAGAAAGTTATAGACCTCCCCGAATTCCAAAGGCTGCGCAGCATATCACAGCTCGGATTTTCAAACTTAGTGTATCCAGGTGCAAACGGCACAAGATTTGAGCACTCGCTTGGCACAATGAAAATTACAAAGGACATATCAGACAGATTATACGGCGAAACGGATCAAGAGCTATCGATCGCGGGACTGCTACACGACATTGGCCATACTCCTTTCTCGCACCAGACTGAGCAGGTGTTTATCAAGTACCTCCACAAGTCTCATGAACAGATAGGCTACGATATGATAAGGGCATCGGCAATACGCGACGTTATACAGGCATCAGGCCTATCTCTGAAGAAGACGCTAGGCTACTTCCGTGGCATCGGCAGAGGTGCAGTTATAACGGGTCCGCTCGGCTCGGACAGGCTCGACTATCTTATGCGCGATGCATACCAGACGGGCGTTGCGTACGGCATAATAGATTACACACGAATCAGGAACGGGCTTACAAACCTGCATGGAATGCCTGCAGTGCGTCTGAACAGCATAGACGGCGCAGAATCAATGCTCATCGCAAGGTACTACATGCTCTCTTCGGTATATTTCCACCACACTTCCGTGATAGCTGCAAGCATGCTCTGCAAGGCGTTAGAAGCATGCATAGACAACGGCGAGATAGAAGCAAGCGCGGCGTCGAGGTTGACCGACAGCCAGCTCATGAGCACACTAATAAACTCGAGAAGCGGCTCGAAGCTCGCCAGCATGGTGGCCGAAAGGAAACTTTTCAAGCGGGCATATTACCTAGACAGTTTGGATGGCCATCTGACTAAAGGGGAGCTTGAGGGCGCACTCGAGAAGGCAGGGATAGACCGCAACGATTACATCGTTGAGATAAAAACATTCAAGGGTGGGAGCGACGATGTAACTGTAGTAGACAGAGACGGTGGCAAGATCGGCAGTTTGAGCAAAATATCGCCGTTGTTCAACGCCCTTCTAGAAATGCTTAATAAGCGCAGCATAGTTGTCGTTGCATGCAGTCCGGCCAATATTGCGCGTGCGAGGCGGGCTCTCCACAAGTCTTTATAATATAACGCAAAATAAGGACTACGATGGGCCCATAGCTCAGTTTGGTAGAGCGGCTGGCTCTTAACCAGCATGCCGGGGGTCCAAATCCCCCTGGGCCCGCTTACTTTTAGGGTTTTGAATTGGCTGTGGCATATGGCGCCACTGCGCCAGGCTGGATAGTGCTGCTTGCAGTGATAGCCATAGTGGTTACGCTCAGGCTGTACAGAGTTGCAAAGGGTACAAAGTACAGCACAGCACGGGTCTACAGGCTGCCGGCCTTCTACATCTTGTTCACAGCAGTGGCGCTTGCCACAATATTGCTTACGCTCACAGACGTCACTATAGCAGCCGCTGTCTTCGTAGCTGGGATAATTGTGGGCTTGAGGATTTCTGGTGGAGTCAGTTTCTCAGACAGGCGTGGCATCGTCTACTACAAGCGCTCTCCAGCCGTGATGATACTGTGGCTTGCATCTTTCGTCGGCAGGTTCGCAATAGAGGTATTGTACCCAACAAACCATTATGCGCTGCTTGCGGTGGCACTGCTGCTGGCTGGAACTACCGGGCTCATACTTGGCGAGGCATTCCACATTAAAAACAGCTACGCGGACTACCGCAAGCATACTGATGCGCAGGAGCAGTAACAGCTACGGCTGCATCCAGTCTATTTCGTAGTACTCGTAAGCGCTTTTTGGCAGGCTTATCCTCCTTACTTTGTAATACGTTACTGAGGTCTCCCTGTCAGCTATCGCAATTATCAGTTCGAGCTTTCTGGACTTCGTCTCGTTTATTACCGCGGCGAGCTCGCTCCCCCCGATATACTCGTTCTCGCCCAAAGAGAGCATGGCGTAGCGCGGAGAGTCCGTGCCCGGCACCTCTATATTGCCGTTGTGCCTGTGGTACAGCACATAGTCTATCGCAAGCTTCTTCATCCTGCTTTTCCCCGGGATCGCAAGTATGAACGTCTTCCTGACGGAGTGCGCAACGCGTATGGCACGCGCCCACTCAGATATCAGCAGTTTGGTGTCGCGCGGGAATACGTGCAGTACATGCTTTGAGTGTATCCATTCGCTGTCGCTCTTTACTGGACTGGCCCCGGGGAAGTATACCCTGAAATGCGTGCCAAACTTAAATCCCGACTTTATGACATAGCCCTTGCTGCGCCAGTCTCTGTATACGTCATAAAGCTTCTGAGAGTCAGAGCGCCTGGCTATTGCAATGTCCATAACCTGCTTCCTTGAGTAATTCCTTATCTTGAGCGCTCCGGCATCAGCCAGGAAAAGCGTCTCGTATACGTCGAGTTTGTTGAGCGTCCCGTGCCCTGCTACCTTGTACGTCCCGAACTGTCCTAGCCAGTACTTCTCGTATATCTCCTGGCCACCTACCGGGTCGTCTACTACCGTGGTCATATCGCCCGGGAAGAATACTCCTTCGAGGTGCACTCCCTTGAGCTTTAGCTCAGACGCAGGGTACTTTTTAACAGCCTCGCTTTGGTCAGAAACGAGCTCTGCCGACGGCGGCCGTATCATGAGGCCCCTATCCCTCCAGTCTTTGTACGTGAAGTATCTGGCCATGAGCTTGCCATTCTTTATGAACCTTTCAGCGATATCGTTGAAAGTCAGGGCCTCTCCCGAGCTGGCATCGGTGCACACAGCCTTCCTTACGTCTACAAGATATAGCGCTTCCTCGACTATCAAATCAAGTTCCCCATTCCCATACATGCCAATGCTGCCGTTCCTTAGTATGTCTATGGTCGACTGGTCTTTTGCGAACAGGCGCCTCCGCTTGCTATCATAGCATATTTCAAGGGTCATGCACTGACACCATGCATGCCTGCTATGGACTCACGCTCCACGTCGGTAATTTTTGCAGGCACTATTATTGAGGTCACGCCATTATTAAACTTTAGCGCTCTAGCATCACTGAGGCTGAGCACTGAAACTGACTGATCGTCGCGCCCTAGATTGTGCATGACTAAAACAATTTTTTCTTTGACCAATATACCATGCCTATAGTGCTGTTCAGCCGCATCTATCACGTCCAATGCCTCCTGCAATGGTATAGACGAGCTATTCGCAGCGTCGTAATCCAGCAGCACCACACTGTGGAGATTGTCCCTAATATTTCTCTCTATAGTCTCGTAGAATGATACAGGCTTATAGTTTGGGCCCCATCTCGGCACTGTGCATACTGCACCAAACCTATAGAAATCAAGGCCGCTCTCACCAATTACAGCCGACAAAACGGAGCTCGCGTGCACTATCTTGAGCGTCACGCCCGCATTTCTGGCGGCTATGAAGAGTATCTTGTGTGTAGTGGCCGTGAGCGGATCTCCACCGACCAACACGGCTATGTCTTCGTGCGCGGCACGCTCAATCAGAACCGAAGCGTTCTCCTCCAAATCCGACCTGCTCAGTTTCGGAATTTTCTTCTCGAACAGGCCCTCCAGGTAATCCAGGCGTTTATCGTCCATGAGGCTGGTGTATGTATCAGCGTAGATGGTGCAACGCCTGCACACGTCAAGTGCAGCTATCGGCACGTCCCCATCGGCAAGCCCAACACCTATAAGGTAAAGCATGGAATCACAATCACGTCACAGACCAATACTTCTTGTTCTTTATAAACTGTTTCTGCGCCTCTATTAA
>JAKAST010000004.1 GCA_021828155.1 Microcaldota archaeon | reverse complement strand
TATCAGGGCTCCACATCGGGTCCCAGACAAGCTCCAGCTCCACCTTCCCTATTCCAGGAACGGCCTCGAGCCTGAGCTGCGCATCAGCAAGTATGAGTGACGTTACCGGGCACATTGCAGAGGTCATGGTCATTGTGACCTTGACACCGGCGTCAGTCATTTTTATCCCGTAGATGAGCCCAAGATCAACTATGTTGGCGTCGAGTTCGGGATCCTTGCACTGCTTCAGCGCCTCTACGACCTCATTAAGCGTAGGCATGATATACCACCGTGGCATTGACTTTTGCTACTTTTTTCTGTTCTTTTCTATATAAAGGAGTTTGCGTCCCGGATTTGTATGAAAAGAAAATGTATGAAAAGAAAAAGAAGAAAAAGAAAATGGCAAAGAAGCGCTATTCAGCTCAGGCTTATCTCTATCTGCACTGTGTCAGGCACAGGTATGCGCATCACCTGCCTGAGCGCCTGGTCGTTGGCATAAAGCTGTATGAGGCGCTTGTACACCCTGAGCTCCCATTTCTCGTACGTGTGGCTGCCGTCCGCGCCTGGCGCCTTCCTGGTGGTGTGGCTGATGTGCTTGGTTGGCAACGGCACGGGCCCGGAGAACTTGACGCTCGACGCGGTTGCTATAGACTTTATCTGCTGCATTACCGAATCCGCGTCCTTCTGCGATATGCTCGAGAGCTTTATAACTGCTATGCCTGCCACGCCATCACTCTACCAGTTTCACTTCGCCTGCACCGCGGGCGTGACATCAAGTATCACGCCTGCGCCGACAGTCTCGCCCATGTCCCTTATCGCGAACCTGCCGAGAGGCGGGAAGTCGCTGAACTTCTCCACGCAGATGTTCTTCGTCGGCTTTATCTTCACGATGGCTATGTCGCCAGTCTTGATCGTCTCGGGATTCTTCTCGAGCGTCTGGCCGGTCTTGGGGTCCTTCTTCTCGAGTATGTCTGAGATGGTGCACGCGAGCTGCGCCGTGTGGATGTGGAACACCGGGGTGTAGCCCTTCGCTATGACGTTCTGGTGGTGGAGCACTATTATCTGTGCAGTGAATTCAGACGCAACTGTCGGCGGATTGCTCGTCGGGCCGACCACGTCGCCGCGCTTTATGTCCTTCTTCTCCACGCCCTTGATGTTGAAGCCTATGTTGTCACCAGGTTCAGCCTTCTGCAGCTGCTGGTGGTGCATCTCTATGCTCTTGACCTCGGTCCTGACGCCGCCTGGCATGATCACGACCTGGTCGCCTGGCTTGATGACTCCAGTCTCGACCCTGCCGACGGGCACGGTTCCGAAGCCTGATATGCTGTAGACGTCCTGGATTGGCAGCCTCAGCGGCTTGTCAGTCGGCTTTGCCGGCACTGTAAGCGTGTCCAGGGCCTCAAGAAGCGTAGGGCCGTTGTACCATGCCATCTTGTCGCTCTTCTTGGCTATGTTGTCGCCCTGAAGCGCGGAGTACGGTACAACCTTCATTGCATCGACGTTCTTGTAGCCGAGGCTCTTGAGCAGGTCCTTGACGGCCTTGGCCGCTGCCTCGTACTTCGCCTGGTCGTAGTTTGCTGCATCCATCTTGTTTATGCCTATTATGAGCTGGCCTATTCCGAGTACGTTAGCAAGTATCGCGTGCTCCCTCGTCTGCGCCTGCGGGCCGTCGGCAGCGCTGACAACCAGCACCGCTGCATCGGCCTGGCTAGCGCCAGTTATCATGTTCTTGACGAAGTCCCTGTGGCCGGGAGCATCTATTATTGTAAAGTAGTACTTAGGGGTATTGAAGTCCCTGTGCATGATGTCTATGGTTATGCCGCGCTCGCGCTCCTCCTTGAGCTGGTCCATGACAAACGCAAACTCGAATGTGGGCCTGTTGAGCTGCTGCGTTATCTCCTTGTACCTGTCTATGTCTCTCTGCGTTATCACGCCGGTCTCGTAGAGCAGGCGCCCTACAGTAGTGGACTTTCCGTGGTCCACGTGCCCTATGAAGATCAGATTAAGGTGTGGTTTTTCTGCCATTGTATCACTTTTTAGCGCAATGTTTTCCAATGCTTTGCTTCTAGCCTTGCCTCCGGAACAATCAGTCTCGACCTACCATCGGAGACCGGTCCGGACTGAGTCGCAATGCGTGCGGCCAGCAATAGGACTTTCGTTTCAGATTGCCGTCATTCAGATATTTATCTCTATCTATAAATGCCGTCGGAAGGCGCCATTGGCGTCTATTGCCCCCTAGGCGGCAGAACGTATTCGACTTAAAGGTTTATAAATGTTTTGAGCCGTCGGCAAGGCGAACCTTTGCGATAAACTTTTATATGTTTCTACCTGTATAGAAAGAGTTATCCAGCCAAAGGCAGGGTGATACGAATGGCTAAGATAGACGACGATAAGGACGAAGACGACGATGACGACGACGAGGAAATAGACGACGACGATGACGACGGCATGGACGGGGACGGCGACGACTCCTGACATTTCCTAGCTGTCCAAGGCAGCGTGTGTGTTTTTTTTATTTATTTTAGGAATCCTTTTTCTCCCGGGCCCGTGCGGAGCCCAGGGAGTGCCAGGCAAAGAATAATAAGGTATAAAAGGCTATTACGGATAATAGAGTGATGGCATGTGCATTCCGCTGGGGTGCCGTGCGTTGTAGGCGTTTCCGATGGTTAATGGCATAGAGCTGACAGTCGCTGGAGCACTTGTTACTGATGATGGCAGAGGCATAGCCAGAATAGACTCCAAGGCCAGGAAGCTGCTCGGCGTTATATCGGGCGACATAATCGAGATAAAGGGCAAGCGCAGGAGCACCGCGGCCGTGGTATGGCAGGCCCACCAGCAGGACGAAGGGCTTGACTTCATACGCATAGACGGCTACATAAGGCAGAACGTCGGCGTGGGCATTGGCGACAAGACGTTCGTTACAAAGGCCACGGTCAGCGAGGCGGAGCGCATAATACTCGCGCCCCCACAGAACCAACGCACACCCATAAGCCCGGATTTCGCGAGCTACGCCAAGGGCAAGCTAGAGAACAAGCCGCTGGTGAAGGGCGATGTCGTGCCTGTGCCAATGTTCGGCTACGTCTTCAACTTCGTGGTCGCGCAGGTCGTGCCCCACGGCGTTGTCAGGGTAACGCCGGGCACAGAGGTAGTAGTTAAGACCGAGCCGGTATCGGAGTCGCTCGTCAGGATAGGCGAGGTGCACTACGAGGACATTGGGGGCCTGAAGACCGAGATACAGAAGATACGTGAGATGGTGGAGCTGCCGATACGCTACCCAGAGCTCTTCGAGAGGCTGGGCATAGAGCCGCCGAAGGGAGTGCTGCTCTACGGTGCACCTGGCACCGGCAAGACGCTGCTTGCAAAGGCGGTCGCTAACGAGAGCGACGCCAATTTCATAGACATATCAGGCCCAGAGCTCGTAAGCAAGTTCGTGGGCGAGAGCGAGGAGCGCCTCAGGGGCATGTTCGAGGAAGCCAAGGAGAAGGCGCCTACCATAATCTTCATGGACGAGATAGACGCCATAGCGCCGAAGCGCGAAGAGGCAACCAACGAGGTGGAGCGCCGCATGGTCTCGCAATTGCTAGCACTCATGGACGGGATGAACTCCCGCGGCCAGGTAATAGTTATAGGCGCGACCAACAGGCCCAATGCCATAGACCCGGCGCTCAGGCGTCCGGGCAGGTTCGACAGGGAGATAGAGATAGGAGTGCCTGACCGCAACTCCAGGAAGGAGATCATACAGATACACACCAGGAACATGCCGCTCGCGAAGGACGTTAACATAGAGGAGCTTGCGGACATGACGCATGGCTACACCGGCGCTGACATAACCTCGCTGGCCAGAGAGGCCGCAATGTCTACGCTCAGGCGCATACTGCCTAAGATAATAGACAAGCGCTCGGTACCGAACGAGCTGCTCATGAGTCTTGAGGTTACGAAGAACGACTTCCTCGAGGCGTTCAACAGCATACAGCCGAGCGCCCTCAGGGAGGTGTTCGTTGAGCGGCCCAACGTGCACTGGGACGACGTTGGAGGCCTTGACGAGATAAAGGAGCAGCTCAAGGAGGCCGTGGAGCTGCCCATAAAGAGGCCGGAGACATTCGAGCACATAGGGATAAGGCCGATAAGGGGCGTACTGCTAGTGGGTGCGCCTGGCACCGGCAAAACGCTGCTTGCCAAGGCGGTCGCGACAGAGCGAGAGTCCAATTTCATATCCATAAAGGGGCCGGAGTTCCTGAGCAAGTATGTCGGGGAGAGCGAGAAGGCCGTGCGCGAGGTGTTCAGGAAGGCCAAGATGGCCTCGCCGTGCATAATATTCATAGATGAGATAGATTCCGTGGCGTTTGCGCGCGGCAGCGATTCAGGTGACTCGCTGGTCTCGGAGCGCGTAGTTGACACGCTGCTGACCGAGATGGACGGGCTGCAGGAGCTCAAGAACGTAATAGTCATAGCTGCAACAAACAGGCCCGACATAATAGACCCGGCGCTGCTCAGGCCAGGCAGGTTCGACAAGATAATAGAGATACCGATGCCGGATGCGCGCATGAGGCTAGCCATACTGAAGGTGCACACGAAGCGCATGCCTCTGGCAAAGGACGTCAATCTCGAGGAGCTCGCGAAGGCAACTGACGGCTACACCGGCGCGGAGCTGGAGAACCTGGCCAGAGAGGCGGGCATGAACGCTATACGCAGCAACATAGACAACGACATAAAGAAGGTCGAGGTAACGAAGGCAGACTTCGATTATGCGCTTGGTGAGGTAAGGCCGGCAGTGCCGAAGGAGCTGGCCGATCGCATACGGCGCTTCAAGGAAGAACCGGAAAACATGTATAGGTAGGTGGGTATTTGAAGATCGTATATTCCGACAAGAAGACTGGGAGGAGCGCGCAGGCAGAGATAGCCGAGGATATGAAGCCATTGCTTCTGAACCGCAGGATAGGCGACGCAGTGGACGGCGCAGTTATAGGCCTGAGCGGCTACAAACTGCAGATAACCGGAGGCTCGGACAAGAGCGGCTTCCCGATGGATGCGGCGCTCCAGGGTTCGGGGAAGAGGGGAATGCTCAGGCCGGCCGGCAGCTCGGGACGCAACAAGGGCGTACGGATACGCAGGACCGTTGCGGGCTCGACGGTAAGCGAGAACACTGAGCAGGTCAATGCCGTAATAGTGGAGTACGGCGCGAAGAGCATAGACGAGGTACTGCCGAAGAAGGAGAAGCCCGCCAAGGATAAAGCGGCCGGCAGTGCGCAGGAGGCAAAGCAGTGAGGCAAAGAAGCAGGCTGATTTCGCTCATGGAAGGATTCAAGCAGAGCGTGCTCAACATAGGCACGCTGGGGCACATAGACCACGGCAAGACGTCGCTCGTGAGGGCGCTGACGAACGTCTGGACCGACAGGCACAGCGAGAGCCTGAAGCGAAACATGACTATAAAGCTGGGCTACGCCGACACCATAATAAGGAAGTGCGAGAAGTGCAACGGCCCCGAGGCCTATACCACTGGTGACAAATGCGGCGAGTGCGGGGGCGAGGCCAAGCCGGTAATGCGCATATCCATACTCGACGCGCCGGGCCACGAGACGCTTATGGCTACGGCCATAGCTGGCGCGAACATAATAAACGCTATACTGTTCGTAATAGCCGCAAACGAGCCCTGCCCTATGCAGCAGACGCGCGAGCACCTTATGGTCATAAACCTGCTCGGCGTAAAGGACACGATAATAATACAGAGCAAGGTCGACATAGTTGGCAAAGAGGCTGCCCTGGCGCACTACAAGCAGATAAAGGACTTCATCAAGGGCAGCGTGATAGAGAACGCGCCCATCATACCAGTGATGACAAACCAGGGCATAAACGTGGACGTGCTGCTTGAGATGATAACCAAGCTGCCGGTGCCGAAGCACGATCCTAATGCGGATCCGTTCATGTACATAGCGAGGTCGTTCGACGTCAACAAGCCCGGCGCAAGGATCGGATCGCTCAAGGGCGGCGTCATTGGTGGCACGTTGGTTAGGGGCATGCTAAAGAGGGGCGATGAGATAGAGATAAGGCCGGGCATGAAGAGCAGCGCACATAAGCGCGAGGTCTACAAGCCCATCATAACAAAGGTAGACGCTATAAGCAACGGCACAGAGGAGCTTGTGGAAGCCGGCCCGGGCGGCCTGATAGGCCTCTCGACGGAGATGGATCCCTCGATAACGAAGGCTGACGGCCTTGTCGGCAACGTTGTGGGGCGCAGGGGCAAGCTGCCTGAGGTTGTGAGCTCGATGGGCATGACCTACAACACGCTTAACAGGAAGGACATACCGGAGAGAAGCTTTGCGGACAACGAGCCGGTAATACTAAGCGTGGGCACGCTGACGGTCGTGGGCTACGTAGTGCAGGCGAAGAAGAATGTGCTGAAGCTCGAGCTGCGCCACCCAATATGCGCAGAGAAAGGGATAAAGATAGCTGTAATGAGAAGCGTGGCGCAGAGATGGCGCCTTACCGGCTACGGAATCATGGCGTGAGCCTCTTCCTGTCCCTCGGGAACATCGAGGCCTCGCGTATGTTCTGCGAGCCAGTTATCTGCATCGCCATGCGCTCGAGCCCTATGCTCCAGCCAGCATGTGGCGGTGCCCCGCACCTGAAGGCGTTTATGTAGAACTCGAAGCCCTTTGGGTCGAGGCCCTTGCGCTTTATTGCAGCAATGAGCATCTCAGGCGTGTGGATCCTCTGCGCGCCGCTGCACACCTCCATGCCCTTGTATATCAGGTCGAAGCTGTTCGACAGCTCTGGGTTATCGTCGTTTGGCCTGGAGTAGAATGCGCGCAGTGCAGTCGGGTACTCCTTCACTATGACCGCCTCGCCGAAAAGCTCGCCTATTGCGCGCTCGTGCTCGCGCGTGAAATCTTCTCCGGGCTTTATCGTGTGGCCTGACGAGCTAAGCCTGTCGACCGCATCGGTATACGTTATAGTTATGGGCTTCGGAACCTGCAGCTTCACCCCAAGGTTGTCCAGCTCTTTCTTGTTCTTTGCGATTACCGACTTGACCATGTTGACCGCGGTTTCGCCCAGCAATGCTATTACATCGTTGTGGTCAGCGAAGCTGACCTCTATATCCATCTGCGTTGATTCGTTAAGGTGGTAGACGTCATTGGACTTCTCGGCCCTGAAGACCGGCGTCACTATGAAGACGTGGTCTAACCCGCCTATGATGGCGAGCTGCTTGTAGAGCTGCGGCGACTGCGCCAGGTATGCCTTGCTCTCGAAGTACTGCACCGGGAACAGGTCCGTGCCACCTTCCGTTGCCTCCGCCACTATGGATGGGGTGCGTATCTCTGTGAAGCCCTTGCCAATGAATGTGTCCCTGAATGCAGACAGTATTGTGGACTCTATCCTGAACACAGAGGCAGTTGGTATGCGCCTGAGGTCTATGTGCCGGTTGTTAAGGCGCACGTCAAGCTCTGCGGGCACCTTGCCGGTAACCTCGAACGGTATGCCGGCCGAAAGCGGGTTCACGTTCTCTATGCTATTCGGCACTATCTCAAAGCCCGCGCGCGCCTCCTTGCTCGCGCGCACAGTGCCCCTCACAACTATCACGCTCTCTTTGGGCAGCGACATGCGCTTGATGAGCGCCTCGTCCGTTTCGCCCCTCTTCGCTATTACCTGTGCTATGCCGGTGCTATCCCTCAGAAGAAGAAATGTGAGTTTGCCGAGCTCGCGCACCTCATGGACCCAGCCGGCCAGAGTAACCTCCTTGCCGTCCATGGTGCTGTTCAGCTCCCCTACGAAGTTTGTGCGCATCATGAGGATCATTGGCGTTGGAGCGCCTGGAATCTAATAAGTAGCTCCATATTAAAAACTTGCCTGCATCGGCGCACAGGCCGATGCCGAAAAGAAAAATGTACTTTCACTTTGAGAGGACTATCTGTATGGCGCTCACCTTCGACCTGGTGCCGTCCTCGTTAGTCAGCTCCTCGGACGATGTCGTTATGCCGCGCTCCTTCACGTTGGGAAGGAACTTGTTTATGACTATCTCTTTGACGTCGACAGCCCTTGAGATCGCGTTCCCGCGCGCCTTTATAGTTACGGTTGGTACCCCGCTGTTGAACTGCGTCACCACCGCGAGCACGTAGTTCATTGCCGGCTTCTTGCCTATGTACACGATGCTTTCCTTTTCCTGCGTTCCTGCGATTTGTGTGTTTTCGTCCATAGTATCACCCGTTTAGTTCTGCTTCTGAGGCGTTTGCAAGAGGGATTTTGCGGTAACATATTTAACCCTTGCCGTGCGCGCTGCGCTTTGCTGCATGCTTGGATGCGCTGGGCTTGCCAAGCATCGCGGATATGGCACGCTCTTCCTTTTCCATGTCGAGGCCCACGCCTAGCTCCTTAAGGGTGTGCAGCGGATACGCTATCGCCAGCCTGCGCAGCAGCTCCGCCTCGTTCCTTATGCCGGCGGCCGTGGCCATCGGCATTTCAGCGTCTATGGAGCGCGCGACCCTTGAGAGCATGCCCTCCGCAAGCTCCACCAGGCGCGCGTCGGGAACAGCTTTTGACTTGACAGCTGCGGCGGCAAGCTCCGCGCCGCGAACTGCTATGTCGTTCGTATCATTGAACACCTTGCCGAACGAGCGCATGAACTCCGGCATCACGAAGTAGAAGGTCTTGTAGAATGTGGAGCCGAAAGCTGCGCCGTATGACTGCTTGAGCAGTATGTTTGCAGCAACCATACGCTCCGGCCAGCCCTCTATGGTGCGCATGTAGGCGAATACATCCCGCACCTCATTGGTGGGTTCGGTTGGCTTGTAGCCCATCCCACTTAGCAGATTCTTTATGGCGCGCAGATGCTTCTCGTACATCTCGACCATGCCGCTGAACTGCTCGGCATAATCTCTGCTTGGCATGTCGTGCCCCACTGCCCACTCCTTCGATATCTTGGCTGCCTCCTCCTCGCCGTAGAAAAAGAGGCTCAGTATGTGCACAACGCTCTCGGTCTTGAAGGTGATGTTGTTGGGCAGCTTGATGTAGCTGCTCGTAACCACGCCCTTCTTCCTCTTCACGTCTATGAAGCTTGTAGCGCGCTTGATCGCGTTGAGTGGGTCCTTGCGCGCGTACTCGTATAAGTACGGCTTCAGCCACTCGGGCACGTTGTACTTCTTGAGCACGGGGTCCAATAGGTTCATCACACCTGCGTTCACTTCAATCCCCAATATATTCCTTGGTTATAAGTCTATAAACTTATGGACTGAGCTGGGCATCATAGTCGGGTATTCTGCTTGAGGCAGCCAAATGCCTTGCAATCTGATTTCTAGATACAGACTTGTGTCAGATAGTACTGACTGCTAGCGCCCTGCGCAGCAGGCGTTGGCTCTTTAGTTGCTACGGCCCGCTACTCCTGCTACTCCTTCGCCTTCTTAGGCTTCGCACCTTTGCCTGCACGCCTGCGGCGTAGCACCATTGCTATCGCAATGATCACTATGACCGCGACCACTGCATATGTGATATAAGATTCTACAGCATTGGAGCTGGTTCCGGAGCCCGAACCAACTGTGACATAATAGCCGTTTGATGAGGAGTACTGCTGGTTAGCGGCACCGTTCGGCTGGCGCCACTGCTCATATATCGTAACAGGGTACTCGCCGGGCTTTCCGCGCGAGTCTGCGCTGACGTAGAATGTCACATTGGCCTCCTGCCCTGGAGCTAGATTATTAACGTAGTTGTTCGAGTTTATCACGGTTATTGGATATATTGACTGCAGGCTCAGCGTGAGTGACTGCGCGGTCTCCGAGCCCGTATTCCTTACTGTGAAGGTCACAGGCGCATACGAAACGCCGGGCGAAAGCGAATCTGTCACAGAGGTTATGTTGAATATCGCAGCGTTCTGCATGTTCACAGGCACGTACTGCATCGATGATTGCTTAGATGAGTAATCGCCGTTCTGGTATGAGACATTGACCGGCAGGTAGTATGGTGCGCTGCCAGAAGTCCTGTTTGCACTTACGAATGCGCTCTCAGTAGTTGTTGCGCCTGGAGCCAGCGAGCCTATGAAGAATGTCGAGGCGGCGCCCTCTGCTATCAGGTACCTGCCTGACTCAACATTGATGGTCACGTTCTTGGCTGTTCCGTCGCCTATGTTCTGCACAAGAAGCGTAAGGCTGGCGTTGGAGCCTGCATAGAGCTGCTCAGGTTCCGAGCCGGCCATGCTTATAACAATGTCAGGTTCAGGCACGGTCACGCTGACGGGCAGGCTGACGTTCTGCACGTACTGCATGCCGTCCGGAGCGGAGTACGTTATGCTGAGCGGCAGGTAGTGCATCCCAGCGCTTATGTTGGCGAACGCGTATACAGAGGTGCTCGCCTGTTCCGGGGTTCCCTGCGCCAAGGAGCCGAGGCTTATCCTGCTCGAGCCTGCAACCTCAAGCCCGTCATGGCTTTGGAGTGTTATGTTGACGTTCCTGGCGGTGTCCGTGCCGCTGTTCTCTACAGTCAAAGCGAGCAGCGAGGTGGCGCCCGGTGTTATCTGCGGAGAGGGCGTAGCTGTAACTGATATGCTAGGCGTGCCGTAGACGTAGATGTATATAGGCATTTCGGACTCGCCTGGCTCGTTGTTTGACGTTATGCCGGTTGCCGACGGAGCCGAGGATTCGTATGTCGCTATGACATCTATAGTGTATAGGCCTGCGGGCAGCGAGGATGGTATGTGGAACGTGTACGTGAATATGCTGTAGCCTATGCTGCCGAACAGCCCCTGTCCTATGCTGTCAGTAATGTAGGTATGCGATGGTGAGACATTTATTATTGGATTTTGGGCCTCAAGCTGAAGGTTAACGTTCTGCAGCGAGTTCGAATAGTCGTTGTAGAGCTGGAACTGCACTGTGACGTTGGAACCCGCTACGACTGGCTGAGGGCTCACCACAAGGTTTGCGAGGCTCAGCGCACCTGAAACGTAGCTTGCAGACTGCGCGCTTGCCGCGCCAGCTGTCCAGAGCAGCAGAAGAGCCGCCATACCAATTGCCATTGCTTCATATCTCATTTTCTCGCCTTTCATCTTTTTGCTGATCATTATATCGTCCTCTTGAAAGTCCTGAATGCAATTATTATCATCACAAGGCTGAACGCCACGACTATCGAGAGGTCCAGCGCTGCGGATGCTAGCGGGTACACGCCCGCCATCATCACGTCGCGCACGCCGTTCGCTGCATATGTGAGCGGATTGACCACGCTGAGCGGGTATATCCATGATGGGAGCGACGATGTCGGGAAGAATGCCCCGGAAAGGAACCAGAGGGGCAGGGTTATTGTCTGGGCGAATATCGCATATATCTCAGGCCTGGAGGTCCTCGATGCTATAGCCACGGTCATCGCGGAGAACCCAAGCGAGAGCAGCAGCACTATCAGGACTATCCATGCAAGGCCCACTATGCCCATAGCAACGCCAGCGCCGGCCAGTAGTCCTATGCCAAGGGCCAGGAATCCTGAGAATATTGACTGCGTTGTGCCGGAGAGTATCTTGCTCAGCACTATGGCATTCTTGTTTATCGGTGTTATCAGGAAAGCCTTTAGGTTGCCGAGCGAGCGGTCTGTTATTATTGACATTCCGCCGCCGAACATCGCGCCGAATGCTGCTACCATGATTATTATGCCTCCGATCAGGAATGTCTTATAGGTGCTCGTGGCGCCTGCCAGGGGCAGCAGCGAGAATGTGCTTGATAGCTGCGAGGGGGATACGGCAGAAGGCGGATCGCCGTTTATCGAGGCGCCATAAGATGATGCGACTGACTCGACAGCCTGAAGGGCGGTCTCCGATTCTGTAACCTGCGTGTTGCTGTAGTACAGGTCTATTGCCGGCGGGGCACCAGGATGCCCAGGAAAGCCCGGCAGTATCACTACGGCCAGCACCGCGTTGTTGTTTGCGACGTCGGCCAGGGCTACGTCCTGCGGCGCTACATCTATGATAGACAGCGTGTTCTGCGCCTGCAATGCGCTTATGAAAGATGTTGCGGCGGGGTTGTTGGCGTAGTTCACAACAGCTATAGGCACGTGCTGGAAGCTGTTGCCTATGTTGCCGAGCAGCAGTATCAGGATTAGCGGGAACATTATTGAGCGTATCACGTTTGTCCTAAGCCTGCTAGTGAATATCAGCATCTCCCTTTTGTAGAGAGTTAATGTGTCGCCCAGGAAGCTCATGCAACTACCTCGGAATACCGTGCCTCATCTTTATCATGCTGCTCGTCTGCTCGCCTGTAGTGTCGCGCAGCGCCGAACCGGTGAGCTTTACGAATACGTCGTTCATGGTCGGCAGGTGCGTGCCTATCGCAAGGGGCTGTATGTGTTCCCGCTCTAGTATCGAGATGGCATTGCTTATGGCGCTTGAATCTGCCTTCTCCAGGCTGCCGAGTATGCGGTCGCCCCTGATTTCGAGTGGTATCTTGAGTCTGCCCTTCAGCGCACGGTATGCCTTCTCCGCATCGGAAAGCTTCAACGTTATCTCTAGTATGTTGCCCTTGCTGACCATGCTTTTGAGCTCGGATGGGGTGCCTATAGCTTTTACCACCCCATGGTCGATTATGGCTATGCGGTCGCATAGCGCGTCGGCCTCCTCTAGGTACTGCGTAGTCAGGATTATGGTGACGCCTGATGCGTTCAGGGCGCGTATGCGCTCCCACATGCTGAGCCTGTTCTGGACGTCCAGGCCGGTGGTGGGCTCGTCCAGTATCAGCAGTTTGGGATCCTGTATCATGGACTTGACGAGCTCAAGCCTGCGCTGCATGCCGCCCGAGAACGTGCCCGCCTTGACTTCGGCAAACTTCTCCAGCTCGGCTTCCTTCAGCGCCTCTGCCACGCGCCTGCTTCTGAGCGGTTCGCTTATATGGTACAGCGCAGCGAATATCTCAAGGTTCTGCCTCGCCGTGAGGTCGGTCTCAACAACAGTCTCCTGGGTCATCATGCCAATGAGCTGCTTCACCTTTTCGGGGTTCTTCGCTATGTCAAGGCCAGCTATGTGTATAGCGCCTGATGTTATGGGCAGTATACCGAGCAGCATGTTTATGGTGGTGGTCTTGCCGGCGCCGTTCGGACCAAGAATTCCGTATATCTCGCCTTCTTTCACCGATATCGAAACATGGTCCACTGCAGTAAAGTCGCCGAACTTCTTGACAACACTGCTTATTTCTACTATGTTGGCCATGCTATCGCTATCTGAGTATCTGACTCATGCCCCTTACTGTGTCGTGTATAGTCTTGCGCATCGTGCGCAGTGCGCTCCTGCCCTTAGGCGTGAGCACGTAGTATTTCCGTGTCTTGCCCCAGCTTGAATCTGTTGAAGACCTTATGAAGCCAGCCCGCTCCAGTGACGCGATCGAGTTGTAGACCTCGTTCTTCAGTTTAAGCATGTCGGTATCGATGTGGCGCGCCTTCACAGTTACTAGGAGCTCTTTCATCAATTCGTACGAATAGGTGCGCTTGCGGCTGATCTTCACGAGCAGTACGGCTTTTATCACGAACTGCCTGAGGCCCTTGCCCATGAACCCCCTGCCCATCAGGCCATCGCGCATTCCGAGTGCCCCTCTAGTTTTCCCATAGGCCATGATATCATGGTTTAAAATTAAACTAGTTTAAAATTAAACCATTCTGGCTTATAAATGTTGCGGTGCTGGAGGCTACCCGGCGTAAAAGCGGCGCTGGCGCGTTCAGAGGGCGCCGCGTTCGCCTGTATAGATGAGAAGATCGGGGTACTTCTTGGATATCTGGCTTGCCCTTGTGCCGTACACCTCGCGCACCCCGTTCGCGTACGCTAGCTCTATCAGTCTCTGGGTGACTATGCCGTCGAATACTATAGAGTATGCATCCTTCGTGTCCTGGACGGCCTGCATCAGCTCTCTTATTGGTATTTCAGAAATCATAGCCCCCTCCTTTGAATACAGCCTGCCCCTGAGCGTGTTCTTGAGCTCGTTAAGCGCCGCGATGTGTGCTGGATTCGGCTGCACACTTGCATTCTGCGGCTTCGGGCCGAAGTCGACATGCTCGATCTCTGCACCAGTCTCAGGCCTTTCTGCACCTATGCGCGTTATGCCCAAAGAGCCTGAGCCCTGAAAGCGCTGCGGTGCTTGCCGTTCCCGCTGCTCCTCGTGCTCCGGTGTGCGCCTCTCCATCCTGTTGGATATTTCAGAAGGGCTTGGTACGCCCTCGTATACCTGCTGCGCGGGGCGCTGCTCCTGCTGCGTCCGCTGCACAGCACTTGTCGGCCTGGCAGGCTGCTGCTCACTGTATTGCGCCTGCTGCGTCTGCCTCATCTCAGGGTGCTGCGTCTGATGCTGCTGCTCGAAGCGCGTATTGCGGTCGTTCCTGAAGTGCTGCCCCTGGCCCTGTTGCCTGTCCTGGCCGTGGTTGCGGGACTGCTCGTACGGCACCCTCGATCTCAGGGACTTTATGATCTCCTTGCGCGTCAGCTCCTCCACCTCCTTGCCGTCGGGTGCTCTGGCCACGAAGTCTATCTCTGCGACATTTGTCAGGCTGCGCAGTATTATGTCGCCGCCCCTGTCACCGTCGAGGAATACGGTAACCTCCTTCTTGCTGCACAGGTCGACCACACTCTTCGGCACAGTGCCCGTGGCGCCGCCTATTGAGACGCAGTTCGTAACGTCGTTCTTGAGCAGGTTCACAACATCTGCCCTGCCCTCAACTATCACTATGTCGTCGCTCTTATCCACGTCCGGGCCGGCGGGCAGCTTGTCTGGGCCGTACATCACCACCGTGTCAGACTTGACCTCGGCTTCGACAAGATCGCTTATCTCCCTGCTGTCTGGCAGCACGGTCTCGAGAAGGTTCTTGACTAGCTCCTTGGCGCGGTTTATGACCTTCGTGCGCTTCTCGCTCCTGGTATCCTCGATCTTCTCTATCTTGAATGAGGTGT
This sequence comes from Microcaldota archaeon, assembly GCA_021828155.1. GTDB lineage: Archaea > Micrarchaeota > Micrarchaeia > Micrarchaeales > Micrarchaeaceae > JAMCYM01. The sequence goes on along the minus strand of JAKAST010000004.1, from coordinate 32,170 downwards.
CGAACGGACCAACCCTGTCGACAGACTCTATAGCAGCAGCAAGTATGCATGTCTCGACCCTGCCGAGCGAAGAGGGAAGGAGCAACTTGCCGTAGGTTCTGTTGCCGGAGCTGCCGGCCTCGATCTCTATGCGTCCTATCTTCCCGTTCTTCTGCAGCTCGCGCAGGTCAAGGTCGCTGCCCAGAAGGCCCTCAGTCTGGCCGAAGACCGCTCCTATTATGTCGGGCTTTTCTACAGAGCCGGAAATCTCGAACCTTGCCTCTACCATATACTTGACTATATCTATGTATGATTTTGCCATGTTGACACCCTTGCAGTGTGCCAGAATCAGCTGCGCTATACATGGCTTAAACAGGCAGCATCGCTGCTGCCGGGAGGCATTGAGGGCCTGACCTGCGCGCCTGAACGGCGCCAGACGGGCCATCGTCTACACGACGATAAGGATGAATTTTTGCACCTTGCCACATTTTAAGCACTTACATAGCTACTGCTTCAGACACACTTGCTGATTATTACAGAGGAATATGGTCCGGATAGATATATAAGTATTGCCTATGGCCGATTTTCCTGTGCTGCGGGCCGGATCTGCGGCACAGTCTGAGCTGGACCAAGGAGATGCTCGATGCGCCTGTTTATTGATAACGCGCTCCTTTGCGTTACCGTGTAGTTCTTTCCCGCCTTGTTGAGCTCCTGCAGCGTTATGAAAAACCATCCCTTGCCGTTCATACGCCATGCAATGTAGAACTCCATGCCTGTGTCGAGCTCCCACTTGCGCAGCACTTCGACTTTATCAGCCTCTATGGCTAGGCTGGTCCGGTTCCAGGCCTTGCACTCAAACGCCAGGCCTCTGCGCTGCCTGAACACGATTATGTCGGGGCTCACAGCATTGACGCCGCTGCCCGCTGAGCGCATCACAGAATAGCCATTGCTGTGAAATATATCCAGCAGTTCGCGCTCGCTTCTCGCACCCTTGACATACCTGTGCACCGGCTCGCCGCTAAGATATGCCCTGAGCTGTATAAATATGTTGCGAGGCGCTACGGCACAGCTGCGGGCTCGGGCTTGGGCCCCTGTTGCGATGCGTTGCCCGGCTTGTAGAATGCGAAAATTCCCACGGTAGCAGCTATGTTGCTTACCAGTATAACCAGGAATATAGCGTCGAGGAACGAGGGTATCACTATGCCGTACGCGAGCGGCAGCGTTGCGACTATCGCGGGGGATAGCCCCCTGGCAACGTTGTAGTGCACTACGGAGCCCTCAGGGCTGTGCACGGTGCTGCCGCGCATGTACCTCTTCAGCATAGGCGCGAACAATATGCGCATCAGAACGAATACGAGGGTGAGCAGCAGGGCCATGACAACTATCGTGGCGTTCAGCTGCGAGGCGCCGAACAGCATGCCTATGTACACGAAGAAGAATGTGCTCGTGAAGAACACGATCTCGCGCTGGTATTCGCGCACGTGCTCTATGTCGTAGGGCATAGAGAGGTAGCGCTCCGCGAACGTTGGCTCGTGCGCTATGGTGCCCTTAGGCCGCATCGAGCCCAGATTGCCAAATATCAGGCCGAACACGAATATTGTTATGGCACCGCTCAGGCCCAGCAGCGAGGCTATGCCGTACGTTGCCAGCACCATTGCTATCGTGAGCATCCAGCTGTAGTTCCTGCTTACCTTGCTGAACCTGTTCAGCACCCAGAGCCACACAACAGCAGATACGAAACCGAAGAGCGCGCCAAGCACTATTGATGCAAGGGCGCCGCCGATGATCGCGCCGAGTCCCGCGCTGGAGCTGACGATTATTTGCAGCAGCATTATCGGGACGAGCAGCTCCAGCAGGTCGGTAGATATGCTCTCGTACAGCAGCGTGGTCTTCATGTCGTCCGACATCTTCACGAGCTTCATCAGCGTCGGCACTATGACTGCGCTCGGGCCGGACAGGGCGAACCCGAATATCAGCGACTCGGCTAGCGACCACCCGAAAGCGAAGTGCATCGCAAGAAATGCGCCCAGCGCCACTACCAAGCCTGTCGCTATCTCCAGGCTGAATGTGAACTTTGTAGCTGTGACTATGACGCGCCTGAGGCGCGAGAACCTCATGTTCAACCCAACGTCGAACAGTATGAACGATACCGCAAGGGCCGTGACGTAAGGCGTCAGCTGCGCAATGGTGCTCCCTGGGCCAGTGCTCACGACCCTGAAAACTGGCCCGATGAGAAGGCCGATAAGCATGAGGGGCACAACGCTAGCGATCCTGAGCCTGTCGAACAGGGCGTTGAGTATGAACCCCAGGAACACTATGCCTGCGAGGAACGCGAACAGCACGTCTACGTTGAGCATCACAACAGCCTCTTCTGACCCCGCTTTTCTTTTGCCGCAAACCTATAAGTTCCTTTTTCGATGCTCTCCTTTATGCGGTACACGAGCTCCACCATGCGCTTCTCCCGCACGCGCGATACCATCAGATAGGCCTCATCCCTCGTGTCCCTCGTGACAAGTATGATCACTTCGCCGAACCTTATCCTTCCGGCCCTGCCCTTCCGCTGTATGTTCCTTATCTCGCTCGGTATCGGCTCGTAGAACACCACTCCGTCGACGCTTGGTATGTCAAGGCCCTCCTCGCCTATTGATGTCGCGACGAGCACCCTGAATGCGCCGGATCGGAAATCGCTTATCACGCCGCTCTGCTGCTCCTGCGTCACGCCCTCCTTCTTGCCGACGAACGGCCTTGCGCTCACGCCGTTTGCGTTAAGCAGCTCGGCAATCCGCTTTATTGTGGAGCGGTACTGCACGAATACTATTACGCTCTTGCCCTTCAGCGGCCCGGCCATGAGCTCGATGAGCTTCGCCATCTTCGGGTGCTCCTCACCAGCACTCTGCGCCCTGCGCGCCAGCCTTATGGCCTCGACGACATTAAGGTTCTTCAGCAAACCCTCGACGCTCCTACTCTTCTTCTCCCTGCCCTGCAGCGCATCCATGTAGCTCAGGAACGGGTATATGCCCTCTGTAGCCAGCAAATCGTACGCGTGCGTGAGGTGCAGCACGTATATGTAGTGCAGCAGTGCGCCGAACTTGTAGTTCTTGGCCTGTATCTTGTCGATGTTTCTGCCTATCTCTATGAGCCTGCCTTTGGGCATCCGCTCGAACGCAGTGTAAGGGCTCAGCCCCATAGAGTGCAGCCGCATCATATGCTCGTCTATGACTGGCTTGAGGCGCATCAGTATGCCGTTTATCGTGGGGTTCTTGTCGACGTACTGTGTATACACTGACTTGCCCATCACGTACGGTGCCACGTCGCCGTCCAGCGAGCCGCGTATCTCTATGTTCTGTATGCCGAAAGTCTCGATGAGCGCACCGATGCGCCTCCTGTCGCTGCCTGGAGAGGCAGTAAGGCCAAGCAACTGCACGCCTCTGAGCTTGCACTCGTTTGCGACGTACGTGTATGCGTACCTGCCGACCGCCTTGTGGCACTCGTCAAACACCACAATGCCAAAGCCGTCCAGCGAGAGGCGTCCCGATGCAAGGTCGTTGGCTATGGTCTGGGGCGTAGCCGCTATTACCATTGCACGTTCCTCCAATGCTTTGCGCTTCGCGCCGGTTATGGCGCCTGTGAGGAGCAGGATGCTCTCGCTGCCGACCCTGAGCTGGCTGAGCAGCGAGTTGTAGTGCTGCTCGCTCAGCGGTTTGGTTGGTGCAAGGATTATGGCCTTCTTGCCTTCGTACAAGGCCTTGGCTATGGCGAATACAGCAATGAGCGTCTTGCCTAGGCCGGTAGGCAGTACCACCAGGCTGTTCTTGCCAGAGAGCACGCTCCTTATTATGTTGAGCTGGTAGGCCCGCGGCTCTAAACCTGAGGTGTTTACAAGCCCCGAGTATGGGACTAGCTCCGTCCAATCTGCCATTCACTACTAGTTGTATTGGAAGGCTTTTAATTGTGAGATGACGCATTGGCAAGTATTAAAATACAATCGAGAAATAATAGAAGCACATTATGCCGCTGTAGCTCAGTGGGAGAGCGTCCGGCTGAAGACCGGAATGTCGTCGGTTCAAATCCGACCAGCGGCAATTCATTTTGGCTATCGATGAACATTGTCAAACAGGAAGCATGATGTTGGGATATAGAAAAGCTCTATATATCTTATCACCCACATGTGCCAAGCAGTGCTTCGATGGCAAAAAGCATGCTATTTGCGAACAGCCGAATAATCCACAAGCCGTATTCAGGCAAGGAGGAATACCTGATTCGCCTCGGAGAGTCAGGCAAGCCCGAGATAGAGCAGATATCAGGTGTGATTGACACCAAGAGCGTAGTGCACCCGAACTACTCGATCAAGGGCAGCGCCTACATAGGCTATGCGTTGGGGCCCAAGCTCGTAGGAAACGTGTTCAATACTATGCCTTTAGTTGACACCGCGTTCCTCAGATATCGGTACGCGTTTAGCATGGTGGTGAAGAACGCCGAACTGCTGCGCATGGCGGGGGACGAGCCGCCAGTGGGGAACAACCGTACACCATACACTAATGAGATATTCATAGACGAGGTTGTTGCGACCACGTTCAGAATTGGGGAGGGCCAGATGCTGCTTCTCAAGACCGATCCCCTCTTCAAACCAGTGAATAAGTGAAGGCGCAATGCGGACGAGCTCTCGCACCGCGGCGCAAGATTTAAAATGACGACGCATAATATATACTGCTTTTTGCAGTCAAAGTTTGCATGCGATCTTAGTCTAGCCTGGTAGGACACTGCCTTGCCAAGGCAGCGACCCGGGTTCAAATCCCGGAGGTCGCATTTTCTCCCAGCGCAAAAACATAAATATGTACGCGGAACTAATACACACAAGCCAAATCAGCAGACACGCCTTCGATTTCACGCTTAGGTGAATAGATGAATGAATCGAAGGACAAGCAGCCGGGCCTGGCCGGGCTGCTCAAGGAACACATTCCAGGCAATGAGGGTGTGCCTGCAGAGACAGGCAAATGGGATCTGGGAAGGCTTGAGCCATTTCTGAGAAATCCCAAATGAATGGCTTGAAAACCATTCTTTTTTCCCTTTGGGGGAATCTGATTATTATATGCATGACGGCCATATGCGAGAGCTTCGTATGCTTCACTTCACAGAGTTTTCCTGCACAATGCCGGAACTAGTCAGCACAATCACATGGTAGTTGCCTGCTGTAAGGTTCAGCAGAAACGCATAGTATTTTCTGGCAATTGGCCGCTGTACTAGAGCGTAGCGTTTGACTTGCTGGCCATCACGTACCCGCGGTCATTCATGTAGACTAGTCTGCATGGGCGCTGGCATATAATCGCTAATTGTCTAATCATAATTCGTCGTCTATTAATGTTAGCATCCAAGCCCTTTGCGATTCCATGATGGCAACTCAGGATATGAAGGCGGCGAATGACAGTTCAGCGGGCAAGGTCGAGGGACTTGACGTCATGCACGTAGATGGCATGCGCATTGCTGAAACGCACACTAATGTAACGGCCCGCGTATCAGGCATGGCACCACAGCAAGGTAAGGAGGTGCTGGAGCTCACGATCGATGCAAAGCATGCGCCGAAAATAGGCGTAGACAAGATTGTAGTCACAGCACCCGATACTTTCGTGCCGAACGAGGTGCTGGACGTTGTAACGAACAGCTCGCCCGGAAAGACGCGCGACGGCATAGGCGTAAACAAGGCGCGCCTGCCCACCTATTCGCAGGGCAACGTCACGCTCGCGGCCAATTCTATATACGAGTTCATCAAGAATGTCTCGGGCAGCAAGGAAGACAGCGCAAAGTTTTTCACAGAGCCGATAAACGCAATATACTACGCCACAGAAAGCAACGACGACTTCAGCAGGCCCGAGGCAGTAATAGCGCTGGCAATGGCGACCTCGAGGCTTCTCAACGAGAACGAAGATAAATACAGACCGTATGTTGAGATGCTGAGGCACATCGAGCTCAAGCAGGTAACGTTTGCATGCGCAGGCGCTGGGCTGTCCATGTCGAATGCGCTGGAGAGCATACTCGCAGCCTACACATTCAGCAGGAACGAGTCGGCGCTTATAATCACGACCGACACCGCGGTATATGACAGCGTAAGGGCGCCCAATGCGGAGGCAACGCAAGGCGCCGCAGCCACGCTCTACTGGATAACAAAGAACCCAAGGCTGCTCAACATAGATTACAGCATAGGCTACGGCAAGTTCACTATACAGTTCCCGGATTTCACGAAGTTCGGAAACCACAATCCGAAGGTGTACGGTAAGTTTTCTGAGATAGGCTATGTATATGCCGTGGCGGAGGCCCTCGAGGACCTCGAGGCCAGGTACGCATCATATTCTGGCAGCGACCTGATTGCAAAGATAGATGCGTTTGTAGGGCATGTGCCTTTCCCTAAGCAGGCTATATACTTCGCGGGCTTCCTTTTCGAGCACTACCTGAAGACGTACAACAGGGAGCTGTTCGAAGAGTTACAGAGCCGGCCGGACATAGGGCAGAGCCCCATAGACGGGAAGAAGTTTACAGACATCATGAGAGAGAAGCTCAGGGCATTCAATGGTAAGGACGAAGACATAGTTGCTTACATAGCCAACGACAAGGAGATAAACGCCTACTGGAGCTGGCTCAAGCGGCTCAGGGACGCACCGGACTTGTCTGACCCGAATAGGAAGAGAAGCGTGCCGCGGCCGGAGTTCGAGGCCTTCATAAAGGGCCTTAACATAAGGAATGCGCTTGTTCTGCCATCTGAGGTTGGCAATGCTTACGCCAGCTCTACGCACGTCGCCCTGGCAAGCGAGCTGCTCCACGGCAACGGCACGAATTTCATCCTGGCCTACTACGGCAGCGGGCTCATAGCAAAGGCTTTCTATGCAGAGCTTGCCGCAACGAGCAGGAAGATGATCGAAGACAACGTCATAGTCACGTTCGGAGCACAGGACATAGCGCTTGATGCTGCGCAGTATGCCGAGGTCCACAGCAACCTGCTCAAGGGCGATGCAAGGCGCATGATGGAGACCGAGAACAGCGACCTCATAGAGAAGGACGTGCGCTTGCTTAGACTTGAAGATCCGGGCCGTCTGCCAAAGGGCTTCTATCTAAGGAAGAGAAATGACGACGGCACATGGGAGGGCGCATACTCAGACGGCAGCAATATGGCCGAGATACGGTCTAGGTATTAGAAATCAGTAGAAGTTAGACAGACGCCTTTGGTTTGCCCATGCGACCTGGCGCCTTAGGCGGCTTCAGGTATGGGAACACCTTTGACATCGCCTGCTGGCTAAGGCTTGTATCGAGCTTCAGCGAGGTTATGAGCCTGTTGAGAAGATAGGTCTTAGCAAACGGAACCAGCGTCTTGTTATCGCAAGCATCCTCAACGGCTCTCTTGGCCTCTGCGCTGTCGACATGCTGCAGGGCCTGCCCCAGCGATGAGTAGCCGGCACGCATGCCGGAGGCCTTGCTTGCCGCAAACGCATCAAGCACATCGGTCTTTATGCCGAGAAGCTTGAACATACGACCGTCTATGGTGCTGCGCACGCCAGCCAAATGGAAAACCACTTCTTCTGGCTTGGTATCAGGGCGTATTGCCAGCTTCTTTATCGATATCCAGTCTTTGTACTTGGCTGAGAAATCTATGTATTCGTCAGGAACGTCCATGGATTCACTTCCCGCTTAGTATGTAGTAGCCGGAGGCCTTCTCGCGTGCGACGCGCTTTATAACGCCTTTCTGCACCAGTGCAACCAATGTATTGTTGACGAGCCCTTTTGGCCTGTTGCACTTCTTGGTTATGTCGTCTGCAGTTTTTATCGAAGCGTCCTTCGTTGCGCCCAGCTCCTGCAGAGCCTTCATCACAAGCTGTTCGGTCGGATTCAGATCAGCCACATTAGCACCTCTGTTTCATGGAAAACTCAGCGTTATTTCTTCACGCGCGTATTCTTGCGCTTTGGCCTCAGAGCGTGGTAGCCGCACTTGCGGCACGTATCGCTGCCGGCCTTGTTCCTGGCCTTGCACCGCCTGCAGATCCAGACTTTGGATTGGGCAGCATCTGCTATCGGAAATTTCCCCATGTAAAGCGCCATCAATGCGGACGTAAAAGGCTGTGAGAGCCGCAAGTCACTGCTAACCATTACATTAGACGCACTAACTAATAAATATCTACCGATGGCGGCAGAGGCGCGAAATTTATTGTATATGGCACGCGGGCATATGCTTTTAAGCATAATCATGAAATGCATGAATCATTCGCGGGCAAACGCCCGGGTGAAAAGGAGATGCCAAAAAACCAAGTTGCTGTACAAACCACAAAGCAGATACCTAAGGTAATAGGTAAACATGTTTATGCGAACCTGTATGGTATTGATAGCGGGCTCATTGCCAACCTTGACCGGCTCACAACCGTAGTGATAAAAGCGGCGCAAGTTGGCAACATGCACATCTTGGAGCTCGTTACAAAGAAGTTCAGCAGCCTCAACGGCGTTGAGGGCGGTGTCTCTGTGATAGCACTAATTGAGGAGAGCCATATCGCGCTGCATACATGGCCGGAGAGCATGTATGCTACAGTAGACATCTACACGTGCGGCGCAAAGAGCAACGCGGAGCTAGCGCTGAAGTATGTTATAGACGAGCTCAAGCCGAAGAGCTGCAAGATCGGCACGGCCGACAGGGGCAACTGAGCGCTTTTATCAGCGTCGTAGAAAAGCTTGCTCTGGTTTATAAGAATTTACGAAGCTATACAACCAGATATGCATGAGAGTTATAAGACACGACAGAAACCATCCGTTCGCGCTGAAGATGCGCGAGCTGCCGGGCTTCGACAAGCTGGCCTCTGACGAGAAGGTCCTGAACTATGAGGTGCACCTCTGCGCCTGCGGGCTGTCCAGGCACAAGCCATTCTGCGACGGAAGCCACGCAAAGACAAGCGGCGAGGTTCCGGGCAAGCTCTATGCTTATACCATCGATGGCAAAGGAAGGGAGATCCAGACGACGGACGATCTCAAGGCCCTTCCGAACGAGTACGAGGGCTGAGCGCCTGCACAGAAGCAAGTGACATCCTCCCACGACTGAAGTCGTGGGCTTCTAATGGTGGCTTTTTGATTGGTCATCTTGAACCACCAAGTGTAGTTCCTGATTCAACGACGGTTGCCTCCTGTAGTTGAGGTCTTACAACGTCTCCAGAGGCGTTACTTCCCGCAAGTCCTGCGGTAGTCAGGATATTTATTGAGGCATTCAAATCTCTGTCCTTTGACATTCCGCATTTCTGACAGAGAAATGTCCGTTCACTCAATTCAATATCCTGTATATTTCCACAATCACTGCACGTTCTAGAGGTGTTCTTTGGATTCACTCCGACTACCCTGCAACCAGCACTTTCAGCCTTGTAGCAGAGGTATTGGATGAAGTTTCCCCAAGAAACATCTGTAATCTGTCTTGCAAGATGATGATTCTTCATCATATTTGCAATCTTCAGTTCCTCGTATGCAATGAATGAGTATGAATTTACGAGATGATGGGATGTCTTGTGAAGGAAGTCGTCCCGCTGCCTTGCGATGTGTTCTGAAATCCTCGCAAGTTTTATCTTTGCTTTTCTTCTGTTCTTGCCTGATTTCTTTTTATTTGAAAGCCTTCTCTGAATCATTTTCAGTTTATCTATGGATTTATTCGAGATTCTTGGATTTGGAATCCTCGTTCCGTCCGACAAGGTTGCATAGTCCTTGAGCCCCAAGTCAATCCCTACCTGTGGTTTATTGTTCGAGAACGGTGGTGTTTCCTCATTTTCTGCCGAAAACGTGATATACCATTCCTGCGATTTTGTCTGTTTTATCGCCATTGTTTTTATCTTTCCCTCCATGTCCCTATGATTGACGAAATTTATTCTTCCGATTTTTGAAATGAAAACCTTCTTCTTTTCTGGTTTAAATCCAGATTGCGGGTATGTCAATGAAGAGACGTATGATTTGAATCTCGGAAAACCGACCTTGATTTTCTTTCCATGTTTTCTTTCTTTTATTCTCCTGAAGAAGTTCTGGTATGCCTTTGAAACCCGGTCTGCGATGTTCTGGCAGACCTGCGAATAGAGTTCGTTGAATTCTAGATTCTTCTTCTTGAGTTTTGTTATCCATTTGTTCATGTCGTATTTCGTGAATGTCTTTCCAGTTTCCTTGAAGTGCTTTTGTGATTGTTCAAGAAGGAGATTGTAGAGTTGTTTCGATAGGTACATCTGGCGGTTGAGTGCCGACTTCTGTGACTGCGAAGGATACGCCCTATATCTGTATGTCTTTTTCAAGATGACCATGTTATCTATGCGATTAAATTTTATATACATTTCTATTCTGCGGTTCGCTCTCATCCCACCTCTAAAGAGTGTGGGTTTTCCCACTCACATTGATAAAGCTTTGCTGCCTCATCTATCAATGATTCGATGGCCGGCGACTTCAGCGTGACGCCCTACAAGGTTGAGGGCAAGATAGACTACGATGTGCTAGCCAAGCGCTTCGGACTCAAGATCATTGACGACGAGCTGGAGAGGCGCATCAAGAAGCACACCGGCGAGCTGCACTTCATGCTGCGCAGGCACATCTACTACGCGCATAGGGAGCTCGACTGGCTTCTCGACGAGTACGAGAAGGGCAACAAGTTCTACCTTTACACGGGCATTGCCCCATCCGGGCCGATGACAATAGGGCACCTCGTACCTTTCATACTGACGCAATGGCTCCAGGAGAAGTTCGGCGCAGAGGCCTACATACAGATACCGGACGAGGAGAAATTCTTTTCCAGAGGCGTGCCGCTCGAAGAAACACACAGGCTATCGTACGATGCGGCGCTCAACATAGCAGCGCTTGGGTTCAACCCTAAGAAGACCAAGATATTCCTCGACACAGAGTACGCTAAGACGATGTACAGGCAGGCGGCCCGCGTCGCGAAGCGCGTCACCTTCTCAATGGTGAAGGACGCGTTCGGCATGACCAATGAGGCCAACATAGGCTGGATATTCTACACCAGCATGCAGGCCGTTCCCGCGTTCCTGAAGAGCGTCGAGGAGGGCCACAACGTGCCCTGCCTGATACCGCTCGCTGTTGACCAGGATGTGCACTTCAGGATAGCGAGGGACGTGATAGGCAAGCTCGGCTACTACAAGCCCGCAAGCATAGAGGCGAAGTTTCTGCCAGGAGTGAGCGGCGATTCGAAGATGTCGGCAAGCAACGAATCCGATACAATATACCTGCACGATAACGAAGAGGCAGTGAGGAAGAAGGTGAACAAGATGTTCACGGGCCAGCAGGCAACCGCGGAGCTGCAGAGGAAGCACGGCGGCGACCCTGACAAGTGCGTCGTCTGCCAGAACTACAGGTACATGTTCGAACCTGACGACAAAAAGCTTGACGCTATATTCGAGGCGGAGAGGAATGGCACGATGCTGGCGGGGGAGCACAAGGCAGATCTGGCGAAGCGCATAAACGCCTTCCTGGAGAAGCACAGGCGCGAAAGGGAGAGAATGAGGGACAGGCTCGACGAGTTCATGGTAAGGGACTAGGGCCGCTGAGCGTATCGACAGGCATTTTAATAAATGTTAGAAGTATTATTTGTGCGTATAGCGCCTCAGTAACTCAGTGGTAGAGTGCCAGTCTTGTAAACTGGAAGTCGAGGGTTCAAATCCCTCCTGAGGCTCTTCCGAAGCGATTGAGATGAAGAACGTACTCGTGATGGAGAGCGGCTCGTTCAAGACAATTGGCGGAGCGGCCAAAGACACATACAGCATCTACGAGTACCTAAAGAGCTTCCATAACTACAGGGTAGACGCGTTCGGCGATTTCTCCAAATTCGGCAACGACGTATCGTATGTAACTGAGAAGGAGCTGCCAAAAAGGGAGTATGATGTGCTGCTGCTGAACTCTATAAGGGATGTACTGCCAGCAGAGAGGTACATAAGGGCGCATGGAAGTGCAGCTACCATTTACACGGACCGTGCGGACGTCATGGGCCACTATGCGCGTTCGCCGTCGAAGAGATTGGTAGCTTACGGAGGGCATCTCTTCAGCGACCCTAGCAGATCTGAAAGGATGCTCACAGGCTCCGGCACCAGCGCAGGGGCAAGGAAGGCAGTCAGGGACTTCTTCTCCAAGTCCTATGAGCTGCACATGTTCAGGAAGATGAGGAAATGGCTGACATACTACGTGGCAATAAACGCCGACGAGGTGGCATACGCTAAGCGCTTCTTTACACGCACCACCAAGATAGAGTACGTGCCCAGGGCGCCGCACGAGATATTCAAGAGGCTGGGCTCCAAGAAAAAATTCAGCGGCGCGCTCTACGTTGGCAGGCTTGAGGAGACACAGAAGAACGTGAGCTTCCTGATAAAGGGGATAAAGCGCGTGGTCGAGCTTCATAGGGAGCTCTCTAAGACCGAGCTTCTCAGGATAGCCGGCACAGGCCCTGATGAGCAGCATTACAAGGAGCTAGCGAGGCGCCTCGGCCTTGAAAAGAACATAACGTTCCTGGGCTTCGTGGAAAACGGCCCGGGGCTTGTGGAGCTGTACAACAGCGCAGGCTTCCTGGTTTCGACATCCAACTGGGAGGGTATGGGCAGGTCAATACTTGAGGCAATGGCATGCGGTCTTCCCGTGCTCCTAAATGAAAAGATAAATACTGTAATAAGCTACAACCCAAAGACCACACTGGTAAGCGACGGCCGCACCGGCCTGGTGTACAATCATTCGAGCATAGAGGATTTCGCTGACAAGTTCTATAGCTTATACTCAGACGCAGAGCAGGCACGGCACATTGGTGCAAACGCGGCAATATTCATAGACAACGAGTTAAGCATGGGCAGGGTGCTCGAAGCCTACAAGAGGATGATTGACAGCACGTAGCCGCAATGCGGTGGCAGTATGAGTTTAGATGAAAACGCTGGCAGGAGCTTCTATGACCAGATACTTCCTAAGCTTGCCGGCAGGAAGTTTCCGCGGCCGCTGTACATGGTACATGAACACCATGCAACAAGGCTGCACTGGGATCTCAGGCTCGAATTTGATGGTGTGCTCGAGAGCTGGGCGCTGCCTAAAGAGCCACCGAATGTAGAAGGAGTGAAGAGGCTCGCAGTGCGCGTTGAGCCGCACCCTCTCCTCTACGGCCTGTGGGAGGGCACCATACCTAAAGGCAACTACGGCGCTGGCACAGTCAAGATCTGGGACACGGGCACGTTCGATACGCTGGAGAGAAGCGAAAAGAAGATCGTGGTCAACCTGAAGGGCAGGAGGCTCAAGGGCAGGTACGTGCTAATCAAGACGTCATTTGGCGGCTCAAAAAACAACTGGCTGTTCTTTAAGTCTGAGGGTTAGCCAGACGATGCTGGGGTTGTATATAAAGAAACCATTTTGAACATATCTCCAGATTTAAGGAATACTTAGAAACACATTTAAATTTAATTGTAGAAATAGGATATATGGCTAATAACCCTGATGCTCTTACTAATTTAGTCATTTCTTATTTTAAGTTAATAATTATATCAATTGTATTGATTTATGCAACATACGTTATTGCTAAATCTCTTGCAGGGCAAGTGCCAGGTATTATAGGAGGTATAATAGTAGGATTAGCACTTTTGTATATAGTGTTTGTAAACAACAAAGTCAGAAAGCTAATAATGGGCAAAATGAAGAGACAAACTAAAGGTACTGGTGTCTGAATATGAAAAAGCAATCTAACCCATTTCAAAATGATGAAGATCGGCTCTTTTACAGTAATTTTTTTACGATAGTTGTCTTCCTCTTTTCCCTGGTTTTGATAGTTAGTGGAATTACACTTACTCAAAATACAACTATTAATAGTACTCAAAATGCAAATGCTTTGGTATATTTATTCAAACTGCATATTAGTATGATAGGTTTGATATTCGCAATACTGCTTATTCTATCAGCTGCGTTTAGGTGGACTGGCTCCAAACGGAAAAGATATAATATTGTCTATTTTCGTATATCTTGGCTGTTGCTCTTGGCAGTTGCAGTGTATACCTTTTATTTACTATTAATCTATACGGTCTAATGCTGCTATAGAAAATATGATATATAAGAAACCCAAATAAACCTCAGAAAATGTGAATTATGTTAAAATGTTGTGATAAGTCGGTTAAGACCTTCATCACTGCCTTCAAATATGCTGAAGCCCATTCCCTGTTTACCAACACTAGATTACAAGTTCTACAATCTCTATATAGGTCTACATATTGTCGCCAAAAACAATATGCAATCTAGGGCTTAAAAACCTTAGGAATCAGCAGAATTATTGGATAACTCCATAAAATGGAAAGGTATTTGTATTATAATTATTAAAATTATTTCATGCACAGAAAAAATTTAAGATCAAGATTACAATCAGGGGTGCAATCTATTATTCAGGGAGTGGTTGTAACCATCGTTGTAGTTGTATTTATATTCATAATAATTACTATGGCTAAGACTATAGTGAGTTATACTAATTCATCACCACAATTAGCTATTGCTTATGGCACCGTAGTTTTAGCGATAGCTACTATTCTCTTAGTCTTGATTACCTACTATATTGCAAAGAAAGGAGATGAAAGAAGATTCATCGAGGAGCAACTTGAAGATTTTTACGACCCCTTACTTTACTATTTTACATCCAAGACAATATTTAAAGAAGACTATTATCAGATAAATAAGATACTTTTAAAGAAAAGCTATTTAGCAATAGAAGAGAGTGAAAACAAGATTCCTTTCTTGTTTGCGCTACCTGATGAGGTTGAAATGCCACCAAATGACATAGATATGGGGGGAAATGCAAAAATTCCATTGAATGGATGGTATTTTAACAATAAGCAAATCTTAGATAGATGGGTTTCCATATTTAATGTACTAAAAAGAGATGCTATAGAGCTAGCAAAGAAATATAAAGAGCTTAATGGAGCTGAGATAATAGAAAACACCCCTAAAATGCCTAGTCATAATTTCCGGTTAAATAAAATGCAAAATTGAATGCTGATACCGAAACGTTAAAATTAACTTTTTAACGCCTTTCTAAACACTTCTTTTTTTGACTTAATACTTTAATCAAAGGCTCCACGCCAGACGATGCTCCCACCGAGATTTGAACTCGGGTTTCAGCCTTGAGAGGGCCGTGTCCTTGACCGGACTAGACGATAGGAGCTCCACGTTTGTATTTTGCAACAATATATTTAAAATAGAGGAGCTGTGCCTCACTTCCTCATAACCCGCCTGTTCACAGATTCGTAGGGCATGAGTTTTTCCTCGAGAAGGCTTAATGTGTCTACGCCAGTCTCGTCGTTCAGCTTGAGCAGCTGCTCCATGAACTCTTCTTTGCTCGTATCATCTTCCTCAGGGCGTATATCCTGCGCATCGATGCTCTTTATCAAAGCAGACATTCTGTCGAGCGTCTGCGAGAAGCTGTCCAGCGAAGCACTCGGAGCGTTAGCTATGGCTATGGAGCGCTTGAAGAACTCCATGTGCAATGATGCCTTGCTGGAATCGTAAAGGGCTTTGAAGGGCTTACTGTAAACCCCGGAGAGTAGCATGGCTATGGCTGAGCTCTTCGGCTTCCCTTTACTGGCCATCAAGGCGGGTATCAGCAGCATGTTCTGCTCCGGCCTGAGCCTCTTGCCTGGGCCTGACGCCTTGCATTCCGCTATGTAGAGGTCGAGTTCCGACGGATTCGCATCATAGAACAGGCTGACGTATGCGGTTATGCCGGTGCGAATGGCCCTGTACGATTCTGAAGGATCGACATGATGCGATGCATAGTGGCTGTCTGCCAGGGTGTGAAGCGCTTTCGCGTGTCGTGCAAGCCTTCTCTTGTCGCGTTCAATTTTCTCCTTCTCCCTGACGAACACCGTTGGTGCGGCCTTGAGGGTATAGTCTATGGCGAACAGCATCGATTTTATCGATAGCAGGTTAACCCTTGAGAGCACGCGCCTGGCGCGTAGCGTGTCCGACCTAGATCTCTGGGCAGGCCTACTCTTGAGCTTTTGCAATATATCGCCGTGAAGGGGTCCGAACTAAATGGATGCAAATGTCTTAATTAATTGCTACGCTGTAGCCTGTTCGCCTTCCTGTTCCGCACTGCTTCGTCCATGGAGTACCTGTGTATGATCTTAGACTTCAGCGCATCTATATCGTCGACGTTTCGCTCCCTTGCAGCGCGCTCGGCCTGCTTGAGCTTGTTGGCATATGTGTTGTATGCACCCATAGCTGCAACATACGCATCGCGCTCGTGCGGGTTCTTTATGTTGTTCTCTTTTGCTGCAATCTTTTTCTCGCTCAGGGGTATGCTCTTCCTAGGCGCATACAGCACCGAATTGAATGCGGCATTGACCTTCCTGATCACCAGACCTGTAGATTCTGGCTTGTCAGTTGCAATGACGTCAGGCACGCCTACCGCCTGTATAGCGCTCACAAGCCTGCTCACGCCTGCATCGGCCATGTGTGCCGAGTGCACAAGCCTGCCGTTCAGGTCGAGGCAGGCGATAGCTGAGGTCTTCCCGGTATCTATCCCAACTATTATATGCATCAAATCATGACCCAAGCTGCTTCAGTGCATAGCCCACAGTGCTGTTCAGCCTCTGCGGTATGGTAGAGTACTTGCAGTTGACTATGTAGCTAGGGGTTGCGGTAACGTTGTAGAAGCTGGCCAGCTGCGCCTGGTGCACCAGCGCCGGCGCTATGTTCGCCATGCAGAGGTTGAATGACGATATGTTTAGCCCTGACGAGCTGGCGATCTGGGACAGCAGCACGGCGCTGAGAGGCTCGCCCGAGTATACGGTGCTCAGGTTGTCGATGAACTGCCCGAACTTGGGCTGCGCAGAGGCGCAGGCGAGGTAGCCGCCTAGCAGCTGGGTCGTGTTTACGCCGTATGTTCTATACTTGCTTATGGCGTAAGATGAGAACAGGAAGTCGTAGCTTACGTTGACCTTGCTGTTCAGCCTAGATAGGTTTATCGCCTGCATTATGCTGGACACGGCGCCGGGCGCGTACAGGTCCACCATCAGGTAGACAGGTATGGGCGGGGTGTATGAGCAGTAGCTCTTGCCGCTCAACTCTATTGTTCCTGGAGCCACTACGCTGTTGTTCGAGTAGAGCCGCGGCCCTATGGTCTGGATGAAAGGCTGCGCGAGCGTCAGGTTTGAGTCGTACAGCAGCATTGACATGTTAAATGTTTCGTTGGTGAACGGATCGAGGTATGGTATGACTACAAGCCATTCACCGCGGTTTGCGATGTAGGAAACTGTAGAGCTGTTTATGAATGAATAATAGGGCAGCAGCGCTAGCGTGGAGTTAACCGTAGAGTACGCCGCAAGCACGCGCCCCGCTGCGAGGCGCACCTGCGATGCATTGTGCACCGGCGTGACGCATGTACCGTTCAGCACGCCAGACGCGCATACAACTGTGCCCCTGAAGTTAGAGAGCACGAATGCAAGCGCCACCAGGATCACAACGAGCGCTATCAGCGAGACGTGCAGATAGTCGAGCCCACCGAGCCTCGATGCAGGCTTGACCAGAAAAACCGGCTCCTGCTTCTGGGCCTTTGTCTGATCATTTGATTGCTTTGTTCTCTTCTCCATGGTTCCACCATCGCTTGAGCGGGCCCGGCGGGATTTTCATAGCCTACTGATCGAGTCTATTGCCATTAGGCCAGTTTGAACCCGCGACCTTTGTCTTAGGAGGACATCGCTCTGTCCAAGCTGAGCTACGGGCCCGCATAAGCAAACAATAATTCCACTCGGTCTTTTATAAAGTTTTGCTGCGAGGCGCTTACATCCTTTCTATTGGCGTTATGCCGCATACTTTCAGCATTCCGCCCATCACCTGCTTGAAGGCGCTGACCAACGCCAACCTGGAGTCGCGTTCCTGGGCCGATTCCGCCTTCAATACCGGCTTCTGCTCGTAGAACTTCGCGAACTCTGCTGCAAGGCCGGTTATGTAGTCAATCAGTATGTTCGGCTTGGTCTCGGTGCAGGCCTTTTCCAGCACATCCTGGGCCTGCATCAGAAGCTTGACCAGGCTGAATTCCACATCGCTCGACAGCGAGATGTGCGCAGCGCGCGTGACTGTGCTAGAGCCTGCGCTCTCAAGTATGCGCGAGGCGCGGGCGAACATGTACTGGCAGTACGGGCCAGATGCACCCTCGAAGTTCAGGGCACGTTCCCACGAGAACACAAGCTTCTTCTCCTGCGATAGCTTCAGGAACTCGAATCGTATGGCTGCAAGCGCTACATCTTTTGCGATCCTTTCGCGCTCCTCGTCGCTCAGCTGAAACCTGGTGCCTATCAGCGTCATAGCCTTTTCACGGGCCTCGCGCACAAGGTCATCAACAGTATAGCCCAACCACGTGCCCTTCCTGCCGGCAAGCGCCACAGAACCCTCAAGCTCCACTACCCCATATGCGAGGTGCCTGAAGCCCATCGCCTTATCGCGGTATCCGAGGGCTTCGAGGGCCAGCTTCACTAGCGATTGCTCGTAGCTCTGCCGCGCGTCTATCGCATTCATGGTTATGTCCGCATTCCCGAAGTCCATCGGGGTGCCGTCATCAGCTGTTGTATAAAGCGGTTTGCCATTTGGCTGGGCGTGTATGAACTCCTTGTACCTGAAAGTATTCGGAAGCAGCCCGAATTTCCAGAGATGGAATGCTATGTCCTTCGCAACGTAGTTGGGCGTGCCATTGCTCCTGACGAGCACCTTCATGTCCTCTTTGAGGTTCGAGAACTCTGGCGGAAGGTCATGCACATCGTTGAAATCTATGACCGTGCAGCCGGCATACTTTCCGTCAGCCACTTTCTTTGCCACATTCTTCTCCTCGAGCAGCTCCATCGCCTTCTCGAAGAGCTTGTTCCTCACTATCTCGCTCTCCCATACCAGTACGTCCTGGTATACGCCAAGACTGAACGCAGTTGCATACTCTGCACTTATGAACTGCTCGACCATCTCCTTAAGGAACTTAGACTCGTACGTGCCAGGCTGCTCCATCAGCATGATGACGTCGTTTATCTCGCCCTCTATGTCATGGCTCTTCGCGTACTCGTTCACTGCTACGTATATCTTGCCTAGGTAGTGGTCGTACTTCTCGCTTACCTGCGGGCCTATGCCAAGCACGTCCAGATGCGCGCTTCCCCATACGACCTCGGCCGCCTGACGGCCCAGATCATCTATGTAGTTCTCGCGCTCCACACTAAAGCCACACGCTTCGTATATGTTCGAAACTACGTCGCCAAGCAGCGCGCTCCTGGCCTGGCCGACATGGAGCGGGTGTATAGGGTTGGCGCTTATGTACTCGCTTATGGCGCGCTTCCCCGTACCGATGCCTGATCGCACGTAGCTGTCGCGCTCCTCGAGCACCTTTGACACCAAGAGCTCGGCTACTGCGTCCCTGTTAAGCTTTATATTAACGAAGCCGTTCTCCGTTGTGACACTCTCTATGTAATTCCCCTTCTGGAGCCTTGCGGCTATGCTGTTAGCTACGTCAACCGCGCTGAGCGACATCTGCTTCGCTATCTTCAATGCACACGTTGATGTAATGTCGCCGAAGCCCTTCGACCAGTCTATGGTCGGGAGTACATCGCATGTGTAGTTGCTGTCTTTCAGCGCGCGCTCCAGCAACATTGCTATTTCATTCCTGACCTCTGCATACGGGGATTTCATGGTGTCAGCGCTCAATGCTTTATTACGTCAAACTGCCGCAGAACGCCAGGTAGCTCTGTTATTATGTCGTCGGCTATTATGTGCAGGCCCTTCTTCGCATACAGGATGTCGCCTATGGTCGAATGTATGTACACGGCTGCAGCTGCACTGTCCATCAGCTTGGGGTGCAGGGCTGAATAGCTTGCTATCATCCCAGCCAGCACGTCGCCTGAGCCCATCGTCGCCAACGCTGGCGTCTTGGCCCTGTTTATCTTCAGCAGCCTGCCGTCGGTTATCACAGTGTCGTGACCCTTCAGGACGAGCGTGCAGCTGTAGTTTTTTGCGAAATCTATTGCGGCCGACAGGCGCTTCTCGAGCGGAACGTCCTGCGTATCTATGCCGCTCAGCGCCTTGAATTCACCATCGTGTGGCGTGAGCACCATGTTGCTGGTAATTAGATTCTTGTATTTCGCGAGCAGCCTCAGGCCGGTTCCATCCACAACAACAGGCCGGCCGACTCCCTTCTCGTATTCGAGAAGCGCCTTAAGGGTGCGGTAATCGGTCAGGTTTATGTCGATTCCGGAACCGAATAGCAGCACGTCGTGCTTTATGTCCTTAATCGTGTCGATGTCCTGGGACTGCAGTGCATTCGATGACATCGGCCTGACGATCAGTTCCGCTGGCACTGATTGCAGCGAGGGCGTTGCAGACTTTGGGGTTATCAGCGTCACGTAGCCAGAACCTGTGCGCAGGGCAGCAAGCGCGTTCACTGCGCTATAGGCGCTGAGAACCGGGGCACCCTTGAACACCGGACTGCCTCCTATGATCAGCACACTGCCGTTCCTATATTTGTTAGTAAGCAGCGACCGCGGCTCGGTAGCCAGCATGACGTCTCCAGGACCGGTGAAAAGCTCGGCCGTAGCTGGAATCCATCCATCAAGGACTGTAACGGAGCGCGAGGAGATGCTTTCCTCAACTCCTACCTTGATCTTGTGTATTACAAGCACGAGGTCCGGCTCCACGGCCGTCACGTTCCTAGCGCCGGTATTTGCGTTGATGCCGCTAGGTACGTCTATAGATACTATGTACTTGCCTGAACTGTTTATGACCTTTATTGCATTAATAGCAAGCCATGACAGCCTTCCCCTCATCCCTACGCCCATTATCGAGTCTATTATGACATCGGTCTGTTTCACTAGGCGCCTGAACTCCTGGATGTCGTCCCGCGTTATAATGTGAACATCGAGCAGATCGTCGAGCAGGTCGTAGTTAAGCCGCGTGGACTTTTTTTCGATTTCTGATGGCTGGCCTATCAGCACTACCTCGACTTCGGCATGCATCAAGGCGTGCCTTGCGGCCGATAGCCCTATAGAGCCCTTGCCGCCGGTGCCACACACGAACAGCATGCGGTCCTGACGGTGTTTGCGCATAAGAGCTGAAGCGACTGCAAAGCCGGCATTCTCTTCCAGCAGCTCCTGGCTCGCGCCAAGCGCAGCGGCATTAGCATAAAGGGCATATGATTCCTCGACGGTCAGACTGGGCTTCGTGTATATTGTAAACCCTTTTAAGCTTTGCATGATATTATTCTTGCAGCTCACAACTAAAAATGCTTACATGGGGGTGGAATGTCGAAGATCTACCGCAGCAAGGACAAGCTTATCGTCTACATACCAAGAGACGTGCAGGAGGGCCTGGACCTTAGGGAGGGTGACGAGGTCGACTTCTTCAAGTACCGCGACAGGTACTACATACTGGCCAAGAAGAGCGACATAACCGAGCTGCTTACTGAGCTAGGGGGCGCAAGGAAACAGCAGGCGCCCGCAGAGGCTCTGCCGCAGCGCCAGGCCGGCATTCCCGCGCCTGAGGAGCTTGCAGTGCTCAAGAAGCTCGATACGCTAAGGTATAACGACAGAACTGAGGATAAAGTGAACGGCCTGCTCAGCGCGCAGGAGAAGCTGATCCTGCAGAAGCTTATGAAGGAGGGCTTCGTAGAGCTGTTCTCGAAGGCCGGCGCCACTGCAAGGTACAGCATACCCAAGCGCATATACGACAGGTTCCTTATGAGGAAGAAGCCGGAAGCGCAGCAAGCACAGCAGAAGAAAGGCGCTGCTGTGCAGTTCAAACCAACAAGCGAGCTCGCGGCCGAGGGCGCGGAGCAGTACATCAAAAAGCTCGAGACCGACGGCTTCATAGTGGTGCCGACCGAGGCTGAGGCGCAGAACGTCTCGCTGGCGATGGAGGACAGCATACGCCGCGGACTTGTACTAGGCACGAGGGCATTCAACCGCCGCTTCTACATCGCCACAAGGGGCTTCCTGAACAAGAACAGCCCTGGCATACTTAAGGCAATAGAGAAGAAGAGCGTTGGTGTTTCGGACATAGCGCGCACTGTAGGCATTGATGAGGACGGCGTCAGGGCTGTGCTCTACATACTTTCTGAGAATGGGGACGTGACAGAAGTCAGGAAGGACGTTTTCAGGCAGGCGTGAGCGGACTCGCGCTCAGTAGTATATCAGATGGTTTATCAGTATTATCATCACTGCGACTATCACAACTGCCGCGATGACTAGCTTCGGGTTCATCCTGGGCCCCTTAGACGGCGCATCATAGAAGCTGAGCACGCCGGCCTGAGACTGGGGCGAGTATAGAGAAGCCATCTGTATCAACTTTTCTTATCAGTGAACGTTTTTATAGGTTACTTAGCCGTGCTCACTATCTTTATAATGTCGTTGTTCTTCAGCACGTAGTTCTTGGCCAGGCGCATCTTAGTACGAGCATCTATCGCATACAGCATGCCCTGCGCCAGGTCCGTGTGGATCGCTGCAGCGAGGTCCTGGGCGGTCGAGCCCCGTTTCACGAGTATTGCATCAGGCAGCACGTTTCCGAAGTGGTCCGTGTACTTGTGCTCATCCTCTACAGGGTATACGACTATGCAGTCCAGAAGCCCGAACACTGCCTTGTTTATTATGTTCTGGACATTCGTGCCTCCAGGCTTTATGAAGTCTGCCATGTAGTCGAGGGCACGCCTCTGCTCCTGCGAGACATCTGGCTTGAGCAGTTTGAACTCCGTTGCGCCGGGCTCGTACGCTATCACGCCCTGGTGCGCGGCCTTCCTTAGCGCTAGCTCTATGGCTGCGGATGCCCATTCGGCGTCCTCGCCCAGGTTCTTCTTGAGCTCTGCGAAGTTCCGCTCTGCGCCGGGCTCGTCATACTTGTTCGCCACAACCATCACGCGCTTGGTGCTGAAGAGCAGCTCCTCGGAGAAAGCGCGTATGCCATCCTCGTCCCACTCTATCTTGTCGAGCGGGAGGGAGCGCTTCGCGGCCGCGCGCTCTATGTCGCCGCGGCGCAGCTTCAGCCCGGATAGCACGTTCTCTAGGGCCTCGAGTCCGTTGGCGCTGTGCGTGATGACGCGCATGTGGCTGGATATTATCCCGGCAACCCACTCTATCAGCTCGTCCTTCACCATTGTGACGTCGTCAATTGGATTGCAGGAGTCGCACGGATTGCCGGAACTGCTGGTCTTGCCGCTCGCGTCAACAACTATCAGGAATGCATCAGCGGTTGAGAGGTCGTTCAGGAACTGGTTGCCCATACCCCTGCCCTCGTGAGCGCCCTCCACAAGCCCCGCAACATCTACGATGTTGATCGGCAGCATACGCACCCCATTTATGCACATAGAGTTTCTCGCCCTGCAGTGCAGGCCAAGCTCTGTCTCGGGGCAAGTAGCAGTAGCGTACGCTACTCCCTTGTTTGGGTCTACGGTTGTGAATGGATAGTTGGCGATTGCCACGTCGTGCAAAGTTATGGCTGAGAAGAGCGTGCTCTTGCCCTTATTCGGGGCGCCTATTATTCCGATCAGCATCTGGTGCACCAAAATTAAGCTGCATTAATTTGCATTAATCTATTTGAAAAGCTTTATCCGTATTACTTTCTTTTTCTCATACACCCTGAAGAAGTAATAGACCACGATGAGGCCCATTATCATAGCAGAGCCGAGTATGAGGGCTTCCTTGGGCATCCCGACAATCAGGGCCAGCAGCACTGCTATGGTCACCAATGGCAAATATGGATGCGCAGGGAGCCGCAGGGCGTCGCCGTGGACACGCTTGAGCTGTATGGCAGCAAGGCTGCTCATGATGTACGCGAAAAGCAGGCCGAAGTTGCTTATCGCTGCGATTATGTAGATGTTGCCCGAGAAAAGCATGACTATCCCGACAACTGCCGTAATTATTACGCCGTTGGGAGCCACATCGCGCTTTGCATTGTACTTCCGCAACACGCCGGGAAGCAGGCTGTCCTTGCTTATCTGGTACACAGTGCGTGATGACGCCATTATCATCGCAATAGTGGCTGATGCAGTAGCTATCAGCGCCCCTATGTCAACCACAATGGACAGCCAGAACGGAGCCGAGGCGCTCTTCAGTGCAAAGGCCAGCGGGTCTGCAGCTATCCTGTAGGAGCCTGCCGGAGCCAGGAACATCAGCGCCGCGTCTACCAGCACGTACACCACCAGGCTTACGATTACCGAAAGTATTATGGCCTTGGCCGCCTTGCCAGGGCCGCCTTTCACCCTGTCGGTGAACGTCGATATTGTCTGGAAACCTGTGTACGCGAAGAATATTGCAACGCTGGCTGCGAAGATGGCGCCCAGGCCCTGCTCTGATACCGGCGTGACAAAGTTGGTCTGGAGTACATGTGGATGTAGGAGCAGGAATACCGCTGCGAACAGTATGAACACCGATAGCACGCTGAGCTTGATTGAGACTAGTACCGAGTCGGCCTTGGCTGCCTTCCTTATCCCGAATATGTTGACAATGGAGAGCACCAGGATCAGCGCCATCGCGAAGATTATGTCATACGTGTGCTGCGCAACGCCCAGCATGCTCCCTAAATATGAGCCGAAGCCCAGGGCTACTGCGCTGACCGCTGTCGCGAAGCTGAAATAGAGCATTATGCCTGTTATGAACCCCATCTCGCTGCCGAATGCGCCATAAACATAGGAATACGCAGCGCCCTTTGCGTGGGGCATGATCATTCCGAGCGCACCGAGCTCGAAGGCCACCAGCAAGGCCACGATGCCGACGAACACGAAGGCTATAAGCGAGTAGGCGCCGGACAGCGCTATGGCTGTGCCGCTGAGCACGAATATGCCGGCGCCTATTATTGCGCCAAGTCCGACGGCCATAGCCACGGCAACGCTTATCTCCTTGCTTTTGGCCATGAAAAGCACACCCAGAGCCGATGCAATTTACAAAATGGCAGTTAGCTTTTATATTTGTTGCATCAACAATACACTGCAATGCAGGGGTAGCAAAGCATGGCCAAATGCGCCAGGTTCAGGGCCTGGTCCCGTAGGGGTTCGTGAGTTCAAATCTCACCCCCTGCACTCTGAGTTCATTACCTCTTTGTAACCTTTTTATTCCCGCCAGCTATGCAAGCCCTAATAAGACTTAAATTCCAAATCAGCACGGTGAAAACTAATGGCAAAGACATTTGCATGCAGAGACATAGGCCTTGAGTGCGACTTCACGGCAAAGGCGGACAGCGAGGACGAGCTGATGCAGAAGGTGGCGGAGCACGCCAAAACGGCGCACAACATGGAGCATATAGACGAAGAGACTATGGCCAAGATCGAGGCCGCCGTAAAGGACGAATCAGACTAAGAGCAAAAACGCAGTATAGAAAATTAGGTTGCCCGCATCAAGCAATCACAGGCCTTGGCTTTTTGTTTTGCTATGCGGGAATTGCTTTATTGGCAGGCTCTGCCTGCCACTGCTATTTTATCTGCTATCTTATCAGGCTTGTGATCCTTCCTGTCAATGACTGGAAGGCCTCGCACGCGGTCCACTGCTTGGGCTCCTTGCCTTCAGCTATGTCCCTGCGCACCTCGTTGGCCAGCTCGCTGCGCCAGACGCTCGACACGTCGTAGTTTATCTCGCGCAGGTTGGCTATCTTCCTGTCCCACATTATAGACGGAAATACGCTGCCGTAACTGTCGAGGAAAAATGATGCATCCAAGCTGCGGCTCCTCAGCGGCATCTCGCCTGTCTTGAGGTACTGGAGGAGCGTGCGCAGGAATGCGTTTTCCACAATGCCTATAATGCCGAACTCGCGCCTGCGCATCGACACGAAGGCCGAGAGTTCGCGCACCGTAGCCTCGTTGTCGGCCACCAGGCTCATTTCGGAATTGCCGTAGTAGTTCGACGATGTCTGCGCCACGTTTATGTGGAAGTCGTTGCGCGTCACTGATGGTATGGCCTTCTTTACCTCTGTGTACGTGCGCTCCAGCTGCCACTGGTTGTACTTGCTCATGGTGTAGCCGAACACCGCGTAGAGGTTCCTGTGATGCCTGGAGAGTTCCTTAAGGCGCTTGAACATCTCTATGGCGCGGTCGTAGTTGCCAGGCACTCCGCGTATCTTGTCGTGCAGCTCGCGGTAGCCGTCCAGACTCACCGTTACTGCAAGCCGCGGTATTCCGAGATTGAGGATTTCCTCGACGCGCCTCACCACCATCTCATGGCTGCAGAGCGAATTGGTCGGTATTGTCATTACGTAGAGACCCTTGGAGGTCTCGTGGAAGGCCCTTGCTATCTCGACTATATCAGGCCTGAGGAACGGCTCGCCGCCGGTGAGCTCTATCCACCTGAATGACCTGTTCTTCCTGGCGAACTCGCGTATCTCATCGATGGTTAGCTCGCCCTTGGGCTTGAACTGCCAGATGTTGCACGAGAGGCACCTGCTCTGGCACCAGTACGTGATGGCGAAGTTCAGCTTGTATGGCTTCTTGAGCTGCGAGAAGTTGCTCTGCAGAGCTGTAGCCGCAAGGCCCATCAGCTTGGTTATGCCAGGCATGACCCACCCTCCAGGTTGATAGGGCTCTCGAAGATATTTATTACTTGCCCAGTCGCGGCTTGGCATCCACTCCAATGCGCGCATTCCTCGCGTAGTGGTAGATGTACTGCTGCGCGAACCCCGAATATGCGCCCCAGCGCTTGTCCGCGAACTCATGGATCTTCCTTACACCGGTCTTCTTGCCCTTGAAGTACATGCGCTCCATAGCCCTCTGCATCCACACGTCTACGGGGAATGCACGGGTGTCGCCGTAGCCGAAAAGCGCTATGCAGTCGGCCACCTTGTCACCTACGCCGCTTATGCCCATAAGTTCCTCCTTCAGCTCGTCGTGGCCCTTCGAGCGCAGGCCCTGCAGGCTCAGGTTGTTGGTGCAGTACTCTGCGGCCTCCTTTATGTACTTCGCCCTGAAGCCGGCGCCGCAAGCCATGAGCTCCTTGATGGTAGCGTGCGCCAAATCTCCCGAGCCCGGGAACGAATGGGCAATGACATTGTCATTGTCGCCCTTTATCGCAGGCCCGAACGTGCGCACTACGTTCTTCGTTATGAGCCCTATGCGCTTGACGTTGTTGAACTGCGATATTATGAAGCACAGGGTTGTCTCCCAGGGATCGTTAAGGGTGAGGCGCATGCCCTTGTACCTCTCTATGCTGGCACGCATGAAGCTGTCAGTTGATATGCGCTTGTATACGCTGCGCATGTTGTCACTGAGCCGGAAGCGCCTCGTTACCTCCGCGACGGAGTAGCCGAGATCCTTGCTCACGACAAGCAACGTGCCCTTCTCTACGCCTCCGCTCGCCCCGACATTTATTATGTGGGCGCCGCTCGTGTATGTGAGCGTGTTGCTCTGCGCATTGTATTCGGCATAGAACGTCAGAGGCTGGGCGCTCTCGAAGGTGTGCCTAAGGTCGAACAGAGAGACGCCAATCCCTGTTGCGGATAGAGTTTCGTGCATGGGCATCAGCCGAAGCTGAAGAAGCCGTATGGATCAAATGAGGTTGCTTTCTTTATGTAATCTAGAACCTCTGAGGTCTTGAGCCTGACCTGCTTCCTGTCGTCCCTGGAGCGCACGGTAACCGTGCCGTAGTCGGGCGAATCCTTGTTCACCGTGTCGTAGTCTACAGTTATGCAGAACGGCGTCCCTATCTCATCCATCCTAGCATATCTCCTGCCTATGGAGCCCGACTGGTCGAGGAACAGCTTCAGATGCGGCCTCAGCTCCTTGTATATACCATCGACAGCCTTCTCAAGCTCCGGCTCCTTCTGCAGGGAGAAGATTGCAGCCTTGAACGGAGCCAGGAACGGCTTTATCTGCAGCACGGACCTGCCATCAGTCTTGGCGTAGAACACGTCGACAAGCATCCACACGTTCCTGTCAACGCCGAAGCTCAGCTCCAGCACGTTGGGCATAACTTTCTTGCCGTTCACGAGTACAGAATGATCCTGCTTTGAGCCCTTCGAATGCTGGGTCAGATCGTAGTCGCCCCTGTAGTGCAGCCCTGCCACCTCGCTGAAGCCGCCCCAGCTCTCCACGTACACCTCTATGTCCATGTGCACCTTGTTGTAGAACGCCTTCTCGTTACCGCCCTTCTCAAGGAACCTCAGCTTTTCCGAGGGCACGCCTATGACGTCCCTGTAGAACGTGTCTATCAAGCCCATGTGGTAGGCGTAGAACTCGGGTATGCCATGCCTCTCGACAAGCTCCCCGAGCGTAATGGTTTCGTCGGCTGTCTTCCCGTATAAGCGCACTCTCACCTCCCTGCCTGAAATGCCCTTGAAGTCCACCTTCCAGATCTCAGGGTCGAAGAATATCTGCAGCTCCGCCTGCACAAGCTCGCGCATCCTGTAGAGCCCCTGCCGCGGCGATATCTCGTTCCTGAACGCCCTGCCTATTATTGCAAGGCCGAGCGGCAGGCTCTTGCGCAGCACGTTGAACTCCCTGAAGAAGTTTAGGTATGCGGATTGAGCAGTCTCGGGCCTGAGGTAGCCCTTTATTGAGCGCTCCGGACCCAGGCCGACGTCCATCATCATGTTGAACGGCTTCGACGGCATCCAGGCGGTCGACTTGCAGTGGGGGCACTTAACCTGGTGCTCCTTCAGCGCCTTGTCTATCTCTGCCGGGCCCGCACCTTCCGACACAGCCACGCCGGAGTCCCTGAGCAGTATGTCCGCCCTATAAAAGGTATTGCACTTTGAGCATTCTACAACAATGTCATTGAACTTCGCGGCATGGCCCGAGAATACCAATGGTGCCTCGGGCAGTATGCCCGCGCCCTCTATCAGGTGATAGTCCGGATTGGTGTCGACGAAGTACGCCAGCCATGCGTTCTCCCAGTTCCGCTTGAGCAGTGCGCCAACGTCACCGTAGTCGTAGGTGCCGGCCGCACCGCCGTATATTTCGGCGCTGGGCCAGAACAGGCCCCGCCTTTTTGCGAACGCTACAAGCTCCTCCATGTCCATGCGCAACACGCACTATAGAATCTGCCGCAACAATATTAAAGGATTGCAGCTGTATTGCGGCATTGGCACCGGGTGCTGCCCGCTTGTAGTTCGGCGGCCCACCGCAACCAATTTATTAAGGTTTGCAGCCATACTTACTATTCTTGGGTGTTATGTTGGCAGAGAGGAGAAACATCGACGAGCTTCGGGAGCGCATGCTCAAGGCCGCGAAAGAGGGCATAAAGAACGCCTACACCAGCGAGGAATACGCGCTCATGCAGGCCGTCAACGCCTACAGGGAAACCAGCAAGTCCTACAACTTGGCTTATGAGCGGCTCACTGAGTGGTATGGCATTTACTTCCCCGAGGTCAGGATGAGCAACCCAGACTCGCTGGCAGAACTGGCCATAGCACTCAACGACAAGTCATCTGTCACGAAAGAGAACATACTTGCCGTAGTAAAGGACGAAGAGAGGGCTGATAGCATATACTCGAAGGCCACCGCGACAATAGGCAGGCAGATGAACGGCGACGAGAAGGCGGCGCTCATAGGCTACGCCCACATGTGCAAGGACATGGGCGCAGCGCTGAAGAGCATCGAGGCCTATCTCAAGGTGGCGTCTGAGAGGCTGCTTCCAAACACCACAAAACTCACCGACGAGAAGATAGCCGCGGAGCTGCTCGCGAAGGCCGGCTCCATGGAGAGGCTGGCCATGATGCCCGCGAGCACTATACAGCTGCTCGGCGCGGAGAAGGCACTCTTCAAGCACATAAAGTACGGCAGCAAGCCCCCGAAGTACGGCGTGCTGTTCAAGCTGCCAAGGATCAATGCTGGCAGGCGCGACCTGCGCGGCAGGTATGCGAGGGCGTACGCGGGTAAGATAGCCATAGCGCTTAAGGCAGACTATTTCACAAAGAACCAGATAGCCGACAAGCTGCTCAAGGAGCTCGATGAGAGCATAAGGCGCATAGACGAGGCTCCGCAGAGGGAAAAGCCCAAGCAGAGCTACTACAGGCCCCGCGGCGGGAGGCGCGATTTCAACAGGGGCCCGGGCAAAAGGAATTGGCGCGGGACGCAGGCCAGGTAAGCCTGTCGTCGTAGAAATAGCGGAACAGCGGGCATTCCGCTAATCCGCCCTTATGCGCGCGCCTGCGAAAGCTTTTTATAGGTGTATTTTCACTTACTTACCGTGACTCAATCATGATTCTTACATGTGCGGATCATGATAGGTGCATATTTGTTTCGTGACAGGCTCGTGGTGCGATGGACAAAAGGAAAGTTGCGGTTGCGGAGCTCACCAGGATAAAGCGCCAGCTCTCCGACCTTTCTGCCATAAACGAAAACATGAAGAGCCTGATGGCCGAGAAGGAGAGCAGCGACAAGACCAGCTCGCAGCTCTTTACGCTTCTTAAGTACATGATAGATGAGAACAAGCGCACAACAATGTTACTCAGCAGTATGTCCGAGATGCTTGCAAGGGTGGAGAACGTTGTGAGCGAGCCAGTTGAAGAGGAAGATGAAACAGAGGTCAAGGCAGCGAAGGACCCGGTAAAGGAGCTGCCGATCAGCAACGTCGACGCAAAGATCCTGCAGGCTATACAGCTCTCGCAGAACAGCATGGCCTGCGCCGACGATATAAGGAAGCGCATGGGCTACAACGGCCGCAACGCGGCGAGCGCGAGGCTCAACAGGCTTCACAAGATGGGCGCCATAGAGCGCCTTCAGCTAGGCCACAAGGTCTATTACAAATATGATGCTGGCAAGGCGACCAACCTGCTAATTGTTTCACCCCCACAGTAAGGACGGAGCCTGCCCCCTACAGGCAGGCTCCAACCCCCATTTTGACTGCATGCCGGAAGGCTCAGGGCTGCAGAACGTCAGGAAGCAGGTGTAAAGAAACGCGTTTAAAGCTTACCATACAAGCGTAATTGGTGAAACAGATGGGAGGACAAAGTGGAGGAGGCTGAATAGTCATAGTGGTGAAATAGATGGGAGGAAATGGAGGAGGAAGCTGAATTGTATCTACTGATAGATTAAGACTGAATAGTGGGACAATGAGTGGAAGTGGAGGAGGAAGCTGAATAGTTGCAGTAGAGACCATAAGGGCAGCAGAAGTGGGAATGGCTGGATTAGAAATATATTTAAAGCTTATCATACAAGCGTAACTGGTGAAACAGATGGGAGGAAGTGGAGGAGGAGGCTGAATTCCTGACATTTACTGTGCGGTTTCTGTTGTCTTCTTATCTGTGAGTTTTATCATTACTTTGTAACTTGATGACTCTTCCATCTTGAACTTTCTCAGGCCGAAATATCCTATAAGCACCCTTGTTATAGATGCTCCAATTACTCTAATGCCTTTCATTTCCGAAAGTTCCTTTTGCAGCATATAAGGGTCCTGCTCTTGAAATACAGGCGCTACAAGCACGATGCCATAGGGCGCAGACGCGTCTGCAACATATGCATACCTGTTTGTTGGGTACTGGAGCTCTTTTGTGATGTTCTTGAGGTACTCAATTCTGGTGCTGTTGAAAGCTGGGATATTGCGCTGCACTAGGTAGATAAACTTGAGGTATTTTATTGGCAGGCCCTCCATTGTGATTGTTGGTCTCTTTATTGTCTGTCTTTCTAGAAGCCTTTCGTAGGTGTAGCGGGCGTTGCCCTCCTTGAGGCCGTACTCCTTGTCTATGTCGCTGAAGCTGGTGCTTGCGTCCTTGTTTAACTCCCTCATCACTGCATACTCGCTCTGAAGGAGCTGGCCGTGCTGCCTTCTCGGCGAGTCCCTGCTCCTGCGCCAGATGCGCTCCTTCAAAAGGGTGAAGAACTCGTCCCTGAAGGGCATGTACCAGCCGTACGGCTCTATAAGGTAGCTGATGTTCCATGTGCCCGGAGATGATGCGAATACTGAACTGGACCTTATCTCATAGACCATGTCTTCCAATGCTGTGTTGCTCTCGGCAAGCACGTATATCAGCAGGTTGTAATCGCCCTCCGCAACTGCAGCAAGCTGCACCCTCGGGTTCTTCTCGAGAAGCGCCCTGAGCCTCTCCTGGTCTGGCTTGCCATGGGGGAAGCGTGCAAGAATTAAGTAGCGCGAGAATCCGAACGTGTCGGGTTTCATCTCTATGGTGTACTTTATCCTGTAGACCTTCCTGAGCTGATTTATCCTGTACAGCGTCTTTTCCCTCCTCATGCCGAGCCTACGTGCCAGCTCTCCCACTGATATCCTTGAATTCATGCTGAGCTCTGTTATTA
>JAKAST010000013.1 GCA_021828155.1 Microcaldota archaeon | reverse complement strand
ACGAATTGAAGTTAAGCCCCAGGAACGCAGCTCCCGCCTCGGCGGCCGTTCGTGCAGAGTCCAGCGTGCTGTTTGCTACCTCCGCCGGCCCACTCACCGTCACTACTCCATTACCGTGTGTTACGGTCAGGTTGATTACTGTTACAGTGCCAGTGTTGTTCAGAAGAACAACAGCTGGCGCATGTATCTGTGCTGTGCCAACGACCTGTGCACCAGCCAGCCCAGCAGCTAAGACCAGCAGCATAATGGCAGTAAACGAAAATTGTCTCATTCGAACACGCACAGATTCTTGCACTGCAAAATTTAATAAACCATTCTTGATATTTCGTGAATTTTCGGCGCTACTGTGTTCCCTGTCTCATTACCGTCTCGTACTTGGTCCCCCTGTTCCACAGGAAGTCGAAGCGGCTCCTTGCACGCGCATGGTCTATGCTGACGATGTGCTCGCTCTTCTTGTTTATTATGTTGAGTGGCGGTATCTTGTACGCACTTTTCGAGTCCATTATGAGCCTTTCATGCTGCTGTGCTGCATCCTCTGGGCTCATCACTCTCAGCTCAAACGCTATCTTCAGGTTGCGCATCTCCTCCACGAAATCCATGTAACTCTTCTCGAAATCCTTGCCGAGCCGATCCGCCTTCGTGAGGAGGCGCATTCTGTCGATGCTTCCTGCATTCCTGCCGGCGAGCCTTACCAGGTTTTCCATTGCCTTGGGGTCAAAGTGCATGTCTAATATGCTTACCTCGCCCTCCATCCTGCTGATGAGCCTATCTGCTATGACCAGCATGTTTGAGTATGGCCTGTTGGGGTTTATCTCTATCGGGCTAGACGCCCTATGGTGCGTCTTGCCGGAGTTTTCGAGTATGGCGAGCAGACCCGCAAGCAGTGTCAGCCCACCGGCAATGTACAGCGAGGCTACCTGCAGTGCGCCGAAACTGAAGTCAAGATTCAGTATTATTGAAAGGAGCATGAACGCGAAGGCTGAGAACACCTCGGCTCCGCCGACGAGCCTGGTACGTGCCTTCGAGAAAAGCCAGAGAACTCCTATCGCAAACGTTATCAGGGCGAATGGCAGCATTATGTATGTTATGTGCACTGCAAGTAGAAGCGACGACACCTTGACCAGCGAAGTCAGTATGGTGTTTGTGGGGGTTACGTTGTAGGCATTGAGTATAATGGCAGCTCCGGAATCTACCCCGGCCGCGTATGAGAGCACCTCCATGTAGTAGAAAGTGACCATCACTGCGATGAAGCCGCCAGCCAGCGCGAGGTACGGCACGCTCCTACCGCTGTTCATAATAAGATATGCGAATGCTAAACTTTAAATCTTGGCGAAAGCCCATAGGTGCAGGAATATACACGTGCACTGCATGGGGCAAGGCCTTAGGCGCTCTCTACGTTTATCAAACCCTTGACAATAGGGTATAGTATGCTTCCAATGCTGCGAACGCCTTAAATTTAGCGCTATGCTGCACTAATAATTAGGGTGCTTAAATGAGAGTGCTGCTTAGAGTGCATGGCTTCGTCCAGGGCGTAGGTTACCGTGATTATGTACGCCGCATGGCAGAGCACTATGACGTTAAGGGTTATGTAAAAAACGTTGAGGACGGCAGCGTAGAGGTACTGGCAGAGGCGAGCGAACGTCAGCTCTCAGAATTCATAAAGGACATAGAGGTTAGAACATACCACGGCCCGGAGGTGCACAAGATAGAGCGCATCGAGAGCCCTGCCGTAGTCAGTACGCTAACCTCATTCGAGGTACTCTGAGACAATGCTGCTCATTCGCCTCCGTTGCTCAGGTTGAATTCGCACTCGCCCAGCTTGCTTTTGACTGCATTATCCCTGCTGTTATCCATATCAATCAAAAGTTTCGATGCTAGCTCCTCGTTCTCCTTACTAACAACAAATATAGCTTCCAGTCCAAACCCCCTCAGCTTAATCCTGTTATAATCTATATCCTTGTAAAGAACGCCGTCTATTAGGCTGGGACGCCAAAAAGGGTCCCTTACATCCTTATAGAAGAAGTAATCGAGCGCTTTGCTCTCTTTCCTTAAAAGATCTGTATCGGATTTGATCTTGTTTGCAAGTTCCTTGATCCTATCCTTACTTATTAACACATCTACACACTCTTTTCTAAGGATTCGGGCAAGGTTCCTCTCATTCTTGTAAATTTGGAACACGTCTGCTTTTTTGCCGACCCCGCCTACTACATTAGTCTCCTTCACAGCTATGTCCTGCATCATCGCACCCCAATGAATCGATTAATAATTCAGATATTTATTACTTGTTGCGAGGTGTTCGAAGCGCGATGTCCGCTACAGGCAACATGAAGGAACTATAAGCGCACTATGTGTGGGCTGCAGCATAGCAAGCGCAAGCCGTGCTGACCTAGCTTCCGAGCAGCAGTACCATAACACGATCTGCGGCCTGGCCTGTAACCCGTATTTATCCCTTCGCGCAGTAATACTACTATGGACTACTTGTTCAGGTTTGAGCGCACGCGGCCATTCCAGAAAGAGATGATGGATGACATAACCGCAGCGCTGGCATCGAGGCGCGACATACTGATCAATGCTCCTACAGGCGTGGGCAAGACCGACGCCGCGATAAGCGCCGCGCTCACATATGCAATGAACAACGACCTTGACGTTTTCTTCCTCACACCGAAGATATCGCAGCACAGAATTGCTGTAGAGTCATTGTCGGCCATACGCTCCAAGTTCAATCTCGGAATAAACTTCGTGGACATGGTGGGCAAGCGCAACATGTGCGTCAATGAAAAGACCAACGCCATAGAGAACGAGGCGTTCTACGCTGCATGCGAGAATCTTGTCAAGAAGGGTAACTGCCCGTTCTTCTCCAGGGCGAAGCTCGCAGCGGACACGCGGGAGCTGAATGACGTCCTGAACACGGGCCACAACTCCCTATTCGAATTTTCGTTCGACAACGGTCTCTGCGCTTATGAAGTGGCAGCCAAGCTTGCCAAGGATGCGCGTGTGGTGGTAGCCGGCTATCCGCACATACTGAACCCGTACACAAAGAGCACTTTCCTGAAGAAGATAGCGCACAGCATGGAGCGCAGCATCGTAATATGGGACGAGGCGCACAACATCCTCGAGGCCGCAAATTCATACTTCAGCAACGCCATATCAAACTACACTATAGAGAGGGCCTCGGCCGAGCTCAAGTCGATAGGCAGCCCTATGGACCTTGACTACCTGTCATTCGCGCTGAAGAACATTGCCGAGAGGCGCCTGGGGTCAAAGACAGAAGCGTTCATCTACGCCAATGACATGCCGGAGGAGATAACGAGCGGCATTGAGAAGCTCAATGCCGACATGGAGCGCGCAGGGCTCGAGTTCGTGGAACAGAGCAAGGCGAAGCGTTCCTCGCTGGTGCGCCTGGCAAAGTTTCTCGAGGAATGGAATGTGGAATCCGACTCGATTGCACGCATAATGACCCGCAGGAACGGCAGGCTGCGCCTGACGCTCAGCTGCCTGTACCCTGAGCGCTCTGTGCCGGTGTTCGGCGACGCCTATGCCAATATATTCATGAGTGCCACGCTGGTGCCGCTGGAGATGCATGCACATCTTCTAGGTGTGGGTGATGCTGTGCTGAGGAGCTACGGCTCTCCATTCCCGCAGGCCAACAGGCGTGTCTTCGTAGACAGCAGCGTGACGACAAAGTACGAGCACAGATCCCTTCTCGAGTACAAGAAAATCGCCGCCAACCTGATGTCGATAAAAGCCAAAATACCCGGCAATCTCGCGGTGTTCTTCCCAAGCTTCGAGGTGCTGGACAGCGTTCACAGGTACATGGCTGACGTATCGATATTCAGGCAGAGGCGCGACATGAAGAACGTCGCGGTAGAGCGGCTTATCACAGACTTCCAGAAAAGCAATGACAGCATAATGTTCGCGGTCATGGGCGGCAGCCTCAGCGAGGGCATAGACTACCAGAACAACTCTATAAAAGGCATAGTTATAGTCGGGATACCGTTGACAAAACCAGACCTCGAGCTCAGCGCCAAGATAAGCTATATCAACAAGAGGTTCTCCGGAAAAGGGAGCGAATACATGTATACTATACCCGCTGTGATAAGGGCGGTGCAGGCTGCCGGAAGGGCAATCCGCAGCGAGAGCGACCGTGCGGTTATAGTGCTGATGGACATGCGCTACGGCTGGCGCATGTATTCCAGCCTGGTCAGGAGCTCCCTGCCTGTGGAGGAAACCAAGGGCTACATGTTCAGCATAGAGGAATTCTGGAAGAGTAAGAAGGCGCTGGCGTGAGCCTCATAGTACTCCGTATACCAGCGCGTACAACGCAATGCCTATGCCAATTCCGAAGAGCAGGGGCGGTATGGCCGGCAGAGCGCGCTTGTATCTGCGCAGTATGAACATCGTCAGAAGCAGTCCTATTACAGCGCCAAATATCACGAACATGCTCAGCGTGAAGCTTAGGAAGACCTTGTAGGCGGCTATGGCCACCATGAGTGGCACTGCGAGGTCGCCCGTGCCAAGGCCCACGCTGGCAACCATCGGCACCATGTTCTTCATGCCTTTCTGGCGTATTTCCTGCATTTTGCCGCCGGCCTTCTTGAATGCCGTGAGCTCCCTGTTGTACTGGCTGAGTTCCGCTGCACTCAGGCTGCCTTTCGGGACTGCCTCAACCTCGCGCACATCAACCATGAATGCGAGGTTCTGCTTCTGCACTGCATCAGCGAGCGTTATCATGTGCTTCGTAATGAACACAGCAATGAAGTCGTAGACCGCGAGCAATGCCATGAGCACTAAAGCCACAATGAACCCGAAATCGGAGCCGAGCGCGACGCCCACGCCTATGCTTGCGAGTATGGCCGTGGCGTTCCTAAGCCATGGCTTCATGTTCTTTGCTACCACGAGCGCTATGCCGAGCACACCAGCGGCCACGAACGCGACAGGCACTGCGCTGCCAAACATCGTGACAGTCGCGCTTGTAAGCTCAGACAGGAGTATAGAAAACACTATTGCCGAGGCCACGAATATTACGAAGCCCTCGAACAACCTGTATACCCCAATGTAGAACTTCATCAGCAGTATCATGACTACAGTTACAGCTATTATGTACACTATTAGGAAGAGCGCAGTGCTAGGCGCAGACGCCACCTGGGTGCTAGACACCTGCTGGTACGTGGCACCGTTGAACATAAGTGCGGCAAGGAAGAGGCCCGCGAACTGCACTATCATGAACATTACTAATATCTGAAGAAGCTGCCTGCCCTCGATTACCCTGACACCCAAAACACGCGCCCCTCTACTCCGCCTCGTGCTTCACTATCCTGACTATTCCCTGCCTGGGGCTGAACACGTCGCCGCTCCTCTCGAGCTCGGTTATGTACTTCGTGGCTGTTGCGGAGTCTATGCCGGCCTTGCCGGCCTCTTCTATGACGCGCTGCATCTTCGCAACCTGCTCGCTCTCCTCGAGGTTCCTTATTATGCCGAGCATTATGTTTATCTTGTCGACCTTCTCCCTGGGCATGCCGGTAAGGATAGTGTCGATGTCTATGCGGCCGCCAGTATCTACGGCGAGCGTCTTGAGCATGAACTCGCTCAGCGCTATGGCCCTGTCTGCATCTGAAACCTCGACAGTGTCAGCCAGCCTGGACTTGGCGCTGGCCTCGCTCATCCTGACTAACCCCTCTATCTGTCTAGGGGTTATAGGCGTCGCGCCCTGCCGCGCGCCAGCCTTCCTGAGGTCTATGTAGTAATCGGCTATGCGCTTGGCTGCTTCTTCGCTAAGCCTTGGATTAACGTTCTTCCTGGCATAGGCTATGTACTTCCTGAGCAGTTCGCCGTCGAGCGGCGGGAGCTCCACCTGCACGGTGCTCTGCACCTCTGCTATGGCTGCGCCAGCAGCTTCGTGCTGCACCAGTATGTGCCTCGCTATGCTCCTGTCGAGCTCTTCGTCCATTATGTCCTTTATAGGGAATATTAGGTCGAACCTTGAGAGGAGCGTTGGTGGTATGTCGAACTGGTCTGCCGGGTAGCTGTGCGGATCGAACCTTCCGAACTTGGGGTTCGCTGCTGCCAGCACAGCCGACCTCGCATTGAACGTTGCTATGATGCCCGCCTTGGCCACGCTTATGGTCTGCGATTCCAGCGCTTCGTGCAGCGCGGCGCGGTCATCGTCGCTCACCTTGTCAAACTCGTCTATGCATACTACGCCGCCGCTTCCAAGCACCAGCGCCCCAGCCTTAAGCACCCAGCCGCCCTCGGAGAAGTCGTCGCGCTCGGCAATGGCCGTAAGACCGCCTCCTGTTACAGACTTGCCGCTGACGTATATGCCCTTGGGCACGAGCCTTGCAACTGCCTGCAGTATCCTTGTCTTCGCGCTTCCCGGATCTCCTATGAGCAGTATGTGCATGTCGCTCCTGACCAGGCCGCCGTCTATGAGCCTCTTGCCCATGGTGCCTCCGAAGAGCTGCAGTGCAACCGCCTGCTTAATTTCGCCGTAGCCGTATATCGACGGGGCGATAGACCTAGCTATCTTGTCGAATATCTGCGGGTCCTTGCCGAGCTCGCGTATGGCACGCTCCTCCTCCTCGTTTATGGCGAGCTCCGCGAACTCCTTCTGCCTCGGCACTATGGAGTTGGTCTCAAGGAACATTGAGTACATGTTGGGGTCGGTCTTGCCACGGTTGTTTTTCCTTGGGCGTATGCGCAGTATGCCCGTCAGCTCTATCCTGTCGCCAGGTATGACCGTGTTGACCAGATCGTCTTCCAGCCACACCTCAAGCTGCCACGTCGGGGTATTGCCCTTCAGCTTCTCCAGCGGGTCCTGCACCGCTATTTTTTGGAGGTTGACGAACTGCGATTCTTCCTCGATAAGCTTCATGGAGCGTCTCTTGCACTGCGGGCATATCTCCGGCGGATCCTCCTTCTCCAACATTACAGGCACGCGGTTGCCGCAAAATGTGCATTCGTAGTTGCCTATTCTTACGCGTGGGCTTATGTCGGAGCGCTTGACTATCAGGCTATCCAGCATTATGAGCTTGCCTATGAATGCGGAGCCGACGTCCTGCACCATGGGCATGTTGACGTTCTGGTTGAAGAAGCGCACGTGCGGCTCGAAGATGCCGAAGTTTACGTCGCTCATCTTGTCCTTGAGCGATGCGTTAGCAGCGTCAAGTATCAGCTCGGGCTTGTCCATCAGCTCGCCCGCGAGCTCTGGATCGAACTTCTCGAGGTCGCGTACGTTAACCAGCAGACTGCGCCTGTCCGGGAAGCCGATGATGAGGTCGTTTATCCCCTCGCGGTAATACCTCTCTAAGAAATCATCGAACCTCTGCTTTATCATCTCCACAGCAGCATCAGCCATGCTAACCCCCAAAGTGCCTCTCCGCAGGCATGCTGCAGCGTATCTGCAGCCGCTGTCAATATTGTCAACGAAGAGGTATAAAGCCTTCGCACATAATCATTTAAAAGACGCCAAAACAATCCCTTATAGCGGAAGTCCTATGCCGCGCC
The DNA here is from genome assembly GCA_021828155.1 of Microcaldota archaeon. Lineage (GTDB taxonomy): Archaea > Micrarchaeota > Micrarchaeia > Micrarchaeales > Micrarchaeaceae > JAMCYM01. The sequence continues at coordinate 1,614 of JAKAST010000013.1, read as the reverse complement.
CATGCTGGTGCTACATGATGCCCGACCAAGAACCCGAAAAGAAGAGAATAATAGTTACGTCCGCGCTGCCCTACTCTGAGGCGGTGCCGCACCTCGGCAACTTTGTCGGCTCAATACTGCCCGCAGACGCGTTCAGCAAGTACCTTAAAATGAGGGGCGAGGACTGCATATTCATCTGCGGCTCCGACCAGCACGGAACTCCTATAGAAATAATGGCGATGAGGAAGGGTGTGGAGCCGGAGAAGCTCTCCGACGAGGTACACGAGGAGATAAAGAAAGTGCTCACGGAATTCGAGTGCGGCTTTACCTACTACGGCAAGACTGGTTCGGAGCAGAACAAGGCGGCTGTGTACGAGCTGCTTGACGCACTCAACAAGAACGGCTACCTCACCGAAACCGAACGCACCCAGCCATACTGCACAGTAGACAAGCGCGTGCTGACCGACAGGTTCATAGAGGGCACCTGCCCCTACTGCGGGGCCACCGATGCAAGGGGCGACCAGTGCGACAACTGCGGCCATCTTCTCGATCCGAGCGACCTCATAAAGCCCCATTGCGTAATCTGCGGCTCGGAGAAGATAGAGTTCAGGAAGACGAAGAACCTTGCCCTGGACCTCTCGAAACTGCAGCCCGACCTTCTGGCGTTCGTCAAATCTCATTCGGGCAACAACTGGAGCAAGAACGCGGTCAACAAGACGCTGAGCTACCTGGAGCAGGGCCTCAAGCCGAGGGACATAACGCGCGACATGAGCTTCGGCTTCCCGGTGCCGATCAAGGGTTTCGAGGACAAGAAGATCTACGTCTGGTTCGATGCAGTGATAGGCTACATAGGCATAACACGCGAATGGGACGGAAAGCGCTGGCAGGACTACTGGAAGAGCGCTGGCACAAAGCTCATACAGTTCATGGGCAAGGACAACATAGAGTTCCACACCATGATGTGGCCCGGCATACTGATAGGTGCAAACAGCGGCTATGTGCTGCCCTACACAATAATGGCGTATGAATATCTAAATGCCAAGGGCGTAAAATTCTCGAAGAGCAGGGGCATCGGACTTAACGCGCAGAACGCATTGGACATAATGCATGCCGACTACTGGCGCTTCGCCCTTATACACATGCTGCCGGAGACCGCAGACTCGGAGTTTACCATAGCAGGGTTCGTAGAGATAGTAAACAAGATCATGAACGACAAGATAGGCAATCTGGTTAATCGTGTGCTTACCCTTGCGAAGAACAACCGCAAGCTGCTTGACGCAACTGCAGCGAAACCGCCAGAGGCTGTTGATACGCTAATCGAGCAGTATATGAGGGATTTTGCCTCAATAAAAATCAGGGAGGCACTGCACGATGTGGTAGGCATAGCAGACATAGGCAACGAGATAATGAGCCGCGAGGAGCCGTGGGCACTGGCCAAGCTGGCGGTGTCGAGCGAAGAGGCAGCGAGCAGATTCGCCGACACAATGACCACGCTCATAGACATAGTCCACAAGCTTGGCGTGCTGCTTTACCCGTTTACGCCAAAGGCCAGCTCTGACATACTATCATATTTCAGCCTGGATGGTGCTCCCTCATTCGACATGCTGGCCAAATTGCCAGCATTGGACTTTAGCA
>JAKAST010000003.1 GCA_021828155.1 Microcaldota archaeon | reverse complement strand
GCGCAGGTGCTAACGTGGTAATTTTCAGCCCCTCGGCGCTAGGCCGCGACACACCAGAACTGCTCGGACCGGTTGTGGGAGTGCGAGCGCAGCAGAGGCGTCTTGCCCCAATGCCCCAACCTAAGCCACAGCAGAGGCCTCAGCGCCAGCAGCAGCGCCAGCAGCAAGTGCAGCGCACTCCAGAGCAAGAGCAGTACGAGGATGACCGCTCCCCTCTCTGGGACAGGAAGAAGGGCATAACGAAGAACATAAAGAACATCTTCGGTGTCGAGTGATCGAATGCTGGCCGACTGCGAGAAGGCCATAAAGTTCACGCTGCCAGCTGTGCGCATAGCCGTAGCTTCAGCATTGGTAGGGGAGCACAAGTTCAGGCAGGCTGAGGCGGCCCGCGTGCTCGGCGTGGCTCAAGCCGAGGTAAGCAAATACCTAAACGGAAGGTATTCCGCCAGGGTGAGGCGCCTGCGCATCGGCGTGGAGCGGAGCGGCATCCACAAGCACATTGTGAGGCTTGCCCTGAGCGGCAGGGGCACTGCTGTAATATCAAAGAATGTCGAGGAAGCCGCATCCTCTGCAAGGCTCGTTGGAATGGCAATGGGGAACTGATGCCGCAGCTCTCAAGATTCGTGTTTCCTAAGGAAGCCTATCAGCGCAGTTTCCATCCTTTTCGGCATAGAATTCATCAGCGCAGCATGTATGGATATTGCGCTGCGCTCCGCCTCTGCATCGCTTATACCTTGCTCGAGTATCAGCTCCACAAGCCTAACCGCCCTAGAAATTGTGGACATGTAGCTTCCGGTATCGCCGCCAAGCCTGTAGTCGCCTGCCCTCTTTACAGAATGCATAGCAGAAAGCCCACGATTTTCAATCGTGGGATGAATGCGAAATACATAAATTTGTTAATTGTAACTAAATATATCATATGGTAGTGAAGTAAATGAAATTAACGCAGATTGTAAAGATAGAAGGTGATTATGAAATATTGGACAATCTTGCAAGGATAACCAATGGGTTGTATAATTCTGCATTGTATGAAAGCAGTCAGAGATACAATAGAGAGCAAAAATTCTACTTCTACTACGATCTCTGCAATATTCTAAAGGAAAATATACTCTATGCCTTATTGCCTTCCCAGACAGCCCAGGCGGTACTCCAGAAAGTAGAAGGTGCAATAAAGTCGTTCCTGAAACTTCGCAGAAACAATGCAAATGCAGCATATCCAAGATACCACAAAAAGAACACAACTTGGATAATACCGTTCAAATCGCAGCAGATAAAAATTGATGGAAACACGTTGACAGTTCCACTGTCCATGAGGTATAGGGAAGAGAAAGGGCTGTCGCATCTAAATCTCAAAATCCCCAATCTGCGGTATGATGGAATTGTAAAATACATTGAACTGTATAGAAAAGACAGATGGTATGCATCAATAGTAATTGACGCAAAAGAACAACAGGAATCTGTGCCAAAAGGTAATCTCTACATCGATCTCGGAGTGAGAAACCTCGCAACAATATTCGACGGCAAAAAGGTTGCAATTTATTCAGGGGGAAGAGTCAGTTCTACGAACAGGTATAGAAACAAAAAGAACGCAGAACAACAGGCCATTCTTTCAACAATAGGGAAAAGGTCAAGCAAGGAGAAGAGGCAAATTGCGAAAAAGGCATTGCATCAATTGCAGCAGCAACTGCATTCGATGACAAAGGCGATTGTACAGACAGCAAAAGTTGAGAACAAAGGAATAGTCGTCGGTGATCTATCGCATATAACAGACAACACCAAGTATAATGATAATGCCAACCAGAAGATACACCAATGGCAGTTTGCCGAGATAACGAAACAGCTCTTCTACAAGGCAAAAGAGTTTGGGGTAAGGATAACGAAAATATCGGAGAAGGATACGTCAAGGACGTGCGCGCTGTGCGGTCAAGAGACAAACGGGAGAGTGCACAGGGGATTGTATAGATGTAAACTATACGGCAAGCAGTTCAACGCAGACGCAAATGGTGCGTTGAACATAATGAAAAGGTATCTCCAAATCCCGCTGCAGCAAGGCAGTGGGATAGGAGTAGTGGGTGTCCTGGCACACCCCGCAGTATATCATTGGAATGAGCACAGATGGTGTAATGATGCCAATGATTGAAACAAACCTTGAAACCGTGAGGAACCCCACGAATTTATTCGTGGGAGGATGTCAGTATGTCGCTGATTATGTCACCGAAGAATTTGCCTGCAGGACCATTTCTGCGCTCCGCCTCGGCGGCCTTCATCAGACTGCCGAAAAGCTGCTCGGCTGTTGCTCCGTTTGCACTAAATAGATTATCCAGGAATTCGGTTCTGCTGAAGCTTGCCGGCTTCTCTCTTCTGCCCATACTACTATGGCTCAGTCTAACTCTAAAAAACATTGCTGCAATGCAGCAAATCAGTGCGACGCATGGAGCAGCTCTCCGCCTGCACTCTCAAGCTGTATGCGCGCCACGTCCTGCTTGCGCCTGAAGCCCGGCAGCACGCTTTCAGCGAACTTGAGGCCGCGCGTCGTATCATATATGCGTTGCATCATCTCGTAGCGGCGCTCCGCTTCGTCCTTCCCTCCCTCACGCAGCTTGTCAATTACCTCGCGCTTCAGCTCGCCCACCACATCCATGAGGCCCAGCAGGTATGCCTCCTCGCCGACTCCTACATCATCTGCGCCGAGTATGGTGTCCTTCTCGGTCATGTGGTAGAAAAGGACGGCTTCCGCATACTCTTGGTAGGCCTGGAGCGATACATGTCTGAACTCCGCATCGTGGCTCTTCAGGCCAGCTACCTGCTTCCTTAGCGCGCTTATGGCTGCTTTGGCATCGCCCCTCCTGCCATTGTGGAGCAGCGTTATGGCCTGCCCTGCCTCCCTTATTACCCTGCGCGAAAGCTCAATAACCGCGTCGAGGTCTCTCTGCCTCGCCGAGAGGTGCGCGGCTATGTCATCTATGCCCTGCTCTAATCTGTCCCCCAATAAACCACAGTATGCATTTGTGCCACAAGGAATAAATACGCCTAACCACAATGCACCTCTTGATGCCAATTTCGGGTGGGTGCATGAGATGAAGCTGCATACAGCGCTGCTGGTTCTCGCCGTTCTCCTTGTCATCGCTCCGTCTTTCGCAAGCGCAGTCACAACGGTAACTCTCAACGCGCACTGCTCGATTGGCCAGACGCCATCAGGCACGCAGGCTGTGTTCCATATTGCTAACACAGGCAACGGCACTGCGGCCAACGTCACAATAACTCCGCAACCACATTCGGTCGGGCTGTCGCTGAACCCACAGAGCACGCAGATAGGCTCGCTGCACCCAGGAACCAACGCGACCGCAAGCTTCAACGTTTCTTCCTACACATACCCAGGCAGCTATGTGGTGGGGTTCGCTGCGCAGTACACGCAGGGCCCTGCAGAGATCACTACACTCTACCCCTGCACAATAACTATTGGCCAGCAGCAGCAGAACTATGTAGACATAAGCTACCTGAACTATTCAAGAGGCAGAATAAAGGCGTCGTTCATTAATTTTGCGAGCATGGCCCTGCCAGTCAGCATATATGTTATGGCGCCATACGGTGTGTTCGTGCGCGGCAGTTCCTTCAACGCGACTCTCGAGCCCGGTGTGCCGCTCAACAGCACATTCAATGTAACGCTGTACCCTCCTTCAGGCGTGACTAATGCAACGTATGCCGTTGCGGTTTCCACGTCGTATGTAACAAACAACACAAGCGTTTCCGGCTATTCAACCGTGCTGGTGGAGCAGGGCGCTTCCAAGGGTTTGTCATCCCAGTGGTTCGAGTACACGGTAATTGCAGTGATCGCAGCGCTAGTGGCTTTGATTCTATTTTCTGCAACGTTTGGAAGGCGCAGGCGGCGAACGCATGCCGAAGCGCGTTTCGCCAAGCAGAGGTCTAGGACGCGATAGGCTGACAGCATGAACTCCAAAAGCCGCAGGCCCTACGTCAGCATAGTGGTGCCAACCTTCAACGAGCACACTAATATTCGGCGCATGATAGTAGGGGTGATGAACTCGCTGCGCGGCATCCCGTACGAGATCATAGTTGTGGACAGACATTCGGATGACGGCACAGCTGCAATCGCACGCTCCATGGGTGCCAGGATAATATACGAGGACAAAGGCAAGGGCAACGCACTGCGCATTGGTTTCTCAAAGGCGCGTGGCCGCATAATAATATCCATGGACGCAGACATGTCTCACAGGCCGGACGAGTTGCGGCTCCTGATATCAGGGATAGAGGTGGGTTACGACGTCTGCATGGGTTCGCGTTTTCTGGTCGGAGGAGGCACAGAGGACATGCCCCTCTTCCGCAAGTTCGGCAACAAGGTGTTCATAGCCCTGGTCAACCTGGTGTACGGCACGCACTACAGTGACCTGTGCTACGGTTACCGCAGCATGACGCGCGATGCCGTAAGACGGCTGCATCTTTCGTCAGTCGGCTTCGGCATAGAAGCCGAGATAAACATAAAAGCAAAGAAGGCCGGCCTCCGCGTGCTCGAGGTGCCGAGCTACGAGAAGCGGCGGAGCGCCGGGAGAGGCAAGCTCAGAGCGTTCCGCGACGGCTACTCAATACTTAGGACAATATTCGAAAACATCGGTTAGCCCGGCTGCGTAATACTATTCGTATTATTCCTGATGCCGTCTATCCTATAGAAGCCATACGTGAACGCGTTGAATGGCGAGCTGTATGTTGCCTTCGCTATGAGTGTGGTGTTGTACATGTTCATGATGGAGCTGCAGATGCTGTTCGGAGTACCGCACCAGTAGCCGTAATCGATCACTGAGCAGCCATAAGCTGCGTTGTTTTGCGTGTATACCGAGGTATTGTATAGGTAACTCATCTGTGCGGCGGTCCTGCCGTTTATGTTGAAGAGCGTTGGATCATAGCTGTACACTATGCATGACTTTGGTATTGCGGAAATAGAGTTGTACACGAAGTTCTCGTAGAAACGCGCACCGCCAGCCTGCTCCATAGTTGCGGGATTTGCGGTTATTGCTGGTATTGTGGAGCTGAATCCGAAGATTATCAGCGCAATTACTGCAATTGTCGCTATTGCCCTTGCTACCACTGCAAAGTGCTTCGGCCTTTTGCGGTGCAGGTTTCCGAACCACCCAATCGCATATGAGGCCCCGGCCCCTCCCATGATCGCCATGGGTACAATCGCAGCAAGCATGAAGCGCCAGTCTACGCCATATGTGACGCTTCCAGCATAGAATGCGGCATATAGCAGGAAGAACGCTAGGAACCACACTGCCAGCGCGGCAAGCTCCCGTCTCCTGCCGTAAACAATCATGAGCGCTGCGCCGAGCAGCGCGAATGCAGTGAATATGAGCGGCTGCGGAATCAAGATGTTATCATAACTGTTGAACCAGAACAGCACGTTGCTGCATATGTTGTACTTCAGGTTAGTGAGGCTTATCGATGATTTGGCTACAGTGCTAATGACCGGGTTGGCGCATGTTTCACTGATGAACGACCCGCTGTAGCCGTAGTTGCCATTGTGCAGCTCGTTGAGCGCATAGCCCGCTTCCGGCGCGGTGAGCAGCACGAATACCAAAGCCATTACGAGCGCCCTGGTGCTGAACAGGCTCTCGTATAACCTCTTCGTGTTGCGCTTTATGGACTGCTTGATGCTACTATCGCTCAGCAGCAGATACACAATCAGCACCACAGGCAGATACAAAAGCGCATCGACCTTGGTGTACAACACAAATGCCAGCGCGAACAGCGCAAAGGCGAGAGTGCGCGTGCTGCGCCTGTTTATGAATATGAGCAGAGCCAGCATCGAGACAACAGAATAGGCGAGCATTGGTGTATCTGACGTCGTTGATTTTGCCCATACGAGCAGAACCGGTGAGAGGGCAATGAAAAGCTCAGCGAAGAGCGCCCCCCTCACGTTCTTCAGGAAGAGGAGGGCCAGCGGAAACGTCAGTAATACGGCAAGCCCGCTTAGCGCGAACTCCGTGCCGAAGGCTGTAGCGCGGCTGACCCCGAAAGCTCCGAATGCTATGGCCAGGTTGAACGCCGTGCCTATCGGCTCATGGAATATCTCGCCGGCATAGCACGCAATCGGAGTGCCGAAGTTGCACATCCATGCCTGCCCTGTATGCAGGAGGTCGACTGCCATGCCCTGGTAAATAACGTCGTCGAAGAACAGCTGCTGCATTGCGGGTACTGCAAAAAACTCTATTGCGATGAAGAGTGCAAGCACCGCCAGCGCCGCTACCATATGCGCCCTTTTTACTTTCAGGCGTCTGAAAATGCCTGCTATGTCCCTTCTGGCAAGGAAAAGCGCCACTAGCATGCCGATGAATGCTGTTGCAGCGCTTATGGTATACAGGTATTCCTGCGCGCCGCTTGATAATGAAAGCATTAGATCCCCTTCCTGTTTGTAACTGTGATGCCGTTTATGAACATATGCTTCGTGCCCGTCTCTTTCATTACCTTCAGCGCGTCTGCGGGGTTCATCACTATTGGATAGCCATGGAGATTGAAGCTCGTGTTCAGCACTATCCCATGGCCGGTGTGTCTCTTCACGCTTTTAAGCAGCTCCATGTAAAGTTTGTTCTCTCCTTCTACCATCTGTGGCCTCGCAGAATGGTCGACGTTTACTACGGACCTTGTCACATCATACATCCCCGGCCTTACGATGTAAGTCATTGTCATGTACCTGTCTGCACCCTTGTCATCGTACTCAAGGAGCACTCCGGCATCGCTCTCCAGAAGCGATGGGGCAAATGGCTGAAACCATTCGCGCTTCTTGACATACATGTTTAGCTTGTCCTTTACAGCCTCTGATGAGCTTGGCGCCAGTATGCTCCTGTTGCCCAGCGCCCTTGGCCCATACTCCATGCGCCCCTGGAACCACAGCACGTAGTTGCCCTCATTGATGAGCTCCGCGGCGTGCTTTGCCTGCTCGCTCCTGTCCTCTCTGGCAGATGTGAACTGCCTGTCTGCCTTTACAATTGATTCGGTTTCATCCTCGCTGTAGTCATGGCCTAGATAAGCATCGAACTGGAACGAGGAACTCCCGGTAAGCTCATGTGCGGCCCATAGCGCAGCACCCATGGCTATTCCACCGTCGCCCATGTGCGGAAACACATACCAGTGCTTTACGGTCTCGAGCCTGCGCACCCTCATGTTCGCCTTTACATTAGCGAAAATGCCGCCTGCGAACGCGACATCGCCTATGCTGTACCTGTCTGTCGCGTTGCTGATGAGCTTCACCATGGTGTTCTCGAGCACCTGCTGCGCCATGTAAGCGAACTGCTCCCTCGGCATCTGCCAGGCAGCCCTGCGCAGCATGGCGAACTGCTTGACTGGGGAGTGGATGGCACGCAGCACGGTGCCCTCTACACGGAAGAAGTCCTTGAACTTGTTGCTCTCGTAGTCGAACGGGTACGAGTAATCAGCCATAGCCATGACCTTGCCCTCATCCTCAAGTTCGCGCATGCCGACTATGTTGGTTACCTGCTCGAAGAATATGCCTAGCGAGTCCTTCGCCTTTATCTTCAGGCGCCTGTCGAGCTCGCCGTTCTCAAGTACGCTGATAGAGCCGGAGAGGCCGTCGCCAAGACCATCAAGCGTTATTATAAGGCCCTTCCTGAAGGGGGCGGTAAACGCAGCTGTGGCAGCGTGCGCCACATGGTGCTCCACCCTGTGGAGCTTGAAGTTCCTGAACCCCATGTGCCTCAGGTTCCTGGCTATGTACGAGGCGCTTATGGTGTTGCACAATGGAAGTATGCCTATCGGCGTGAGCGTGTACTTGAGGTTGTGCCTGAAGTTCTCGAACCTCGGCTGCGGGATCTTCCTGCGCCTGAACAGGTAGTAATATTCGCGCATGTACGGGAATACCCTCTCCGTGGTCTTCGTGAGCTCTGTGGTGCTGAAGGCCACGTGCTCTATGTCGGTGGGCTTTATGTTGGCGTATGCGAGCGCTCCCATTATTGAGTTGAAAGGGAACTTCATCTCCAGCTTGCGGCGCGTAAAGCGTTCCTCGTTCGCAGCGTAAACTATCTTATCGCCATCTATCAGGGCTGCGCCAGCATCGTGCCCGTCCCATACTCCAAGTACGTACATTACATGCCCTCAAATAAAAGCAGGGCGATGGGCGCATGCCCGCCCGCTCAGCCAATAGATAGAAAATTTAGTCTTAAATATGCTTTGCATGCCTGGTCATGTCATGCGTATAAGCACGGCACGGAGCGCAGTCAGGCTTAACTCTCAACTTTTTCGAAAGATATATAAATGAAGTGCTACAATAAAAGTTAAGCAAACAGGCGTATATCGTGACCGTACTTGAACTTAGGACATGGTTTGGCAGAATGCTAAAACTTGTATACTTACTTGCAGTGTTTGGATCATTTACCTCTCTTCTGGCAGCAGGCGGCACAACAAGCCTCAACATAACTAATTCTACTATAGCATATCCGCTATGCCAGCTTTACGGCGCGGTGCACACCGGCGTGTTCATCCTTGGCCTGGTGCTGCTGCTTGTCGGGGCTGTGATGTACGCCATTGGGCACGTCCTGCCAGGCCAGAGCAAGGGCACACTACAGGGCTACGGCATGGGCCTGATATTCGGAGGCATAATAGGAGTTATAATCTCAATGCTCGCAGGGCCGATACTCGGCGCTATAACAGGTCAGGGCTTTACCTCTACCTCGGCGTTCTATAGCAGTATCTGCCACAATGTTACCGCACCATGAAGCCATGAGCCGCAATTCAGCCAGCAATCGCCTGCGCATGCCTTTTATTCCTTTGCTGAGCATTGAGCGTTAGCGTTGAAACGGCGATTAAATTGACAAACGTGCTGAAGTACGCTGCAGACACATACACGAAGCACCTAAAGCTCATACTCGCATTCTCGCTCGCGTTCATCATAGCGTTCCTTATCCCGGTATTCGCATCGTTCCCCACGTACAACGACCTGGGCGCCATATTCCTGCGCACCGCCAGCGTCTACCTGAACCTTAATATAATAGACGTGGCCGTGGTGGTCATTGCCGTGCTATTCTCGCTCATATTCCTGAGCTTCGCGATTGTGGCTATAAACATCATAGTGAAGCACAGCAGGACCCGCACCCGCGTTACGCAAGAGGTAATGCGGGGACTCGAGGCCTACACCGGCAGGGTCTTCATCGTGCTGCTCCTGTTCACGTTCATACTGATAGTCGTAAATGCCGCAACCTACAGCTTAAGGTACTCGGGCGTGATCACGGCCGTAGCCGGCCTGCTGCTTACGCCATTATTCTTCTATGCCCCAGCATCTATAGTGATAGATGACCGCAGGATTGTTCGCGCCATGCGCGCCAGCGCAGCATTCTTCGTTAGGCGCCTCGACTACTTCCTGCTGTGGCTTGTCATAGCTGTACTGCTCCTCAGCGCCATAGACCTGATATTCGTGGCGGCGAGCGGCACGCAGCTCTCTAGGTATATCGTGCTTGTAATAGACTCGCTCTTCGTGCTGCCCTTCCTGGTTGTCGTGCAGAGCGAGATGTACATGAAGCGCTTTGCAATGCTGAAGCACTGACCCCAGAGTGCATTTATAAATTCATTCGTGCTAATCCCTACCGATGAAACAGGTCGCGCCGATCCTCTTGCTCACTGCACTTCTTTTCGTTCTAGTGCCCAGCGCGGGCGCCCAGTCGCTGCAAGTGCCGTTCTGTCCCTTATTCGGCCATATTGCGCCCTCGCCCGCCGTTAATGTATCGTACTCCGCGTCGTCCAGCCTGCCCGTGGGCGAATACCATGTTGCGTACACAGTGGGCCATGTATCATCACCCACAATGGTGAGCGAGCTGTTCACAGCGTATACATCGGTACCGCCTGCACCGCCGCCGCCTACGCTCGTGCCTCCGCCTGAAATAACCATAACCTCGCCGATAGCGTCAGGCAAGACGCAGATTAACTTTTACATAGGCAACTATGCCGCAGGTTCTCCGACTGTGCTTTATCTGGTCAGCAGCGGCACCTCAAACACTACCACGATATCGGCGATGCCAACTTCGACCGCAAGCACGTTTCCGATGCGCGATGCGGTCTCGTGCATAACCAACTCTGTGCCGATAGCGCTCATAGGGCTGATGCTCTCGTTCCTGCTCATAGGGCTAGCGTTCATGATAGGCGAGGTGATAAACATCAGCGGCTTCAAGGGCTGGTACAAGGCCGAGCTCTGGGAGGTGACGAAGAGCGTCCTCATAGTTATGTCGATATTCGCTGTGCTGGCTGTGCTCAGCGCAGTTGCGTATGCCTTTACCGGCAATCAGCCGGTGGCCGGCAGTTCAAGCACACTGAGTGCTTATGCTTCCGCCAACTTGGCCGGCGTCTACAGCGCAGACCTGAACAGCTATATCGGCCAGCAGCTGACAAACGCGAACAACGCATTCTCTGCCATATTCGGGCTTGCGGAGGGCATATCCTTCGCCAAGAGCTTCACGGCAGAGCTCTGGATACCATATCTGCCAATACCGTTCGTCGGCTCGGTGCAGTTCGGGGGCACGTACACGCTGTTCAAGTCCAGCTACGTAGAATCTAGTCTCGCGCTGCCTGGATCGTCGTTCGTGAAGGACATCCTTGGCGTTGTTGTCATACCAATACTCACAATATTCCAGCTGCTGTACGACAAGCTGGTTGAGTTCGCGCTCCTCGGCCTGACCTTCTTCGTGCCGCTCGGCATAGTGCTTCGCGCCATACCGTTCATGCGCGGGATCGGCGGCACAATGCTGGCCATAGGCATATCCATATCGCTGGTGTTCCCGGCATTGCTACTGATGTTCAACCTTCCTATATCGAACTACCTGCCGAGCATCGAGCCTACTCCCACCACCCTGGCATGCAACTTCGCAACCAACACAGCCAGCACAGGCGTTAACATAGCCAGCGGCTTCCTGGACATAACGCTCTGCACCCCGGTAAACGCCGTGCTTACTGTTGTATCGGTTTTCACAGGCGGAACCTACGGCATATACGGCTTCGATGCAGGGTGGCACACAGTGCTGCCCACTGCCAGCATCTTCCCATCGCTGAACCTCATACTGGGCTACGTCTTTCCTTTGGTCATACAGCTTATACTGCTCATATTTGATATAGTGATAACGTTTGCCGTGGGCGACGCGATAGCGCGCATGCTCGGCGGCAGCCTGAAGCTGGGCATAGGCAAGTTCAAAATCGCATGAGTTGATGGAATGACTCTGATAGCCAGCACCTGCGCGTACGGCGGTGGCGGCAGCTACGTGACCGGCTTCCTAGGCATCAATTACATAGTTATACTCGTCTCGTTCATGGTGCTCGCTTTAATCTACATGCTCGGCAAGCTCCTTCCAGGAGCCACAAGGGGCAAGCTGACCGAGGCCGCAAGGGCCGAGATACCACAACTGCTTATCAGCGTAATCATCATAGCCGCGCTCCTTGCGACATCGCAAATCGCATGCAGCGTCAGCACGTCGATGGCGCGGAGCCTGATACCCGCGGCAGGGGTGCCCTCCGGGCTGTCTCCGTTCGGGTTCGCCGATTACTACGTGGGCAACCTCGCGCTCAACACTGGCCTGCGGCTTCTCACTACGATATACTCGCTGGGCATAACCTACTCGATAGACGCGCGCATATTCCAGGCCTTGGGCACCCAGCTTGATATACCAGACATTTCAGTGATAGACACGCCGATCTTCGAAGCCAATGTCACGTACGGCTATGACGCAGGCATAACCTATGGAATTATGGCTGATGACTTCTTTGCAGTGCTCGCGCCTTTAGTGACTCTCACCGTAGGCATGCTGTTCCTCCAGTACCTTGCCCTTCCCATAATACAGTATACCGCGTTCGTAGTGCTACTGCCCATAGCAATAGCCCTGCGCTCGCTCTCGTTTACCGGCGGGCGCCTGCGCTCAACCGCCAATGCTGTGCTCGCCATAGCAATTGCGCTCTACATAATCTACCCGCTGACTATAGCTTTCGACAGCTATGCTGTGTCGTGGATCTTCAGTCCCTCAAATCCGGAATACGGATGCACCAGCTGCCTCGGCAGCACCTACGCTCTGGCATCGCTGCCAACCAGCCTGTTCTCCAATATACCGCTATCTGGGGAGGTGACGCTCGGGCCGGTCGCCGTGCCGTTAAGCGTGCTCAGCAACTTCCTCGGCAGCTCCGCGGGCACCTATCTGACGAGCCTCTCGCCTCCTGTCATGATGAGCCAGTTGCATACGCTCATAACGCAGATATCCCAGTTCATATTCATAGCGGTGGTGCTCTTCGCGGTCAACATCTCGATAACGATAGGTTTCGCAATGGGGCTCACAAGGGCTCTTGATTCTGGCATAGAGGGCGCGGCAAGCTTCTGGAGCAGCCTGTAGGTGGAACAATGCTACCGACAATTATTGCAGCGATGCTTTCAATAACCTCATACAGTTCCGTAAAATCCGCGCTCATGCCGCTTGTGGGCCTGGCATTGCTGATAGATGCCGTGCTGGTCGGGGCATGGTACATGATTGGCTCGCTGCTGAACAACAACACCGTCAAGGCCGCAGCGCGCAGCGAGGGGTACCAGCTGATCGGCACAGGCATCATGGTGATGGCCATGCTGGCGCTGCTCCTGGTCGTCGGCTACATGTTCTTCTCTGTCGCCAATTCGTACACGCTGCTCAACACCTCTACCATAACCGGCCTATGCAACGGCCTGCACGCGAACTCCAATTTGGATGCGCTGTCGTCTTCAACCTCACTGCTTATTAGCTCTGGTTCGTTCCCGGGCCTCTGCTCCATAGCAGGCCAGGCGCAGTCCAGCTCGCCCTCTTTCACCAGCATGATAGACTACCCGCTCGCTGCTACGGGCGTGGTGCTCGCCAACCTTACCAACCAGACCGCGACGCAACTGAACGACGCCTTCCTGGTCGACGGATGGCTGGGATTTCTTTCAACTATGAGCCCCAACATAAATCTATGCATAGCGCCAGGCGAGCTGATTCCAATACAATGCCTCATACCGGTAGTCCCGCCCTTACTGACCATGAAGTTCAGCATAACTCCGTTCGCGGGCCTCAAGATGATATACGACGGCTTTGGCGCCTTGGGCACTCTGATGATTACGGCAGTCGAATCCTTCATGGCGCAGCTCACAATCACGGCCATATTCCTGTATGCATGGCCCTTCCTGCTGTTCGGCGGCATAATACTGCGGGCAGTGTTCCTCACGCGCAGGCTGGGCGGCCTGCTGATAGCGTTCGCTGTCGGCGGCATACTCTTCTATCCTGCCCTGTTCTCAATAGAGTACCTTGCTCTGGGCAACGGCCTCGCGGGCCTCATGGGGTACAACTCCCAGCAGTCTAGCGCGCCATACACGTTCGCGGCCAACAGCACGCCGGCCGCATACGGATTCAACGACATATTCACGTCAAACCTGACATTCATCCCGGCCAGCGCCGATCCGTCCAACGAGACGCCCTACCTGACGAACTTCTACTCTCTGCCGAGCATGTCTACTGTGGCGCAGCATGACGGCTGCTGGCCCTATCAGGGCAAGCTTACAGACGCGGAACTTGCGGTCATCGGCTACTTCCTGCTTCCGGGAACGCAGGTTATTGCAATAATCAGAGGAGCTTCGCCGAATTCTGTGCCCTCGTTCCTCGACGCCCCGATTGACTGCAGCCGCGACCAGTCGCTCAATTTGCTATACGACTTCGTGAGGATTTACGGTGTTGACGGCATTGCTGCGTACTTCCTGCCCCTGATAAACTTACTCGTGGTGCTTACAGGCATAATAGGGCTTTCCGGGGTGCTCGGGGGCGACACGGCCCTCGCCGGGCTATCGAGACTAGTGTGAGCTGCATGAATGGAAAGGTTCGCATCGCAATCGGCGCCTTGGCCGCGCTTCTTGCAATCACAGCTCTGCTTCCAGGGGCAAATTCGGCAAGCGCAGCAGGCTTCTGCAACACTGCAATATCAAACGTCCCGACCGTGCTCTCGTACCCATCGGCGCTAGGCAGCCTCCTGCCTGTGGCGCTGATACTGATACTAATCATGGTCACTGTGGCAGGGATCACATATGCGCTGGGCGCTGCGCTGAAGATAGACAAGCTGACAAGGTTCAGCAGGACAGAGCTCGGCGAGATACTCATAACGGCGCTCATAGTGCTTATATTCATCGGCACAGTGTCGGCTTCAAACGGCACAGTGTCGGGGCCGGCCAGCGTGCTACATATAGCAGGCAATGCGTTCAATAGCAGCATATTCTACGGCGCATGCACAAGGCTGACTGACACCTCCCTGAACCTGGTATATCCGCTGATAGAGATCGGAGCGACGTACGACCTCACAGACCTTCTTGGCAACCTGGCAATCAATCTAGAGCCGGACCTTTTCGGCGTGTCGTTCAAGCCGCTCGCCGGTTACTTGACTCTCGTGGGATTGCTCAACATACTCATGTCAGTTACCGGCGCCCTCATCGCGTTCAGCCTCGGAATCGTATTCTTCCTGTCGCTCATCTATTCTGTGTTTCCGGTCTTCCTTTATCTGGGCATAGTGCTAAGGACGATTCCCTGGACGCGTGCAGCTGGCGGCGCCTTCCTGGGCATGTTCCTCGGCTTCTACGTGCTGTTCCCTTTACTGCTCTACTTTTCGCTCTCTGTGAACAGCGTTGCCCTGGCGGCGGTGTCGTCCGTAGGCCTAAGCAGCGCAGTGAGCCAGCTGACCAGCCAGTTCAGCCCGTTCAGCCCGCTCGCCGCGCTCGCGAATTCGGGGGTGCAATCGATTACAGCCACGTACTTCATATCGATGTTTGTGCAGAACGTGCTGGAGCCTTCGTTCTACACTGTGTTCGCGCTGGCCCTCAGCTTAATAATAGCGTTTGATTTCGCTGAAACGGTTGGCGACTTCCTCGGGGCACCGAGCCTGTCGTCTAAAAATACGCTGAAGGGATTGATATGATTGCTTACGCAGCGGAACCTGTTACAGTGCGCGGTGCGCGCTTGTCCAGGCTTAGCCCTGCAGGTCATGCGGCGCTGCTCCTTGCAATGCTGGTCACAGCGCTGCTGGTCTTCCAGTTGGCATCGGCGCAGGCTCCGCCCTCCTTGATAGTATACCCGAATCCAGCGGCGCCCGGCCAGACCGTGGCAATACAAGCGATAGCCAGCAATCCCGCCGACAGCCTTGAGCTCCTTGAGACTCCGCCTGGTGCTTCAACTCCGCAAATCCTGAAATCTGGCACCGGCTCTGTAGTGACTACACTGACAGCCGGCGCACCGTACGGCAGCTACGTCATCACGAGCCGTGACCTATCCGCCGGAATCGCAAACACGATAGCGCTTATAGTGAATAGCACAGCGGCCCAGAGCGCCACCAATGCACCCTCGCTTTCCGTGAGCCCCAATCCAGCAGCGCAGGGAACCAACATTCTCCTGCAGGCAACTGGCAACCCGAGCACGGACTTCGACGAGCTTGAGATCAACGGCCAGCTGTTCGGTGCAGGCACCGGTGTTGTTTCGTATACGATACCTGACGCTGCAGCAGGCAGCTACAACATCACGTCGCTAGACACAGCTACAGGCTATTCAACATCCACCACGCTCGTGGTCTATGCAGCATCTGGCACCGGAACCGCACAGCATACGAATCTGCCGTTCAATCCAATGGACTGGTTCGGCATAGCGCTGATAGCCACGCTCCTAATAATATCCGTGGCCGCGCTGGTCTACGCCCTGAGCGGCCTGATAGCAAGCCAGAATGCAAAGGGCTGGGCGCGCCTGCAGATATATGAGGCCATATTATCGATAGTGCTGCTGCTGGCCTTCGCCGCTCTTTCCTACATGTTCTTCCTGAACCCGCAGCACGCGTACGCCAGCGTTGGTCTTCTACCTGGCACATGCGCTGCCCCTAACATAAACACAATATTCAATCTCTCGCAGTGCGACATCGGAGTGTTCACCAACAGTGCATATGGCTACCTGTACACGTTCATAATATCGGGCTACATAATCGGCTTCTCTCCTGGCATAGCGTTGGACTTCCACATACCAACCCAGCCGAATGTAGGGATAAGCACCAAGCTGGACAGCCTGGTGCCCGGCGGTACGGCAGACATCTTGAGCATTGCGGCTTCGGCCCTTCTGACTGCGCTGGTCCTCAACCAGGTGCAGGTCATACTGCTCTCGAGCTCGTTGCTGTTCCTATCGCTCTTCGTCACTATAGGCATAGTGGCGCGCACCTTCGGGTTCACGCGCACCTTCGGCGGGGCGATGATAGCCATAGGGCTCGGCGTGGGCCTGATATACCCCATGCTAGTTACCATCACTTACGGATTCATAGACCCGCAGCTTATGACTGCGAACCTTGCAGTTGACATATCAAACGCGGTGCAGCTGATTGTGGGGATAGTCTTCACTAACTCCATACCTGCATACCTGTCTGCATTCGTTACGAAGCTCGGCTATCTGATAATGGGCCTCACGTTCGTGCCCTTCCTGAACTTCATAATAGTAGACGCTTTTATAGTTGACTTCTCGAAAGCGATAGGCGAGAGAATAGACTTCATGAGCATGATGACCAGCTTCGTATAGTGATATTATGGATAAGACGAAACTTGCACTGGTTGCGGCGCTCCTCGCAGCTGCACTTCTGGCCATGCTGATCAGTGCGCCATACGCCAGTGCAAGGATCCCGACATCGCCGCTTACTGGGCCGTCCGGGTCGTCTACCAGTGCAACAGGTTGCGGCCTGCTGACTCCATCGCTTGCGCATAACATAAGCGTGAACGCACCATGGTACTGCCCGATAAACACCCAGGTCTACAACGCCTGGAAGGGCGACGCGCCCATAGCGATAATCGTAGTGCTGATAGCCATGCTTCTTGCGGCCTCGATATTCGCAGTGGGAGCGGGGTTCAAGAACGACAGGCTCAGGAACTTCGGCATAGGCGAGATGTACGAGGCCGTGGCCAGCATGATAATAGTTGGATTATTTCTGTACATCAGCGCGGTGATGTTCGGCCTCGTACCATCGATGATAGTAGGGCCCATAAACCCCTACGCCACATCGCTTTACCTGATAACAAACACCATAGGGTCGGCTGAGAGCGTCTACACCGCAATGTACGACACATACTACTTCTGGTTCTATATATCGTCCATCGATGTGACCGTGTTTGTACCTGAACTACCAATTCCAAAGAGTACAATCGGTTCGATAGTCCAGGCCGTGCAACTTCCGCTTGACATGTTCGTAGTGGAGCCGATCGCAACCATATCAGGCTTCATAAACGACGGTATCCTGGCTCTGTATGCTGAATACTACCTTATAATATTCTTCGCCGTAGCGGCCATACCCGTGTTTCTGATACCCGGAATTGTGCTGCGCATGCTCATACCTACGCGCGCGCTGGGCGGCATGATGATCGCGCTGGCTCTTGGCTTCTACCTGATAATGCCCACGCTGTTCTCGGTGGCATACTACTTCACCTCGCCGCAAGTTACGTCGGCACTCTACGGCGCTTCGGTGCAGCTGCAGCGCTTCGCCTCCTCACCCAGCAACTTCCAGACTACTATATCAGCATCGAGCCCAGAGGTGACAGCCATACAGGAGGTGCAGTCCGCAATGAGCAGCTTCTGGCTCCTTATACTGTTCTATCCCAGCCTTATCATAGCGGTCACATACGCTTTCGTTGTGCAGATCGCTGACCTTATAGGCGGAGCGAGCAGGATGGGCGGACGCATGCGCGGCTTCATATGAGCCGTGCCGAGGGTGTGAACCCAGAATCATAATGTATAAAAAGCGGAACGTGCAAATTACCTAAGGGCATGCCAAAATCCATCGGGTAACCCTAATGAACAAGCTCTATGTCATGATAGCATTCTTCCTCGCCTCGGCGCTCGTGCTTGCCGCAGCGGCCGCCCTGCCATTGCCGCAGTATGCGAAGATAGTTTTACTAGCAGTGGCGCTCGTACTCGATGTGGCGGGCTTCTCTTCGAGGTACTACCTCTACATGTTCAGACCGCTGCTGAGGCTTAAGAAGCACGTGGTGCTGAGCAGCGAAGACGCTTACTGGATATCGAGCACGGCCGATTCCATACTCCACAAGTCGGGCGACGACATAGTTGCTACAGTGTACGTGCTTATACCACTATACAGATCGTCAACCGAGATGTCAGACTCAGAGAGGCTCGAGTTCTCGAGGCAGGTGAGCAGGCTGATAGGCGTGAGCCGTGACCCGGTGCGCTTCACAACCGAGATGTACGTGATGAACAAGGACGCCTACATACAGACGCTGCGCGACACTATAAGCGCCACAGAGAACGAGCAGGCCGATCTAACGTTCAAGAACGCGCCTGCAGCGGAGCTGGAGCGAGTCAAGGGCAAGCTGGCAATGCTCCACAACATGCTCGACAGCATATCGAAAGGCATGTCGTTCGAGATGGTGTCCTATGCCAGTATATCGGCAACGGGCAGCAAGGAGTACGAAGCCATAAGCGCAGCGCAGCAGAAGGCGCGCGAGCTTATGTCTGGCATCGGATCCGTGTTCGGCGTCTCGCCCAGCCTGATAACGGGCGAGAACATACTGAAGTTCATAGAGCCGGAGGCGCTCATACCGTTCTCGACTATGACCGAGCAGATAAGCAAGGGTCTTGAGGAGCAGGTGGTGTGAATGGACGAGGAAGGCATAATATACCTCATCTTCTCGCTCGTGATAATAGTGCTGAGCTTCGCCATACTAACCTCACTGCACGGCATATACACCATAATAGGGCTCGTGCTGGTTGTCATCGCTCTCGTATTCATCATAGCCATGAACTGGGCCGACTTCCTGCTCATGCCTGCTTTGACCTCTGTGCTGGGAATGACGTTCCAGCCTGCAAGGAACTACACGATAACGAAGGGCCAGAATGCAATAATCAAGAACGTCAACGGGCTGTTCTACGCCACGGGCTACATCACCGCAAACCTGTTCGCATACACATTCAAGGAGGAAACTGCTGCCGAGGAAGATGAGGTACGCCTGGCAGCAGCGCCGGAGATGTGGGAGAGGGCTGTAATGAGCCTAGGATTTCCATACAAGTTCCACGTGCTCTCGTGCGGCATGGACGTGCAGAAGGTGCGCGATGAGATAGAGGGCAGGCGCTCGTTCCAGGAGTTCCAGCTGTCAAGGGCACTGCAGAGCGGCTCAAACGAGGTCACTGTTACGGACCTTCAGCGGCGCGTAAACATAGAGCAGGCTAAGATGGACCGCATATCGCAGGGCGAGAAGCCGATAGCAACGCTCATGTATACAGAGACTACGGCTGTAGGCATAACCGAGAAGGCGGCAACGGACGCGCTTGACGCGCAGATAAAGCAGCTGCAGATAGCCCTGAGCTCGCTTGACCTACAGCTAAGCCGCATAGTGGGCAGGGAGCTGTACACCCTATTCAGGTACAACTTCTCTATGCCGAACTCGTTCGCAGATATAGCGTCGGCGTTCGACCAGCAGATGTGATGTTATGAATGGAAAGATAATTACGGAAAGAGGTGCATCATCATGACGCTGCTCAAGTTCCAGCACATAATGAGCAACGAGATAGCGAAGCGCGCCTTCTTCTCGAGGCCGCCTGAGCCGCCGGCCAACATACTGATAAACGAGCCGCTCAAGGCAATATTCATAGGCACCACTAAGATATTCAAGGTGCCGTTCAGCTGGTCATTCGCAAATCTAACCAACCCGCACATGGCGGTAGTCGGAATAACAGGCGCGGGCAAGAGCTACTTCGTCAAGACGTTCCTGATACGCGCCAGCTACATCTGGGGCACGAATGCCGTGATAATAGACTGGGCTTCGGAATACAAGGCATGGGTGCGCCAGAGCGGAGGCACCGTGATCTCGCTCGGCAAGGGCGACTACCTGAACATAATGGACCTCTCGGGCATGAAGCCCTTAGACCGCGTGAAGCAGATAATAACCTCGTTCGACATACTTACCGACATAAGCGAATACCCTGAGCAGCGCAGGCTCACCGAGGAGGCGCTCGAGCAGGCATACGTCAACGCCGGCTTCATAATATCAGAGAAGCCGCCTCCCAACAAAGATGCGCCGACGCTCAAAGATGCAATATCTCTACTCGAGGAGCACCTGCAGGACGGCACTTACGAGTACCCGGCCGAGCTCGAGAACGCGATTTACAGGCTCAGGCAGTTCGCGCGCGAGGGCGAAGACTACTTTGCCAGGAAGAGCACGCTCGACATGGTGGAGCTTGCCAACTCCGGCCTCGTAGACATAGACCTGTCGAACCTGCCTGACGAGAAATTCAGGGCGCTGGCTGCGCTCTTCATACTGCAGACCCTGAAGGAGCGCATGCGCTTCGAGGGTTATGCCGAGGGCAAGGGTCTGAAGACGCTGGTAGTGCTCGACGAGGCCTGGAAGGTTGCGAGCGACGAGAAAAGCGACGCGGTTACAATAGTAAGGGAGGGAAGGAAGTACCAGTTCGGGCTCATAGTCGCGTCACAGAACCCCACCGACATAAACGAGGCGATATTCTCGAATGTGGGCACCACATTCATACTCCGCATACGCTTCGAGAAGTTCATGAACTACCTGCAAGGATCGCTCAACTTCTCGGAGTTCATAAAGTCTGAGATAAGCAGGTTCGGCGTGGGCCAGGCCGCAGTAGACATGGCGTTCCAGACGGCGCTGCGCTTCCCGGAGGTATTCGTCCTGGACCGCATAAAAGGCGAGGAACCGCTATATGTGTACACCGTCGACATGTCAGATGTGCTCACTCAGAGCGAGCTTTCAGCGGCGCTCATACAGCGCGACTACCAGTTCGAGGGCGACGAGCTCAAGAACAAGCTCATAGAGTACAACGTGCCCGGCGACGCTATAACTTCTATATTCAGCACAGTGGACTCGCAGGGCAGGTCGATAAAGATGCTGGACTTCGTGCGGCTGCTGATAAGCGGCGGCGCGCAGACCAACGACATAGTCGGCTTCCTCAAGAGCCTGAGCATAGAGGATATGCTCATAACCCGCATAATATCTGCGGCGACCGGAGGTGCATGAAATGGCAGCCAAAGATACGTTCTCGATAAGCAGGCTTGAGCTGAGGCGCGTGCTCATCGCCTACAAGCTGAGTGAGGGCTCCATACAGAAGCTCTTCGCTGATATGGAGAAGGCCCACCGGCACATAAACGTAGTGGCATTCGCGGCGATGCTGGAGAAGGCGGGCGTGAGCAGGGCCGACATGACAAACATTTTCAGGCGCCTCGGCATGGACGACCTAATGATAAACGACGCAATGAACATGGCGGACGAGCAGAAGGCGCTGGCAGAGTCGGGCCGTATATACGAGGCAACTATAGATTTTGGTTGATGCTATGGCAAGAAACTCAAAGCGTGCTTCCAGCGAGCCGCGGTGCATAATATGCGGCGGGGCCGTTGATGGCCTAGAGGTGCAGGAAGACTACGTCATACGGGCTATACGCTGGTTCAAGCGCAACGTAACGAGGAACGCGAAGAACTACAGGCTGGTTGTGTGCAAGGAGTGCTATGTGAAGTACAAAAAGGCGCGCGACTCCTATGTCAGGAAGCAGATAGCGTACGTTGTAATAGGCGTGCTGTTCGCGGGCCTGCTGATAGCTGCCGGACGCTCCCTGATGGCGGTGCTTGCCGGCCTGGCAATAATAGTGCTGATGTACCTGCTGTCGCTTCTGAGCTACATGCCGGCGCTGGCAGGCAAGCCCGAGCAGGCAGCCTAACTTTCCGAGGGTCAAGAAAGGCACGCAAAGGCTAAAAAGATAAGCGGAGATGGATATGTGTTGATAGGATGGCTGAGGTAACTGGCATAATCGAGCCCAGAATAGCCGAGATTGTCATCGGCGGTACACTACTCGGAAATTTCTCAGCCATCTCATCCAGGCTCTCAGCGCTACAGATGTTCTCCATAGAGGAAAGCCCCGACAAGCTTGTGCTGCTCTCTGTCGAGAGCAGGGACATACAGAAGAAGCCGTACCTGTTCTTCATAATAACGCTGGAGCCAAAGCAGATTGAGGTGCAGTACTCCATAGCCTTGGACACGAGCGAGAAGATGCGCAGGCTTGCCGTGGTTAAGAACCTACTCAGCGTGCTCTCGCTCATAACGGACTTATATGCGGCCGATGCCTCCGACCTATACCAATACGCGGATTCTGCGATAGACGACGTGCTGTCATCGCTCTCGCAGAGCTACAGCTCCCTGTTCAACAACTACGATTCGCTCTTCAATGAGTACCGGGAGATAAAGCGCCTGAACATAGAGCTCGCCGCCGCTAACAAGGGCCTCACGGTGCAGGCCTCGCAGCTGAGCGAAGAAAACAAAGACCTCTCAGCAAGGCTCTCAGCGCTGGAGACGTATTCAGATGAATCCCTCATGGTGATGATAGAGGACTGGATAGAGTCGCACAGCGACACAATGGACATAATGGAGTTTTCAAAGACCTACCGGATCACAGCTCCGAGAGTGGAGCAGATGCTCAATAAGATGGTGTCGATGGGCTATCTGGAGCTCAAGGGATAGCATGAAATACAACGTCAGGGTGAGCAAGCGCCTGAAGTACGTGCGCGTCTACACAATAGTGAAGCGCCTCGGGCACCAGCCCAACCCGCTCACCAATCTGTTTATCAAGATATTCGCCCGTGGCAACAGAGAGGGCGGTGCCTAGCCCACGATGCGGTGCTTTCGCGTGCCCAACATAAAGCGCATACTGATTGTCATAGCGGTACTAGCAGTGGTGCTGCTGGGATCGCTGATTTATATCGGGCTGATGCTGCACAGTTACGCTGCCACCATACATCCGCCTAAGCCCATTGTGGCGCCCGCCACGTACCTCAGCGCGGCTGTTTCAGGCCAGAACCTCCTGATCTACGACCTCAACTCCACAGAGGTGCCGTATGCGCTGTTCTCGTATTCGTCGGCCAACTCCACCTCCATAACAATCAACGCCACGCTGCTTAAATCGCGGCCTCCGCAGAGCACATACCTGCTTGATCCTTACCCAGAGTGCACCGGTTGTGCTTCCGCAAGCCAGGCCTATACATATCTTGCGCGGGATCTGGCCAGCTATGGCGTAATAGGATCTTCAGCCGACCTGTATAATGTAACGCCGGCCGGTTTGCAGTCAATGCCGGGCGACTCGATGCTGATAATGCTGAACGGGCTCATGCCCCAATTCATGTTCCAGACGGTAAGCGGCACAAATGCCACGCTCCTGCAGTACCTCCTCAACAAAGGCGACAGCATAATATACGTCGGCCAGGGATTCGCGAACATGCTGCTGACCAATGGCGTGATAGTGCCGAACCCCTCCGTGCCGCCCTACCTGATGACGCAGACAGTGCAGCGCTCTCCCGCTAGCGGATTCTATTTCACCAACTCGACGTTCACGTTTGTAGGGGGCTCCATCTATGGCCCCGTAACATACACGAATGTTGCCAACGGCTCAATAGTTGCGTTCTCCAACGTGCTTGGCAGCTGGCCTGGTGCATCATATGCTGCGGCCGACATAGCGCACGCTGCGTCGCTGATGTTCTGGCTGCCGGCTTACGCGCAGGGCACTTCCACTGTGAAGCTCAATCAATACAAAACAACTGACAGCAGTGTAGGGGTTCTGCTCAGCTCTCCACCGCTCCTGTATTCGGCCTCGCTCCAATCAAAGCTCGAAAGCGGGTTCCTGCGCGCCGTAGCATACAATTCGGCCAACTACAGCCTTTCGCCGCAGAGCAGGTACGTCACGCTAAGCGCCGTGCCTTCATACGCCAACCATGGATTCATCTCGATGCCCGGCAGCATTATACCAGGCAAGAGCGCCCAGCTCACAATGTCAATTTTCACTGGCTCTCAGGTGCCTGTAAACATACAGCCCCACATCAGCGTATACACAATAAACATGAGCTACGTAACAGAGCTGCCGCTGCAGTACCTGAGCGCTTCCGGCAACTTCACATTCCTGACCTCGCTGCTATTCCCTGTGCCTCCCGGCTCATACATAGCAGAGCTGCAGGGCTTCTCCGGCCAGCTCTACGCGAGTTCGCTGTTCAATGTGTCTCCTATAACAATAACGCTCGTCGGCGCCGACTACCCGTCAAATAGGTACTCGTTGCTTCTGAAGTCTGAGGGTCAGCCTCTTTCAGGCATAAGCTATTCGATAAACCTTAACAACCTCTACAAGACCAGCGGCATGGTGAGCAATGGCATCATAAACTACTCGCTGCCCAGCGGCTCGCCAGAGCTCTACGGCACCCTCGCGTTCAACATAAGCATGCTCTCAGGTTCGTTCATATACAAGGTAAGCCATCCCCAACCAACCGTAGCAGTAAACAGTCAGTACATAATACTCGCCATAGTGCTTGTGATCGTGGTTGCGCTTGTAACTCTGGTGCGCGCCCCCAATCGCGACGACTTTTACATAGACGTGCCCCACCTCCCAAAGCACGATGTCATAAAGGTGAAGCTCCCGTACAGGGACATAATATCCATATTCGACAAGCTCAACGTGTATTACCACTGGCGCTACATGCCCCTCTCAAAGGCCGAGATCCGTGCGGGCATAGCAAACAACATACGCAGCAACGGCATGCCTGTAAACCTAACCTACAACAACCTCAATGCTATACTCGACCAGCTGGTGGTGCACGGCGACCTTGTAACTGCCGACGATCTGTATGCGCCAAAGGCATGGATAACGCAGAGCGGCCACGACCTTGAGTACCTAGTCACGTTCAAGAAACTCAGGATGTATATGGTAACGCACGCCTACGTGTTCACCGATTTCGACATGAGCCCCGTAGCAGACATGGTGGTCGCACTGCACGGCGCGCGCACTTACCTAGTGATATACTCGCAGACGAGCAAGTTCAAGAAGGTGCCGGTGTACAAGGGTGCGAAGACATACCTTGTTTTCATGAACACCGACAGGCTGGACGAGTTCAAGAACACGCTGTACCGCACGCCATCAGGCACCAACGAAATCCTCAAGATGTACATAACATCGGGCCGCATAACGCTCATAGACGCGGAACACATGGAGGGCTTTGAATGACTATTCTTCCTTTGTGGCAGTGCTGACCGCTGCTCCAGTGCTTCCCTCAGCGTCTCCATCATCTTCCTCGCTGTGGCCCTCAGAGGCCCTCGGATAATGCTTGGAGATGAGCGTCTCGAGCTTTTTCTCCACCTCGCTCCCGTCGGTGCCGGTCAGCGTGCTCACGTCCTTGGCAAGCTGCTTCGCGTACCTCTCTATAGTCCTGTACTTGCTGGTCTCGAGGCCGAGCTGCTGCTTGCCGCGTATGTAGCGCTGCACGCCCCTCGCAGCCTCCATGAGCGCAAGCTTTATCTCGTCTATTATCTCATCCTCCTGCGCTATGGCCTCCTTTCCGACTCCTGAATAGGGTATGTACACCGATGAAACATTCACAAACACGCTGACAGGCTGCGACTCCATGTCTATGCCGTAGCGCTTCCACTGCGTGCTCTTCGCCGCCACGGTTATCGCGCAGCTCCCACTGTCGAACAGCAACGGCACCCTGTTGGCGAACCTTAGCACGTTGCCCTCGTAAATATCCTCCTCAATCTTCTTGCCAGCTGCGCCTCCGTACGCTATGGCCGCCTCTACAACAAAGGGTATGCCGCCGTAGAACAGTGCCGCCTTACGCTCCACCACGTGCATGAAGTCGGGGTTCAGTATGTTCTTCAGTGCCAGCTTTATGTGCTCCTCGCCTATCGCGCTTATAACGCTTGGGTCGGGAGCCATCCACTTGAGCTTCTTTATCGCATTGAGGAGCTGCTCTGCATCGCCCCACTCGAGCCTGCCTGGATCCTTGTCGAGCATGTCCTCTACGATATCCCTGAGCTCCTCCACCTTGCCCTGCGACACTCTCGCAAAGTTCTCCATCAGGAACGACGACACCTTCCTGCTGTCGCTTTTGTGCGCGAACTCCAGCAGGTCGTTGATGCTTAAGCCGAGAGGATGTGGTTTCGTCGGCTTTGGCCTAGTCGGCATGCTATCAACCGCGCGCACAAACCTGTACTCCTTGCCCTCGGGATCTGTGAACAGTATCTGCACGTGCGGGTTTGCGAGAGCTGTGCGCCTTATGTACTCATATACCCCGTGGTCGCTGTTCTCGTATTTGACCTCTGCAAACTCAGCATCTACCGTCAGACCGTTCGTTGTCCTGTCAGTGCCGTTGAGATCGGTAACTATGGGCTTGTTGTGCAGAGTGTCTATCGATACGTTGCATGAGTAGCTTTCGCCATTGGCAGTTCTGGACTCTACATGGATCGGCTTGCCCGTTGTTACCTGCGAGAAGAGCGTGCAACCCGATGCACCTATGCCCTGCTGGCCGCGCTGCTGTATGTACCTGTGGAACTTCGTGCCCGCGAGTATGGTGGCCAGGGCCCTGCCCACGAACTTCTTTGGTATGCCTGGGCCGTTGTCACTTACAATAACCCTGTACCTGTTATCTCCAGCCTGGATAAGCTTGACTGATATGTCAGGCAGTATGTCGGCCTCCTCACACGCGTCGATCGAGTTGGTGATGTACTCGTGCACCACAGTTACCAGCGACCTGACCAGCCCTGCATAGCCCAGCATCTGCTTGTTCTTCTTGAAGAACTCTGCTATCGAGTGCTCCTTGAACTCTTTGAATATATCGTTGGCCTTTTTCTCCTCCATGCTCACACCGTCTCTGCAAGGCGCCGGTTCTTCCTGTGCGCGGCCTCCATCCTTGTATACGCGAGCCTGTGGGAGCCGCCCTCTATAATTGTGCGCGCGGCCGTTTCAGCCTCTTCTATCTCGCTGGCCTTGCCTATGAAGCTGATGGTGTCGCCATACACGCTGATGTGTGCACCGCTCACGCGCTCTATGTAACTCTTGGCCCTGCCGTTTTCACCTATTAGCCTAGCCCTTATGCCCCTGACGCGGTTCTTGCCGGCCGAGCCGAAGTCTATGGAGGAAAAGTACACCTCGTCGCCGATGAGCCTCTCCGCGGTCTCAATGCCGAAACCCCTGCCGAACGCGTGCACTATGTTTCTTGCTACGTATTCCCCGTATGCGTCGCCCGCGAGCTCGATGGCCATGCCTGCAGCTATCCTTACCTTGCAGCCGCACAGCTTTTCCAGCCTCTTTATTGCGCCGCCCTTACTGGCCAGCAGCCTGGCCCTCTCACTGGGTATGTAGACTTCCTGCATCGAGTTACCCGAAAACGCAGCAAAACCGTCCGCCCTTCCTTTTGCCCCTCAAAATATAAATATCTATTAGGGCGCTGCATTATGCAAAACAAACCAATTTTATCGCCTGAAAAGAGCTCTGCAATTTGCGAAACAGTGTAAAGTTCTGTTCGGATAGCTTTTAAAAACCTTCCAATTAAGAAAGTAGCGCATAATTCAGAAAAATGCTGGTGTAAAATCATGACTGATATAGGGGATAAAAAAGGCTCACTGGGCGCCAAGGTAGGCGCTATGGAACTGCAGGTCACCGAGAGCATAGGCACTGGGGCGCAGCATGATGCCTCGCAGCCGATTAAGCCGGCCGTGCCCGCGATAGACCCTGTGCTGGCGCCTTACCACCGCACTATCGAGGAGATAGAGCGCATGCCAGTGATAGAGCAGACCAAGACCGTGTGCCCGGAGTGCAAGCTCATAGTAGACGGCACGATATACCGTGACGGGGACAACGTCATGATAAGGAAGTACTGCCCGGAGCACGGCTGGACCGTGGAAAAATACTGGGAGGACTACGACATGTACATGAAGATGCGCAGGTACAACTACTTCGGTCGTGGTTTCGACAATCCTAATTACATAACAGACACGAAGGGTGCAAACTGCCCATTCGACTGTGGTATGTGCGAGAGGCACAAGTCCCATACGGGCCTGGCCAACATAGTGGTTACCAACCGGTGCCACCTATCGTGCTGGTACTGCTTCTTCTACGCCAAGGAGGGCGAGGCCATATACGAGCCAAGCCTGGCAGAGATAGACAAGATACTGAAGAACCTGAGGAGCCAGAAGCCTATACCTGCGAACGCGTTGCAGATAACGGGCGGCGAGCCGACGATGCACCCGCACATAGTGGAGGTGGTGGAGCTTGCGAAGAAGGCCGGCTTCGACCAGATACAGCTCAACACCACAGGCATAAACCTCGGCCTGAACCCTGACCTAGCGGTGAGGCTGAGATATGCCGGAGTTAGCACGCTCTACATGAGCTTCGATGGCGTCAGCAAGCGCGCCAACCCTAAGAACCACTGGGAGACGCCATTGGCGCTCGACGCCGCGAGAAAGGCGGGCATAGGTGTAGTGCTTGTGCCGACCGTCATACGCACGGTCAACGAGCACGAGCTAGGTGCAATGATAAACTTTGCTCTCAACAATTCGGACGTGGTGAGGGCGGTCAACTTCCAGCCGGTCTCGCTGGTAGGACGCATGCCATCCAGGCTGAGGGAGAAGCAGCGCATCACGATCCCAGGGGCAATAAAGCTCATAGAGGAGCAGACAAACGGTGCCATAAAGAAGGAGGACTGGTTCTCCGTGCCTTACATAGGGGGGATAAACAAGTTCATAGAGGCGCTCACTGGCGAGTACAAGTACGACATGTCCATACACTTCGCATGTGGCGCGGGCACATACATATTCCTTGACAGCGACAACAAGATCATACCGATAACGAGGTTCATCGACGCCGCTGGGCTGGTGGAGCACCTGCAGCGCGCCATAGACTCGATGAGCGGCAAGAACAGGCTGGAGCGCAAGCTAATAGCCTACAATGCGCTGCTCGGATTCCGCAAGTTCATAGACAAGAAGAACCAGCCGAAGTCCGTCAACTTCATGAAGCTGCTGACAGGCATATTCATGAAGCACGACTTCGCCAGCATGGGCAAGCTCCAGATGAAGTCCATATTCCTTGGCATGATGCACTTCCAAGACGAGTACACATACGACATCCACCGCGTGGAGAAGTGCGACATACACTACGCGATGCCCGACGGCGAGGTTCTGCCGTTCTGCACGTTCAACGTCTTCCCCGAAGTATACAGGGACAAGATACAGAGGCAGTACAGCATACCGGCCAAGGAGTGGCAGCAGACGCACCCCGATTGGAACTACTCCAAGGACAAGTACGTCAGGAACATAAAGGAGCTCGAGGCTAGCGAGCCGTACCGCAGGACGTATGGCGCGATGAAGGACTACTTCGCACTTCCTGTGAACGGCGGCAAGGCCGTCGCCAATTTCGCGAACGAGCAAATCAAGAATTGAGGCCATTGCATGGACAGAACCGATAAGCAGCCGCAGATGAGCGAGTACCAGCAGGACCTGATAAGCACAGCGTCGCTCGACGCGGCAAGCCTGGAGAATCAGTACATAGAGGAGAACGGGAACAAGTTCCGCGTGCCATACAGGATAGTCCGCCAGGCGGTATTCTCGAAGGTCAAGCAGGCAGAGCTCAAGGACTTGGAACATGCTGCGCGCCTGCAGTACAGGCTCATGCTCAATGACGCAGTGCTCAAGGCAAGGGTGCACTACGCGAGAGGCACCATAACCATAATCTACAACCCGCCGAATGCCAACAACCTCCGCGAGAAGATAAGCCTTGAAGGGCTGAAGGAGCTGCTCGCAAAGGAGGGCGTGCACGTGGACAGCGCCAGCACAGTAGACGCGGATTACGACTACTACAAGAACTTCTACTCATATGCGTTCAACCCCCCGGCAGTGCGCGAGCACCCTCCATACGGCTATACAATCGAGGAGTGGCGCAGGATGAAGCCCGGATGGGAGAAGAAGATGACCGAGGGCCGCAAGCTCAAGCAGGACAGGTTTGCGGAGTTCCAGGTGAATTACCTTGCCCAGCACCCTGCGCTCGCGAAGGAGCTCGGAGTTGAGTCTGCAGTGCAGCAAGGCGGCAGGAAGCCTATTCTTCAGAAGATCTTCGGAACGAAGAAGGACGTCAAGTAACTATGGCCCAGCAGCAGGAAGAGGAATCTTGCTGCACCAGAAAATGGTATGGTAAACGTCCAGAGATTCGCATCGTGAACTGTAAAGACTCCTTCTAAGGTTCAAGCACAATCTCTCCGCCGACCACAGGTTCCTCGATTTTGAAGCTCTCCAAAACCTCCGGGGTTATCTCTCCGACTAGTCCATCAACGAATGAGGCACACCTCCCATCTATGAACGCGCCGTCCTTGTGCGCCTTGTAGCCGATCCTCATGCCAGTGTATCTTGCCAGCGCGTCGACCACGCTCTTCGCCTCGGCGAAGTTTGCCTTTGAATGCTCGCTGACGAACGCCACGTGTGTCTCCTCTACAGGCTTTCCATTCTCGAGCCTGAAGACGCTGCCAATCTCGAAGAGCCTCTGGGGCATGCGCTCGTGCGCGGAGTCGCTGAGGTTCTGCAGCAGCCCCGGCAGCACCTGCTGCCTCAGCATGGTTATCGCTTCAGTCTTGGATTTCGCGACCTTTATCACGCCCTCGCCGCGCTTTCTGTGCATCATCTCGAACTGCAGCCTTTCGTTCGACAGATAATAATTCATCGCTTCTGAGTATCCAAGCCCTACCATAAGCATTGCTATCCCATTCCTGCGCATGTTTGACTCGCTCTCTTTGCCGACCGAGTGCCCCACTACGGGCATCGGCGCTATCGAGGCGTAGCCGTGCGCTATGGCGAGATCCTCTATGACGTCCTGTTCGTTGAAAATGTCAGTGCGGTACGGTGGCACCTCAACGGCTATGCCTTTGCCAGCGGTCCTGGCGATGTAACCCTCGCGTGCCGCAAAATCCGCCATTTTCTTTGCGGTGGATCGCACTCCGATGATATTTTCGAAATCTTCGAGTGCTACCGTTACGCGCTTGACCCTCATGGAGGGAGTGATTTCATTGCGGTCTGGGTACTCTATGTTGACCGGATGCACTTCCGCACCCATGTCTATGAGCATGCACACGGTCATCCTCGCGGCGTCTTCTACCGCATTCCTGTCGGTGCCTGTAACGTCGACAAGCATTGCCGTTGTATGCTCTGTCGTTTTCGTCGCGTCTGAGTTTATTATTGGTATGAGCGACAGTACCTTCTCGGAGTCCCTCAGGAACGGGTAGTTCGCGTTCCCGTTCCTGCTTATCGTATAGCCGTATTCCTCGCCCTTGGCATGTCCTTTCAGTATTTCCTCGAAACTCATCGGCCTCGCGCCATTCAGGGGCACAAAGCGTTCATCGTGCTTCGCGTCGTAAACGACCGCGCCGTTTATTGCGCTGAGATCGTGCATGCCCATCGCAAGCTTGTTGCGCTTCCTGCCGTAGTTGTCGCTGAGCTTCTCCGTGAAGTCTATCACATATCTGAGGGCATTGCCCTTCAGGCTTATGTTCCTGGCGACCAATGCTGCGATGAACGGTCTTACTCTCATTACTGCGGGTGTTACCGCGATGCTTAACGCAGGCCTTCCAGCGACTGCATAGGTTTTTGGCTTTGCCTTGCCGGCATGCAGGCCAAGCGCCCTCATCAGGCCCGTGAAAGAGAGCATGTCGGGTCTGTTAGGGGTAACAGATATTGTGACGCTGCCGCCCTTCCGTTCCTCGACCTCCATGCCAATACTATCTATCAGCTTATCGAACTCCTTGCCAGGAAAGAGCCTCTCTATGTCCTTTGAATCGAATGTTACGTTCGGCATCAGCGTGCACCCAGTTCCTTCCTTGTCCTAAGCCAGTCCATGTCGTTCCTGTAGAGTTCGGTGAGCGAACCTATGTCAAGCTCGTTGAACGCCAACCTGTCGAGCCCCGCCCCCCATGCCAGCACAGTGTTTCTGGAGCCTAGCGCTCTGGTTATCTCCTTGCGTATCACCCCCGAACCGCACAGCTCTATCCAGTCCCCGACCTTCTCGTTGTAATAAGTGACCTCCATGCCCGGCTCAACGAACGGGAAGTATGAGGGCTTCATCCTGACCTCGAAGCCAAGCCGCGCGTAGAACTCCTTGAGCGTGTGAATCAGGTTTGCGAGGCTCAGCCCCTTCCCTATTATTATGCCGTCGCTGTGGTGAAGCTCCGCCAGGTGCTTGTAGTCTATGCTCTCGTTCCTGAATACCCTGCCTATCGAGACCAGCTTTAGCGGGTCATTGCCATCGTACTTCGCATACCTGTATATCTGCCTGGCCGAGACGCTGGTTGCGTGGGTTCTGAGCACAGCCTGCCTTGCCATGTATTCGTCCCATGCCCCCTTCCAGCCGTTCTCGTGCATCGCCTTTACCCTTGCCACGAGCTTCCTGTTCCCTATGTCCAGGCTTTTCGGTTCCGCCAGGTAGAATGTATCCTGCATCTCCCTAGTTGGATGGTCTTGCGGCGAGAAGAGCGCGTCGAAGTTCCAGAACGCAGACTCTATTATCGGGCCCTCTACCTCTGTAAAACCCATGTCGAGCCATATCCTACGCACTTTGTCAAGGAGCTGGTGCATAGGGTGCAGCCTCGCAGGGTATACTGTTTCAGAAGGTGCGTTGACATTGTAGCTCTTGAAGCGCATGCCCTTCCAGCCCTTAGAGAGCAGTAGCTCCTTGCTGAGCTGGCCTATCTCATGCCCATCTTTGGCGGTTTTGCTTCCCAAAGCAGCCTCGCCCTCGCGGGTAACTGCTATGCCTTCAACGATGCTGCCCTCTTCCACAGCAATCAGTTTCCTCTTCACGAGCGTCTCTGCGGCGTCAGCCTCGCTCCTGACAAGCCTGTCCTGCTCATCGCTCTGCGCATCCTTAAGCTTAATCAGCAGCTCTCGCACTTTATACGGTCTGCCCACAGACTCCCTGCCTGCCTGTGTGATCTTTGCCAAACCCTCGCTGACTATTGCCCAGCCATTCTTTACCGCCCAGCCCAGGGCTATGCTGTTGCGTATATCATCAGGCCTCCTGCCTTTTACGAGCAGTGAGTTCCTGAGCTCCTCCTCTGGAAACTTGTCAATGTACCTGTTGGCCTCGGCCATTATCCTTACAGTGCGCACGCGCCTGCGCTCTACCGTGACCAGCTTATCATGCTCAAGCCTGTCGAGGGTGCTTTGCGCGTCCCTGCTTGAGAGCCCGAGCGCGCGCCCAGCGTCCCTTAAGGTAACTCCACCGTGCGTCGATACATACCTGAGCAGCTGCAGGTCACGCTCCTCCAATCAGATCGCCTACTTTGATGATGCCCTGAAATAAGTGTAGATTATTATCCCTATGACTATGAGCGCTATAAGCACATAAGCGAATAGGCCGAACGCTGTGTATACTGCGCCGAAGAACTGTGCCACCTCACTGCTCAGGCTCTGGTGGGTCTCGAACACCAAGGTAAACTTCGAGAGCGGCTCGCCCGCAAACCACATCAGCTGCGTTACGTTGGCATAGCCGTTGGTTATAGCGCCAGCCGGTGCATCAGGCACCGGATATACGCTCTTTATGGTCGCGCCGCTGGGCAGCACCATCTCAAGCGTGGCGTTCTGCGGCAGGAATTCGCCGCTAACTCCATGTTCGAAATTGAACACCTTTGGGTTGAATGTGTAAAGATAGGTTCTAGGCGCGGTCTGGTTAACGTAAGTCACGTTGTTCGTGTAATAGGTCATTACTAAGTAAGCTATTCCACCATCGGCGTTGCGTATGAGCGGCCCGGGCAGGAACTTGAAGCCGTACACACTTGCGCCAGGGTTAATTATGTGCTGCACGAGCATTGGCCCGATGAGCTGC
Organism: Microcaldota archaeon; assembly: GCA_021828155.1. Lineage (GTDB taxonomy): Archaea > Micrarchaeota > Micrarchaeia > Micrarchaeales > Micrarchaeaceae > JAMCYM01. The sequence goes on along the minus strand of JAKAST010000003.1, from coordinate 29,226 downwards.
TGCCAGCTGCTGAGCGTCAGGTTCAGGGCAAGCCTGTCGGTCTCATACTGGCTGACTGAGGTGTTGCCCGTTACCCTAACCGTAAGCACCTCAGTCACCTGTGCGCTTGAATTGGTATTTAGCGTAACGGTGGTGTTCAGATACGCTACGGTGTATGAGGCAAAGCTGCTGGCTGGCACCATTGCAATGAGCAATATGGACAGCAGCAGCAGGGCACGCGGAATCATATTCTGCACCACCTATGTTTCCAAGCCTAGTAATAATAAGCTTTTGTGCGCTTCCGGCCCAGGCTCCGACGTCATGTAAAGAGCCCAGATGCAAAGGTTTTTAATACAGCATTTTCATAATACCAATAAATACGGAGTAAGGCGGGAATCGCTAATCCTACGTATGAGTACAGATCAGATGAGTGACGAGAATTTCGAAGGAGAAGGAAGAGAGGAAGGAATGGAGCGCGGAAGGCGTGGCATGTCTATAAAGCCATCGTACTTCCTACAGAAGCCTGTGAAGGTCGGCGACGAAGTAGATGTTACAATCGAGGCGACCGCGTCGAAGGGCGACGGCATAGCCAAGGTTAACGGCTTCGTTGTCTTCGTGAAGGGCGCCAAGGAAGGTGACAAGCTGAAGGTGCGCATAACCGACGTCAAGGCCAGGTTCGCTGTAGGCGAGCCTGTATAAGCGCATAGCCCGCCATTGCATAGATGGCCGTTATATGTAAGCGTTTTTTATTTATGTACGCTTACATCATATCCAGTGCCTAGTGGCAACTGTGTCCAATTGATGCCCGATTGCTGATGATACGATGTACGACTCGAAGGCGGAATACAGGTGGAACGACTACTGGCATGAGCGCATGCTTTTCCACTTCGATCCTGACGACGATGAACGACCTTTGTTCGTGATAGACACGCCGCCACCGTTTCCCAATGGCGAACTGCACATGGGCCAGGCCTACTGGGTCATATACATAGATTCGATAGCGCGCTACAAGCGCATGAAGGGTTTCAATGTGCTATACCCGCAGGGCTGGGATGCGCAGGGCTATCCTATAGAAATCGCTGTGGAGACGCAGTACGGCAAGGGCCTTGGGAGAGAGGAGTTCTACAGACGCTGCGTAGAGATGGCAAATGCCAACATAGCCAAGATGAGGGCGCAGATGCTGCTGTTCGGGGCCTCGTTCGACGAGAGCCATGAATACATAACAATGTCTGACGATTACAGGCGCAAGGTGCAGCAGTCGATGCTTGAGATGTTTGAGAAGGGCATGGTCTACAGGGCCGAGCACGCTGTGGAATGGTGCCCCTACTGCGGCGCCTCTATATCCAGGGAGGAGGCCGAGGACAAGGAGGAAAGCACCACGCTCAACTATGTTGCCTTCAGACTCAAGGATACTGGCGACGAGTTCGTCATAGCTACTACGCGCCCCGAGCTTCTGCACGCGTGCGTGGCCATAGCGGTAAACCCTAAAGACGAGCGCTATACGCAGCTCGTCGGCAAGTATGTCGATGTACCGATATTCGAAAAGAGCGTGAAGATAATAGCGGACGAATCAGTAGAGCAGGGCTTCGGCACAGGAGCCGAGATGGTCTGCACGTTCGGCGACAAGCAGGACATCGCACTCTACTACAAGCACAGCCTCAAGCTTGTCGACTCGCTTACCAAGGACGGCAGGCTCAAGAACGCAGGCAAGTACGACGGCCTTAGCATAGACGAGGCCAAGAAAGCGATACTAAGCCGACTGACTGAGATGGGCCTGATAAGGAAGCAGGAGCAGGTCAAGCACACGGTGAAGGTGCACGACAGGTGCGGACACAAGGCCGAGTTCATATCAGCCATGCAGTGGTTCATAAAGATAAAGGAGCACGCTGAACGCATAAAGGAGCAGGCGCGCCAGATAAACTGGGTGCCAGACTCTGCAGTGCAGCGCCTCTACGACTGGAGCAACTTCATAGAGTGGGACTGGAATATCTCGCGCAACAGGGTATTCGGCACGCCCATACCGTTCTGGGTCTGCGAGGAATGCGGCCACATCACAGCACCCTCAAAGGACAGCCTGCCTGTCAACCCCGCGCTTGAGAAGGCGCCTGTTGATAAATGTCCAAAGTGTGGTTCCAGCAAGCTCACCGGAGAAACAGACACGCTGGACTGCTGGGTCGATTCCTCGATAACACCGATGGTCATAGCTGGATGGCCAACCGACATGAAGCTCTTCAACCGCGCCTATCCTGCATCGGTGCGCATACAGGGTACTGACATAATACGCACGTGGGCTTTCTACACCACCTTCAGGACCTGGGCGCTCACTGCGAACAAGCCGTTCGAGAGCATAATAGCGCACGGAATGATACTTGGCCCAGACGGCCGCGAGATGCACAAGAGCTGGGGCAACGGCGTGTCGCCAGACGAGCTCATCGAGAAATATTCGATCGATTCTGTCAGGCTGTGGGTGGCGCTGAGCGGCAGCGCGGGCAAGGACAAGCCCTTCTCGTTTGAAGATGTAGAGCACGCGAAGGCCTTCATAGTGAAGCTGTACAATTCGGCACTTTTCGTCAAGGGCGCGCTTGCAGATGCTAAGCCTCCAAGCGAGGAGCCGCATAAGCATTTCAACGTGTTCGATCTTTGGATACTCAACAGGCTCAATCACGCAATCAAGGAGTCGGACGCGGCATACGAGAGGTACGACCTCTATGGCGCCGCTAGCTCGCTCACCCAATTTTACTGGCATGAGTTCTGCGACTATTACCTGGAGGACGTGAAGCACAGGATATACGCCGAGGGCAAGGCCGAGAGCAGGCAGGCTGCGCTGTTCACGCTCATGCACGTGCTGAACGAGTCGCTCAAGGCGCTCGCACCCATAATACCGCACGCGGCCGAAGAAGTAAACTCGCTCTTCAGCACCAGCAGCATATTTTTGTCAAGGTTTCCTGCACATGCGGAGCGGAACGAGGGCTCTGACTACGTCATAAATGGATTAGTGTTCAAGAGCGCGGTGGTCGATGTCGACTATGAGAACGCGGGAGCAGTGCTGAATGATATCATAAGCGACGTCAGGAAGGTCAAGGCAAGCCACAAGCTCGCCCTCAACAAACCGATAACGCTAATAAATATAAATGTTCCTGACGCATACTATAATACAGTCCTCGCCGCAAAGGAAGAATTGCATGAAATATGCAAAGCGGCCGAGGTCAAGGTAGAGCGAGGCAAGGAGTATTCTGTGAGCGTACAGATATAGCGCGGCGCGCACCTTTCCGCCTCCTAATGGCTAGGCAGATGTTCGAATGGCAAAAATGCATACCAAGAGCAAGGGCAAGTCGAAGTCAAGGAAGCCCATAGTCGAGAAGGGCGTCATACCCGAGGGCTTCCCGCTCACGAAGGAGCAGGTAGAGAAGCTCATAGTCGATTACTCAAAGCAGGGAGTCAAGCCCGCGCTTATAGGCGAGCTGCTCAAGAAGGAGCACGGCGTGCTCAATGTAGAGCAAATCACAGGAAAGCGCCTCATGCACATACTCAAGGAGCACAAACTTGCGGGTGACATACCTCCTGACATGATGGACCTGATGGCCAAGGCCGTCAACCTGCGCCATCATCTCGGCAGGAACAAGAAAGACCTGAGCAACTCGCTCAGGCTCAAGCGCATAGAGTCGAAGATATGGCGCCTGACAAGGTATTATATTCAGTCCGGAGCGCTGCCAGGAACCTGGCGCTACGATCCGCAGCAGGCGGAGCTCCTGATAAAGGGAAGGGCGTGATTGAGTGGCTGTGCAAAAGGCTGACAAATGGAAACTTAAGAAGTGGTTCACAGTTTATGCTCCTAAGCTATTTAACGAGGCGCAGATATGCGAGATGCCTGCCAACGAGGACAGCACCGTGATAGGCAGGAACATACGCGTAGGCCTGAACACTCTTACGAAGAACCCGGCGCATGCCTACACCAATGTCACGCTAAGGATTACAGGCGTTAACGGCGAGGCCGCCCAGACGAGGCTCGTCATGATAGAGCAGCTCTACAGCTACATACACTCGCTCGTCAGGCGCTACAGGGGCATAGCATCATCTGTCAGCAGCATAACCACAAAGGACAATGTCGGAATGGTGGCAAAGATGCTGGTCGTTACCCAGGCCCGCGTGGCGCACACAAAGATAAAGGGTATAAGGGAGGAAACCGGCAAGTTCATAGCAGACTATTTCTCATCGAACGACGCTGATTCGGTTATCAGCTCTATAATAGAGGGCAAGCTGCAGGGCGAGCTCGCGGCTAAGCTGCGCCACATAACCCCGATAAACAAGGTCGAGGTAAAGAAGCTGGAAATTGCCCAGGCCAGTCCCGCTTAAGCAGGCTGTGCCCTCAGTCCAGTCAGCTAGCGCCTACGAGCAGCACGCCGAACGTTATTATTAGCACGCCCAGCCATCTCAGCGGCGGTATGCTCTCGCGCAGCACAAAATACGCAAGTACAACAGTGAATATGTAGCTCAGACCTCCGATGCCGTACGTCCAGCTCAGGTGCGCCCTGCTAAGAACGTAGAAATATGCTACCGTAGATGCAACATAAGACAGGAACCCTACTGCGAAGATAGCTGGAGCGAATGGCGCGAGCGAGGCCTTGAAGAAGAGCTGGCCGATCGCGGCCAGTCCCGTGGAGAGCAGCAGCATCAGTATGTTCCTGGTTTTTCCACTTATTGCCGCCACTCCAAGCACCTCATACGGTAAATGCAATAATCACAATGCCGACGAACACTGCGCCGATGCCGGCCAGTCTTATCATAGACAGATGCTCCTTCAGCATGGCCCTCGAGAGAAGGGCTATGAAGATGAACGTGCTGGCGAAGAGCGGGTATACGACTGAGAGCGGCGCATTGTCAAGCGCGAACAGGTATATCACGAGACTCAGTATATAACCCGCGAGCCCCGCCAGTATCTTTTTGTTTGTCAACATGAGGCGCACTACTCCCAATATGCTGTAGCTTCCGCGCATGTTCTTCTTGAATAGGATCTGCGAGAACGACGCTATGAGCGCAGCAACAAGTGTTATAAATATGACCAAATATATGCTAATCAATCAATCACGGTAAGCCAAATGGCCAGATTCGCTGGTATTGCCCTGTCGTTAGCGACGATAGTGCTGGTTATAATTGCTATATCTGTATTTATAGCCTTTGGCGGCACGTTGTTCTTCTACGCGCTTGTCATAGTGGCAATTGTCGTCGGCATGCTGAATACGTGGTTCATATCCAGGGAGCCACCTCCGAGCCAACCAGCGCAGCCGCGTTCCCGGTTGGCAGGCGCATCTGGTCGCAGGCAGAGAAAACAGAAACCGTAAATTGTCTGGCAGATGGTCAGGCCCGGCACTGCGCATCAGAGATGATCAAATGGGCACGCTCATAATAGCCGAGAAGCCAAGCGTCGCGCTCAGGATAGCTATAGCGCTGGGCAACGGAGCGCAGCGGCGCATACAGAAGGGCCGCGTCGGGTATTTCGAGATCGACGGTGAGGAGCGCACATATGTGGCTGCTGCAGTCGGCCATCTGTTCACGATCAGGCAGAAGGGCGCCGGCCACGGCTATCCAATACTGGACGTCGAATGGGCCCCGTCGTACCTTGTCAGCAAGAGCTCATACTTCACGAAGGAATACCTGGACACCCTCAAGGCGATTGCAAAAGAGTGCAACGCATTCGTCAACGCCTGCGACTACGATACCGAAGGCACTGTCATAGGCACGAACATAATAAAGGAGCTGAGTGCCCTTCCTGCCGAACGCCTGGCAGGCGTGTCAAGGCGCATGAAGTTCTCAACCACAACAACTCCTGATCTTATAGCAGCATACAACGGGCTTTCGCCGCTTGACATGGACAATTTCTATGCCGGCGAGGCGCGCCACATGCTCGACTGGCTCTGGGGAATAAACCTGAGCAGAGCCCTCACATCCGCGCTAAGCGGCTCTGTGCACATGCCGCTCAGCATAGGGCGCGTGCAGGGGCCGTCGCTTGCGCTTCTCGCAAAGCGCGAGCTCGAGATCACATCGTTCATACCAAAGCCGTTCTGGAAGATTGTGGCTACAGTTAACGGTGTAGAGTTTGTTGACGTAAAGGGCGACATATTCGACGAGGGCGTTGCCGAGAAGGCCTACAAGGCCGCGGACTCCCACAAGAGCACCGGCAGGGTCCTGTCTGTTGAGGAGCACGAGGACTACAGGCGCGCCTTCCCGCCATTCGACCTGACGTCGCTGCAGATAGAGGCCAGCAGGTCCCTGCACCTCGATCCTTCGGTAACGCTGTCGCTAGCGCAGTCTCTATACGAGCGCTCATACCTCTCGTATCCCAGGACGTCGTCGCAGAAGCTCCCCCCATCGCTGGGACTGCCACGGATACTTGAGGATATGTCAAAGAATCCGGCGTATTCCGACCTAGCCTCAAGGCTCGTCAGCGCAAAGCGTTTCAGGCCGGTCGAGGGCGCGAAGGTCGACGAGGCGCATCCAGCAATATTCCCCACTGGCGTCATGCCGAAGGCTCTTTCAGCGCAGGAGGCGAAGCTCTATGATCTTGTTGCACGGCGCTTCATGGCATGCTTCGCCGAGGAGGCGCTGATAGCAACTTCGAAGGTCACCATAGATTTCGGCGGTGAGACGTTCGGCGCAACCGGCACCAGGATAAAGAAGAAGGGCTGGATGGAATACTATCCGTTTGCGAGGGTGAACGAGAAGGAACTGCCGGCATTCGCGCAGAATGCTAGCGTGTCCGCTGACAGCGTAGAGCAGCGCCACCTGGAAACCCAGCCACCGAGGCGCTACACCAAAGCAAGCATAATATCCGAGCTTGAGAAGCATGGCCTGGGCACCAAGGCAACACGTGCGGGAATCGTAGACACGCTCTTCAGGCGCAACTATGTCGAGGGCTCCCAGATAAAGGTTACGGAGTTCGGCATGACGGTCTACAAGGCGCTCGAGAAGAACTGCGAGATGATAGTGAGAGAGGAAACCACGCGCAGGCTCGAAGAGGACATGGAAGCCATAGCGCAGGGGAAGAAGAGCGAGAGCGAAGTCATAGAGGAGGGCAAGTCGATGCTTCTCGAGGCCATAAAGGCATTCGACACGAACAAGGCGCAGATAGCCGAAGCTATGAAGACCAGCCTGATCAGCGCCAGCACCGTTGGCAAGTGCCCGAAGTGCGGCGGCGACCTGGTGATAAGGCGCTCGAGGATCGGCAAGCAGTTCGTATCATGCTCAAACTACCCTAAGTGCACGGTATCATATCCATTGCCGCAGAATGCCAAGATAGTCCCGACCGGCAATGTATGTCAGTACTGCCACACTCCGATAGTAAAGGTGATAAGGCGCGGCAGGCCGCCGTTCGAGATAGACCTCGATCCCTCCTGCATCTCCAAGAAGGAATTCATGGCCAAGCTTGCCGAGAAGAGGACCCAGGCTGCTGCGAAGAAGGCCGATAACGCGAATCCCCCGAAAGTGAAGAAGGCCCCTGCCAAGAAAACTGCCAGGTCTGCCAAGAGGCCGGCCAAGAAGCCCGCAACTAAGCCTGCAACGAAGCCGAAGGCCTGACGGGGCCGCTCACTTCTCTATGTAATCGCCGAGCTTCTTATCGGCGTCGTCCCAGTTGACTATGTTCCACCAGTTGCCCACGTAATCAGCGCGCTTGTTCTTGTACTGGAGGTAATACGCGTGCTCGAATTCGTCCATGATGAGAAGCACCGGCATCTCAGCAAGATGGTTCATGAAGTGGTTCTCTATCGTCATTATCTGCAGGTTGCCGTTCTCCCTGTCGTAGTTAAGCACAGCCCACCCGCTCCCTGGATTGGAGTTGGCAGCCTCCGTAAAGAGCTTCTTGAACCTATCGAATGAGCCGTACTGCTTGTTTATCATGTCGGCGATCCTCCCTCCGGGCGCACCTCCGCCTTTGCCGCTTGGCGCCATGTTGTTCCAGTACATGGTGTGCAGCTTGTTGCCGCTGATGTTGAACGTCAGGTTCCTTAGCACTCCGTGCAGGTCGTAGCTTGTCACGTCGCCTTTGACTATGCCGTTGAGCCTGTCTATGAGCGCGTTTGAGGTGTTGACATAACCCTTGTGGTGCCCGTTGTAGTGCACGTCCACTATATCTTTGCTTATGTAAGGCTCCAGGCCGTCTACCTTGTAAGGCAGGGGCTTCAACTCATACCTCTTCAATCCTGTTATCTCTTCCATGCATATCCCGCTAGTACTTGGTAGTTTTCTTTTTAATTATTCGGCCTGTAAATCGCGAAGCGATGTATAACACAGCATAAATAGTTTGTCTAGGCATTGTAGAGCGATGTTATGCTAGTCCCGCCAAGCTACAGGCGCCTGAAGAGGGGGCCGCAGGTCATACTTCCCAAGGATATAGGGCTCATAGTGGCCTATACCGGCATAGGCAAGAACAGCGTCTGCGTCGACGCTGGCACCGGGAGCGGCTGGCTGGCGGTGTCGCTCGCCCGCATATGCAGGCGCGTGGTAAGCTATGACGTGCGCGACGATTTCCTGAAGATAGCCAATAGGAACAAGGAGCTTGAGGGTCTGGATAACCTCGAGCTCGTCAACCGCGACATCACCAAAGGCATAAGCGAGCGCGACCTCGACCTTGTCACGCTTGACATGGCGGATTCGGAGAAGGCGCTTAAGCACGTGTACAAAGCGCTGAAGCCGGAGGGCTTCGTTGCAGGCTACCTGCCGCACATGGAGCAGGTGAAGAAGTTCGTCGCGGCGCTCGAGAAGCGCAAGTTCAGGAACATCTTCACTGTTGAGGCCATAGTGCGCGACATGCTTGTCAGGAAAGAGGGCATGCGCCCCTCAACCAAAGGAGTATGGCATACAGCCTACCTGACGTTTGCGCAGAAGTGAGCTTCCGCTGGAAGGTAAAACAATGAGGCGTATGTTTCCATACGCCCCGGGTGGATGAGAATAGGGTTGTTGCAGAATTAGCGTAATCCTAATCCGACGGGCAGCTAAGATTAGAATGGAAGGGTATAAAAAGCTTATCCTTTTTGGCCCAAATTTCTGGAATTCACTTTGCTGTAGGCAGCGCCCTGGATTTCGAGGATCGAGAGTAGCGCTTTATAAGCTCGACAGCCTGGCTTATTGCACGCTTCACATCAGCAGTGGTGCGCGCACCCGTGCATATGATCTTGCCGTTCTTGAAGAGCAAGAGCGCGCTCTTGGGCTCGTGCACCTTGAATATCGCTCCGGGGAACTGCTCGGGCTCGTAGTCGACGTCATACGAGAGTTTGGCCAGACCATAAAGGTCAAGCTCGGTGTTGAGGTCTGCGCTTGCAACTATATTCTCTACCCTGTAAGTGGGCCTGAGCACAACGTGTGCGCGGCGCACATGCACTATACCTGCTGACCTTGCCATATAAGCACCATAACCCTTTCGTCACGGAGGTATTCGTCAAGAAGGCATAAATAGGTTGTGCATCAAATTACGATGCTAGTTCGGTGAGCTATGATGACCAAAAGATCTTCAGGCCTCTTTTCTGGGCGCACAAGGCACCTGGCCAGGCACCACATGCCCTCAAAGCAGGGAGTGCGCAACGTAATAAAGGACTTCAACGTAGGAGACAAAGTGGCTATAGTGCCTAAGGGCAACTTCCGCGACATACCACACCCGCGCTACAGGGGCAAGGTCGGCAGGGTGATAGAGAAGCGCGGCGCAGCATATGTCGTAGAGCTAAATGTCATGGATGCAAAGCGGCAGCTCGTTGTAGCGGCAACGCACCTGGAGAAGGCGTGAATCCTACCTGGCCCTCTTTACATAGGGCTTGGTGAACATGTAGAAGCGCTCATTGCCCTTGAGCTCCATTATTATCCTCTCAGTTATGAGCTTGGCCGGATCCTGGAGCAGGGTAACCCTTGCGCTTATGTCCTCAAAGCTCTCGAACTTCTTCGCCTCCCTGGCCTTGAGTATTGCCTGGAGGTGCTTCTTGCCTACGCCTGGCAATAGCTCCAGCGAGTGCTCCCTAATGTTCAGCGGCCCGGCGTTGTTGAATACGTCTACGAACCTCTTCTCGTTTGTCTTGATTATCTGCAGTACCAGCCTGTCAATATTGCTCTTGGCCGTCTGGGTCAGCTCGTCGTAGCCTATCCTGTACTTTATGATCTCTATCTTGTTGCGTTCGTCCCTGCCTATGTATACGCGCTCGCCTATGCTTAGCTGGGTTCCGGCCTTCGGGGTTGCCTCCAGCAGGGTGAACCACTCCTCGCCTATCAGCTGCGCCACGGGCTCAGAACGCATCGAGAAAGACTTGCCGCTGGCAAGAAAGTCAAGCACAACCGCATACTCTTCTCGTCTCTCGCCTTCCACCCTGACCACCCACTTGCATACATCAGCGCTTAAGCCTTCTCGTTTATAATGCCGAGCAGTCTCTTGAGATCGTCGTCGCTCGGCATGTTCTTCTCCTTAGTCAGTATCTGCTTGAGCAGCGTCAGGCTCTTCGGCCACACGCTAAGCACGTTATCGAGCGATGCATCGCTCAGCAGGCCGGTAGCCTTGATTGCCGCCTTGACCTTGTCGTACTGCTTCTTGGGCACCTTGAACTTCTCGGAGTGCTCGAACGCTATCTGCTGCTCGTACGTCATCGGCTTCGCGCTCTTCTTGCGCTCCTTGAGGATCTCGTATACCTCGTCTATCGATACTGTACCCTTTTCCTCAGCGCTTTTGCCTATCACTTGCACCCCCCTTTAACCTTATTAATCTATACTTTTCAATATAACCGTAAGCCTTCAGGCTCCTATGTGTAAAATACATCTATAAAGCTTTTGTGGGTATGACGATGGATGCCAAAGCCGTGTATGAAAGGATCCTTGCCGAGGTCGGGAAGCGCATTGCGGGCAACGAAGAGATAATACGGCTCATGTTCATAGCGATGGTGGCCAACGGCCACGTGCTCCTGGAGGGTGTGCCTGGTGTGGCCAAGACAACCATGGCCAAGACCCTCGCAGAGACGGTTCAGGCCACGTTCGGACGCATACAGGGCACCCCCGACTTGGAGTTCAAGGATATAGTGGGCTATTCATACTTCGACGAAGCGGCTAAGGCGATGCAGCTCAAGAAGGGCCCTATATTCTCGAACATCCTGCTAATAGACGAGCTCAACAGAGCACCTCCCAAGACCACTACTGCTCTCCTGGAGGCTCTGGAGGAGCACCAGGTAACTATTGCAGATTCGACATTGCCACTGGCAAAACCATTCATAGCGATGGCCACGCAGAACCCGCTCAACATAGAGGGCACCTCCCAGTTGCCGAAGGTGCTGGCCGACAGGTTTCTTATGCGCATAGCCGTGGATTACGCTCCGATCGAAGCTGAGCAGCAGATGCTGCACCTGAAGGAGAGCGAGGCCAGCACGTCGGTAGAGCGCGTCATCTCAACTACAGATGTGCTCGAGCTGCAGAGGCTGGCCAAGGCCGTGAAGGTGCCCGACCCAGTTATAGACTACATAACCACGGTTGTAAACGCCACCAGGAAAGACATCCATGTAGTAATGGGTGCCAGCCCAAGAGCCGAGATAAGTTTCATGATGTGCGCCAAGGCGAAGGCCCTCATCGAGGGTCGCGACACGGTAAATATCGACGACATAAAATATCTTGCCAGGCCGGTGCTCAGCCACAGGATAGTGGTGCGCTCGACGGGCGGCGTAGGAGTGAACGGAATCATAGACGGTATAGTGGCCACGCTGCAGGCGTCCGGCCGTGTATAGATAATGGTGATGTTGTGAAAGCGCAAAGCGCAATGGAATACCTGATGACATATGGCTGGGCCATACTCATAGTGTCGATCGCGCTCGCGGCTCTGTATTCACTTGGACTGTTCAGCCCGGCAACCTTCACCCACACGACCTGCGTCTTTCCTGCAGGCTTCTACTGCCTCAACAGTCAGATGGACATGGGCGGCAATCTCACTATAAACGTGGAGCAGGACACCAGCGCCCCGATAAACATAACCGCGATAGGCTGTGACTCGTCAGACAACGTGGGCCACATGATAAGCTTCGCTTCAAACCAGATAGTGTTGCAGATAGGTTCAAACGTTACAATAAGCGGCAACTCAACCGCAAAGCTGCAATGCTGGAGCAACAGCACGGTCTTCTCCGGTGGCATTGGCTCTCTGTTCAACGGCTATGTGGTAGTCAACTATACCGATACCCAGACCGGTTTTCCGCACACAGTGGCGGCACTGCTTTCTCAGAAGGTTACGTGACCGCCAGGAGCTTAATGCCCAGGCGCCTCATGCGTCATGCGCAGTTCAGGCGCGGCCCGATTGGGCTTTAGGCTCTCCGGTCCTCAGCTCGAAGCTGCTCAGCGTGCGCCTGCGCCTGCTGGCAAAGGGCCTGAACTCCCTGCCGTTGCCAGTGAAGAACTTCGAGAAGAACTCAACGTATATGAGCCTCGCGCCTTGTATGCCCGGCTCGAACAGCGCTATGACTATGTTGAAGAGCTGCCCTATCACTAGTATGAGCGTGCCCAGTAAACCCAGCCAAATCGAGTGGTACCATCCGCGCATGAACACGTAGTCTATGACCTGCGCAAGTATCACTGAGGCTAGCAGTATGCCCACAAGCCTGGTATATGAGAGTATGTGGCTTATCAGCGACGGCAGCTCCATCAGCGCCTGGAAGCCCTCGCCGTAGAGCACGGTCAGCACGCCGCCTGCAAGCAGCACGTACGAGAGCAGCGCAAACGGATTGCCAATGCCTATGGGCTGCTTGTGCAGCACGGCAAGCCCTATTATGATTATGCCCCACGCGGCTGCGAGCCAGCCGAGCTTCGCCATCGCGTGCTTGCGCTCCCCGTCCAGAAGCCTGTTCAGGAAGCCGAGCACGAATCCGAACGAGACCATGAATACTCCTATCCAGCCCGATATGACAAGAAGCGTCGAGAGGTGCACCTCGACATTGAACGGCGTGGCGTAAGGAAGCTGGAAGCCGAAGTACTCGTTGAACAGAACCCCAAGCACTATCGCAATGAGCGCGCCCGGGATTATCGACCTGGCTATCACGTTCAGGCCGTTGTTGCTTATTATGGTGTGGATGAAGTTCTTGAGCGCCTTGGGTATCCTGCTCCTTTCCGGAGGATGCGCTATCCTGTGTATGAGCCAGAGCGCGCCAAGCAGCATCACTATGCCGTAGCCCACGTCGCCTATCATGAAGCCGAAGAATATCGGGAAGGCAAGCGCGAATATAAGCGTGGGGTCGAACTCGTCGCTTCTCGGCAGCGAATAGAACCTTATGAAGAACTCGAAGAGCTTTGCAGATGCGGGATTCTCGAGCTTGGTGGGCGGCAGGGCGTCTGTACTTACATTGTCTATTACGTAAGAGTTGCCGGTTGCCCTTTTGAGCTCAGCCCTAAGCAGGTCGAGCTTGCTGCTGGGCACCCATCCGTCTACCGCGACTACTGACTTGCCAACGCCAAGCCTGGTTGTTATCTCCTGCTTCTCGACCTCTATGTCGAGCTGCTCCCTTATCGCGCTTACGAGCGGGTAGTACTCTGCAGATATGTGCCTGAGCTCGTCTTCGAGGGCACGGCTTCTGCGTTTCGCCTCGTTTATTTCTGAATCGAGCCGCGTGAGTTCCTCATGCACCATTCCGGAAAGTTTCGGCACGGCCTCTACGTACAGCTTCAGCCCCTCGGCAACAGAGCTGAACGTGCCTTCGTCGGCCTTGTCTATCGAAACCAGCGTGGAGCGCCTGCCCTCCACTATCACAGCGCCGCCCAGCCTTTTCTCTGCCGATGAATTGAACTCCTTCAGCCCAGGGCCAGTAATGACGAACGACGCGACGCCTGTTGTGCTCAGTATGCTGACGTCGCTGGCGAACTGCTCCGGAAGGTTCTTCAGCACTTCAACGCTCTCGTTAAGCGCGTTCCTTTTCGCGTCCAGCTCGTCCAGCTCCTTCCTTATATCGGCTACCCTGCCATCTATGAATATGGAGTCGGCCTTGGTCGTGAGCTCCTCGATGCTTGCGAAGGCGTAGCGCTTTCCCGAATCGCTTGGGTAGAGCAGGCTCTCAAGGCCCCTGAACCTCTGCGCGTAATCTCCGAGCCTCGCATAGGTGGCGCTCTCACCGTGGCCAAGCAAGGCTGATATGTTCTCGGGCACGTACTCTATCTGCATCACGCCCATGTCGTGCAGCGCAGTGAGCACCTTTGCAGAGTATTCCTTAGAGAAGACTATCCTGAGCCTCTGCATCTTCGCAGGCTTGAGCATTCATACACCAAATTCCTTGCTCACTACCTTCGCAAAGAGATCTATTGCATCCTTATCGTCGATGTCAGTCAGCGCGGCAATTTTCTTTTCCCATTCGGCTTTTATCTCAGCCGCGCGCTTGGCGGCATCATTGCCAGCGGATTTCATTGCATTGTCGTACGCAGCCTTGGCCTTCCTCTCTGCATCCCTTAGGCTCTTTTCGGCGAAGCTCTTCGCTTCCTCAATGCGTGCCACAGCCTGCTTGTTTGCCTTGTCCAGCTGCTCCTGCGCCTCACTTTCTTTCTTCTTGATCTTCTCAAGCGTATCTATGTCGCTCATCGTATCTCCCTATGACAGTACAACCATCACCGCATAGGCCACCAGTGCGATTGACGCAGCGATGTTGAATGCCAATACGGCCAGCCTGAGCCGCGAGAATCTTGCTGTCTTGTCGTTCATGCGGATCGGCATGCCTTGCTGTGCGTGAAGGTACTTCCTCCTTATGTAATCGTTTGCGCTATCCACTGATCTTACCCTTTATGAATTTCACAGACACGATCTGGTCGCGCTCCATGTCGTCCAGCCTGCCCTTTATGTACGTCGCCTTGCTTATCATGCTGGGTATTGCGAAGTTCTCTATCGCGTTTGCGCGCCTGTTTATCTTCTCTATCTCGTAGAGCAGGAGCCTGAGCGAGTTCTCCTTCTCGGCTATCTCTATCAGCATGTTGAACAGCTTCAGGTAGCTGCGCTTCGCATCCTCTACCGCGGTCGGCACGGATATGAGCTCGTAGGCCTCAGAGAGCGATGCGGCCTTTGATAAACCCACGTTTGGTATGCGCACCCCCATGACATTCTTGGCCTCTATGCCCGCGCTTATGCGGCTCTGCTCCATTGCTATGCGGTCCAGGGTTATGCGGCCCGCGTGCAGCTCTGCGAGCTGCGAGCTCTCCATGGCCGCCTGCACAGCCTTCCGCATGCCCCCTCTCATAAGCTTTATCTGCCTCGCCAGCTCAAAGAACGCAATCACAAGGCTCGAGCGCTTCATCTTGAGCAAATTGAGCCCCTTCCTGGCCATGGCTATCCTTGCCCGTGTGCGTATGAGCTCTATCCTGGTGGTCTTGATGCTACTTTGCGGCATTATCCCACTTGCCGTACTTGGCAATGTGCTCGTCCTTCAGGCGCTTCATCTCCCTGACATCGAGGTCCTTGAAGAGCTCCCAGCCTATGGAGAGCGTCTTCTCTATGTCCCTGTCCTCGCTGTAGCCCTGGTTTACGAAGCCGTCTTCGAACTTGTCAGCAAATGCAAGGAACTGCTTATCGTTTGCGCTCAGCGCCTCCTCGCCAACTATCTCTGTGAGGCTCCTGAGCTCCTTGCCCCTCGCGTACGCGGCATAGAGCTGGTCAGCCACTCCGCGATGGTCCTCGCGTGTCCTGCCCTTGCCTATGCCCTGGTTCATGAGCCTCGAGAGCGAGAGCAGCACGTCGATATTCGGATACACTCCCTTCCTGTGAAGGTCCCTGCTCAGCACTATCTGGCCCTCAGTGATGTAGCCGGTAAGGTCAGGTATGGGGTGTGTTATGTCGTCGCCCGGCATTGTCAGTATGGGCAACTGCGTTATCGAGCCCTTCCGGCCATGTATCTTCCCCGCTCTTTCGTATATCGTGGCAAGGTCGGTGTACATATAGCCGGGGTAGCCGCGCCTGCCTGGCACCTCGTTCCTTGCGGCGCTGATCTCGTGCAGCGATTCGCAGTAGTTCGTCATGTCTGTAAGTATGACAAGCACGTGCATGTTCTGGCTGTAGGCCAGATATTCGGCAGCGGTGAGCGCCAGCCTTGGCAGTATTATCCTCTCCATGGACGGCTCTGATGACAGGTTAAGGAACATCACGGACTTATCTAGCGCACCAGTTTCCTCGAATTCCCTCTTGAAGAAGTTGGCCTCCTCGCTGTTTATGCCTATGCCCGCAAAAACAACTCCGAAGCCCTCCGAATCGTTGAGCAGCTTGGCCTGCCTCGCTATCTGCGCCGCGAGCCTGTTGTGCGGAAGCCCAGAGCCCGAAAATATCGGCAGCTTCTGCCCCCTTACCAGCGTGTTCATCCCGTCTATCGCAGATATGCCAGTCTGTATGAACTCTGAGGGCTCCTCTCTCGCATAGGGGTTGATCGCAGCGCCGGTTATGTCGAGGCTCTCGTTGCTGTATATCTGCGGGCCCCCATCCCTCGGCCTTCCCATGCCGTCGAATACCCTGCCGAGCATGTCAGTGCTCACGTTCAGCCTGGCGGTCGTGCCAAGGAACCTGACGCGTGTCTGCTGCGTGTTCATGCCGCTGGTCTCGCCGAACGACTGCACTATGGCGAGCCCGTCGCGCGTGTCCAGCACCTGGCCGGTAACCCTGCGGCCGTCCTCGAGCTGCACCTCGACGAGCTCGCTGTAGGCCGCATCCTTGACGCCCTCGACGAACAGCAGCACATTAGTTATCTGGTTCACTGTTTTGTAGTAAACATCGCTCATAGAATCACCTACTGCATAGTCTCTGGCTTCATGTCCTTAACTGCGGCTATGTCTTTCATGATATCATCGTAGTACGCCTTCACGGCCTCCTCCTTTACGAACTTCATCCTGGCTATCTTCTGCTTCACCTGCAGCCCCGAGAGCTGCGCAGTCGAGACGCCCCTCTTCACGGCCGCAGCTTCCTCATTTCCAAGCTCCATTATGGCCTTGAGCATGAGGTGCTGCTTCTGCATCGAGGTGTAGGTATCAACATCGTCGAAAGCGCTCTGCTGCAGATAGTCCTCCTTTATGCTCTTCGCTATGTCAAGGGTTAGCTTGTCCATTTCAGGAAGTGCGTCGTAGCCGACGAGCTGCACTATCTCATTTATCTCGGCGTCCCTCTGCAGGGTCCTCATTGCGCCCTGATAGAGATCGTGCCAGTCATTGCCGACGTTTTCGGCATACCACTTAGCCAGATCATCAGCGTACAGCGAGTAGCTGTTGAGCCAGTTGATCGCGGGGAAGTGCCTGCTGTTCGCGAGCGCCGCGTCGAGCGCCCAGAATACGCGCGTCACCCTGAGCGTGCTCTGCGAAACCGGCTCGGAGGTATCTCCGCCCGGGGGCGACACTGCGCCTATTGCGGTAATCGAGCCCGTGCTCCCGTTAAGCGTGTGCACCTTGCCAGCGCGCTCGTAGAATTCAGCGACCTTCCTCCCCAGATACGCGGGATAGCCCTCCTCGCCGGGCATCTCCTCAAGCCTTCCGGATATCTCCCTGAGCGCCTCGGCCCAGCGCGAGGTGCTGTCGGCCATGAGGGCCACGCTGTAGCCCATGTCCCTGTAGTACTCAGCTATGGTTATGCTCGTGTAAATGCTGGCCTCTCTTGCTGCAACAGGCATGTTGGAGGTGTTCGCGATAAGGACTGTCCTGTCCATAAGAGGCCTGCCTGTCTTCGGGTCCTTGAGCTCCGGGAATGTTGCAAGTACCTCAGTCATCTCGTTCCCGCGCTCCCCGGTGCCGCAGTATACAATCACATCGGCATCAGACCATTTGGCGAGCTGATGCTGTATTATCGTCTTCCCGCTCCCGAAGGGCCCCGGCACTGCTGCTGTGCCTCCCTTCGCCACAGGGAAGAGCGTGTCTATTACGCGCTGTCCTGTCAGAAGCGGCGCATCTAGCATTATCTTTTCGGCGACAGGCCGTGCCGCCCTCACCGGCCACTTCTGCGCCAGCCTGATCTCTACAGTGCCATTGCCAGTAGCAACCTTTGCTATGGTGTCCGTTACTGTGAAGTCGCCATCCCCAAGCCCGGATATCTTACCTGCGACGCCGGGCGGCACCAGCACTCGGTGCTTTATCAGGCTGGTCTCGTCAACCTCTCCTATCACATCGCCGCCCTTCACCTCTGTGCCGTTCTTTACAGTGGGTTTGAAGCTCCATTTCTTCTTCGTGTCGAGAGGGTCTGCTGTCACGCCCCTTGCTATGAAGTCGCCCACAGAGGCCATTATCTTGTCGAGCGGGCGCTGTATTCCGTCGTATATTGAGCTTATAAGGCCCGGGCCCAGCTCCACGGAGAGGGGCGCGCCGGTGTTGACAACCTTTTCTCCGGGGCGCAGGCCGCTCGTGTCCTCGTAAACCTGGACTATAGCATTGCCGCCCTCCAGCTTTATTATCTCGCCTATGAGTGCGGCTTCGCCTACCTTGACAACGTCATACATCTTTGGATTGTCGAGCCCGTTCACCGTGACTACGGGTCCAGATATCCTGTATATTATTCCGGCCATCTACTTCACGTTTTTGATGTCTACCCCAAGCACCCTCTTCGCAAGGGCCTCTACGGACTCCTCATTTTCGTCTGCGTTAGACGCGGGCACGAACACGACGAGCGGCCTCAGCACTGTCTCTGCGGTGCGCCGCATTGCGCTGCCCATAATGCGTCTTACGCTGTCCGATACTATTACGAGCCCGTAATCCTTGCCCTCCATGATCTCGCCGAGCTTCCTTACTGCTTCCTCTCCGGAGCTTATGAACACGTCGCTCACGCCTACAAGCTCGAAGCCCAGGGCTATTTCGCGCTCGCCAACGACAGCTATCTTGTCGAACTGCATAGTTCCACTCCAATCTCATTGAAGGTGCTTGAGTATCTTAAGGTTCTCTATGCGCTCCTTGCTTACGCCATAGTACCTGTTCGTCCATGCGAGCCTCAGCTCGTCCCGCTCTACCTCCGCTCTTATTATGAACGCCATTATGTAAGCGAGCGAGATTGCGGACTCGTCGAAGAGCTTCAGGTATTTCCTGAGCATCGCGCTCCTGAGCGCGGCCTCGAAGTATGTTAGGTAAGGATCGTTTCTGTACATGTCGAACGCCTCGTCTATCCTGTATGGCATTTCGTTGCGCAGCTCGTCGACCCTCTTTGAGGCCATCTCAGCAAGCTTCGAGTCCGTCATGTTGCCGCCTTTTACAAGGTATGAGCTAACGTCCTTGTAGCCGGCCTCTATCGCCTTCAGCACGCTCATGATGTTCTTTACGTCTATCAGCTCCTTGACGTACTCGAATAGGAGCCCCTCGTTGCCTGTGTAGAAGCGGAGCGCGGCCTTCAGCCTCTCATAGTACGCAAGGTCGAGCGCAACAACCATCTCCGATATGTCGCCTGTTTTCAGCGTCTGGTCAAGGAACTTGAGCAGTATAGTGCCATAGCCGTGCCTTGCAAGCGCGTCTACAACGCCCTCTATGTCCTTTTGTGCTATTATCGTCTTGTACTCCTCCATGCTTATCGGGCCGCTGATAACGCCCACAGGCACATTCCTGTGCACCATAAGGAACATCTCTGTGCTTTCCACGCTGTAGTTTAGCTTCTTAGAGGAGAGTATGAGCTTTATGTTCTCTACGTCGTACTTGCTCGTGTACGCGACTACGAAGTCGCGCGCCAGCGGCGGCAATGCTATGTAAGCATTCCTTACCGTGTTCATTGCATGCGCATTGAGCACCACGCTGACAAGATCAGCGCCCTTGTAGAGCCCGGAAAAGGCGTCTATCTCCTTCCTGTAAGCGGTGCCGCTCAGCGCCCTAAGGAAGTCTTCTGGCTCCTTCTGCTCCAGCTGCTCTACGAAGTCGCTGGACAGGAAGCCCGTCTTTAGCACCCTGAGCTGGCCGTATTTGCCAGTGTATGTAGAGTCCACTGCCTCACTTCTTGCTGCCCTTTATCTGCTTCATGAGCTCCAGCGCGATTTTTCCGTGCAGTCCATCGAGAATCGCCTCAAGCGTGTAGTCTACCTCCTGCTTGCCGTCGGCAGAAACGCCCTTAAGCCCACCCGCGAACTTCTCCTTCGCCTGCGCCGCTGCGAAGGCGCCTCCGTTCTTAATCAGCTGCATGTCGCTTGCCTGCACGTATAGCGTGCATCCGTCTCCAAGTTCGCTCGCAGCCCTGTCGGCCAGGACCGCAAGCAGCTTCTTGTACGTAGGGCTCTTCGCGTACTTCTGTAAACCGCTGCGTATGGAACCGATAGCCGCGCTTATCAGTTCGTTTACCCTCATGCTGTACGCCATCTTCGCGGCTATGCTGGCCTTCGACAGCTCCCTTGTTGCGAGCTGCTTCGCATCGCTCTCGGCCCTTGAGGAATAATCCTGCGTGATGTCGCGCGCCTTGGCATCAGCGTCTGCGCGTATGCGGTTTGCCTCAAGCTCGGCCTCGTCGGTTATGCGCTTCGCGTTCTCCTTAGCTGTCCTGTCTATGCCTTCCAGGATGTCTTCTAGTCCCATCTAAGCACGCTGTGGCGTCAAAGTATCTGCAGCAGCAATATCAGGCCGAGCACGAAGCCGATTATCCAGAGGGTTTCTGGTATAACGAAGAAGAACAGCACCTGTCCGAACTTCTCCGGCCTCTCAGCAATTATGCCCATGCCCGCAGCGCCGATGCCCTGCTGTGCCATTCCTGTGCCTATAAGTCCTCCTGCTATCGCGATAGAAGCGGCGACAGCATACAACGGATCTACTGCCATAAATTCACCAATCAAGCGTTAAAGCCAAACGAAGGCACGACTCGGATTGAAAGAGTCTTCAGATTATTTTGCAACACAATATTTATATAGGCTCACAGGCTGAATGTATAGTTAAGCCTGGCGTTTTTTCGTCATAATTCTTCCTCAATGCAGTGGTCTGATGGGATTCGAGCTCAAAAAGGTAAGCGACTTTGTTTACGAGATAGGAAAAGAGCAGTCAAAGGGCATGAACGTGCCGGTGCGCATCTTCGCCAACGATAACGTAATCAAGGTGATGGGTAAGGACCGCACGCTGAGCCAGGCAGTAAACACGGCATCCCTTCCAAGCATAGTAGATGCGATGCTTGTGATGCCGGATGGGCACGAAGGATATTCTGTACCAATCGGCGGCGTAGCGGCATTTCCTTCAGACGGAGGCATAATTTCACCCGGGGCAATCGGTTTCGATATTAACTGCCTCCACAAAGACTCAAGGGTGCTTAATAGATTCGGTGCATGGGAGCGCATAAGCGCCATCTCGTCAGATTCTGTTAGGATATACGATAGAACCAAGAGCATCGGCGCATCCGCAAATGTGCTTCTATCTCTGAAGAAAGGAAACGAAGGCAAAATTTTGAGGATAAAGACCAAACACGGCAAGGAACTGGCCGCAACAGCCGACCACCCAATACTAACTGGTGAGGGGATGGTGCGCATGGACCATCTTGCGATAGGTAAAAGGGTAATGGTCACAGGTTTCGAGGGTGTAGAATTCTCAAAAGCAAAAGACAGCATTTTAGCGAGTGCAGACGCTCTGGGGAAAGCGTTGGACGACTTAGGCATAACCAGCGCCGGGCATGCCAAGACGCAGATCATGAACAAGCTAAAAAGGCTTGGTTTTGTGGATTTGCGCCTTACAGATCCGAAAGTGCCTGTGCTCCTTAAAGTGATGGGTCTTATTTTTGGGGACGGTACAATACCAAAGACCACGTTGATAGCCTCCATCTATGGAAAGAGAGAGGACTTAGAAGACGTGAAGGCAGATTTGTTTTCCATAGGCGTCAAATCAGCTATTCATTCAAGGAAGAGACATTGCCGCATAACAACCAGATACGGCACGCAAACATTCGAAAATGAAGAATACAGTCTGCATGTATCTTCGCGTGCATTCGGCGTTCTTATGTCTGTGCTGGGTGTGCCGCTTGGGAATAAAACAATACAAGCATATACTGTGCCAGACTGGATTAAGAAGGCTGAGGGGTGGCAGAAACGCCTTTTCCTTGCAGCGTATTTTGGCGCCGAGATGACAAAGCCGATAACAAATAACGGATACAACTTTATGGCGCCCACAGTAGGTATAAACAAGCTTGAATCTCTCGCATACAACGCAAAAGAGTTCCTGCAGGATTTGAAGGAGATGTTGCAGTCCCTTTCTATAGAATGTTCTCCAATATCCAGAGTAGAGGGTTATGCGTACGATGGCAAACACGGGCGGACAATCGGGCATCGTCTCCAGGTCCTATCGAACACCAGTAACCTGATAAAGTTCTTCTCTACAGTGTCATACGAATACTGTAAAGCGAAAGCAACTCTCGCGAGTCTCGCAACACTATATCTAAATTGGCTACTTGCCAAAAGGGAGCTCCGCAACCACATGAGATATACTGCAATAGCGATGCATAATTCGGGCAGGAGCACGGAAGAGATAATACAAACCCTGCAGGTGGAAAAAACAGACGCTAGCTTCATCGAGCATTCGGTGTGGGGCCGTAACGGGGATGCCAGAATATGGAAACAAGAACACTTCGAAGAGTTTTCAAGAGCCTCACACATCAGCGAGGGTTTTGTGCTCGACGAGATAATAAAAATAACAGAAGAACCCTATGACGGCTATGTATACGATATCACTGTTGGCGACCCAAACCACGATTTTATTGCGAATGGAATTGTTGTATCTAACTGCGGTGTCAGGCTGATAAGAACTAATCTGAAGGAGGAAGACGTGCGCCCCAAGCTTCCCCAGCTCATGGACAGGCTGTTCAACAATGTGCCGAGTGGCGTCGGCAGCAAGATAAGCTTGGGCTTCACAAGGCACGACCTGGAGAGGGTAGCGACCGAGGGTGTGCCATATATAATCTCCAAGGGTTTCGGCTTTGAGGACGACGCAGACCGCACCGAGGAAACAGGCGTTATGGAGGGCGCCAATCCCGACAAGGTGAGCGACCTCGCAAAGAAGCGCGGGGTTTCGCAGCTAGGCACGCTCGGCGCAGGCAATCACTTCCTGGAAGTGCAAAAGGTAGAGCAAATTATGGACAAGGGCATAGCAGAGGCCTTCGCCCTTGAAAAGGACCAGGTGGTTGTAATGCTCCACAGCGGCTCCAGGGGCTACGGCCACCAGGTGTGCAGCGACTATCTGCGCACGTTCGAGGAGTACAGGATAAAGGAGCACATAACCCTGCCCGACCCGGAGCTGCTCTATGCATATATCGGCTCGAAGGAGGCAGACAACTACCTCGCCGCTATGCGCTCCGCAGTGAACTTCGCGTTCGTTAACAGGCAGATAATGACTCACTTGGTAAGGAAGAGCTTCACAGAGGTGTTCGGCAAGAGCGCCGATGCTCTGGGAATGGAACTCGTATACGACGTGGCGCACAATATCGCGAAGCTGGAGGAGCACACAGTGGAAGGGAAGCGCACCAAGCTCTACGTGCACAGGAAGGGTGCTACCAGGGCGTTCGGCCCCGGCAACGAGGCAGTCCCGAAAATATACCGCGATGTCGGCCAGCCTGTTTTGATACCGGGCAGCATGGGCACCGCAAGCTACGTGCTCGCGGGCAGGCAGGAAGCAATGGAAGAGAGCTTCGGGTCGTCATGCCACGGCTCAGGCAGGCTCATGTCGAGGCACCAGGCAATACGCGACATACCCGTTTCCAAGACGATGAACGATCTGGCCAGCAAGCACGTCGAATTCAGGGTCAGGAGCCGGAAGCTCATCAGCGAAGAGGCTGCATGGGCCTACAAGAACGTCGATGACGTGGTGGCAAGCGTGGCCGGCGCCAAGATATCTAACATAGTGGCCAGGCTCGTGCCCCTCGGAGTTGCGAAGGGCTGACTCATTTCACAAGCCTGAAGCCTATGTCCTCTCCTAGCTTCTGGTTGGCCCCCAGGTCGATGTTCATCATGCCTAGCGCCTCCAGGTACCTGGCGTTCTTCAGCCTGCCCGCATCAACCACATCGAAGCCTATGTCCTCGCCGAGCTTCTGTACGCGCATCTTGGCCTCCTTGCTGTCGCCTGCCATGAAGAGCGTCAGCTTCTCGTTCTTGAGCATGCCGGCGCTCATGTGCTTTGCGAACACTGTGTTGAAAGCCTTCACTACATTTGCGCCAGGCACGAGCTTTGCGAACTCCTCGGCACCGGATGTGCTGAAGCCAAAGGCCCACTCCATGTTCTTGTTGTAAATGTTGCTCACGTCCACGACCGTCTTGCCTGAGAACGCGGCCGCGCCCAAGCTGCTCACGGTTTCGGAAAGTGCAGAATACGGTATGGCCATTATCACCGTGTCGGAGTTCTTGACTGCGTCAGCCTGCGTCTCAACCTTGGCGCCATTTGGCACCCTGGCCGAGTCAGGGTTTCTGGAGCCGTAGATGACTTCGTGTCCCTTTCTGGTCAGCGCGGAACCTATGCTGGTTCCAACGTGTCCCGTACCTATTATAGAAATTCTCATTCAATCCCCCCATAGTTATAGACGCGAAATTATTAATTCAAATCGCTTTCAGGCAGCATTCCGGCTGATCCAAAATCACACGCTCCCATCGGGATTTGAATCCGAGTTTCGGCCTTGAGAGGGCCGCGTCCTTGACCGGACTAGACGACTTAAAATTCGCAGAATTTTTGCCAGCCATTTTCAAGCACCTAAATCTCGTTCCAACGTAATCGAACCCGCTTTTTCACTAAGCATTAGCAAGTTTAAATTTATAAGCGCATCGGGTTCACTTTTGTTTGCCAATCAAACCTTGGGCGAAATGCCAATAGCTGCGCAAGCAGAACGGCATTGAAGCTTTGATGTTATAAAAGTAAATCCAATCGGGGTATCATTTTCATGGGTCTAATGCTATAATAACAAGTCCAGCCCCAAGTTTTCCTATTAGTAGATGTGGGTTTATCTTTGCAATTATTGCCAAAATAAACTTAAGGTTATTACGCCGCTCTTCATTTATACCAATATTGTTGAGTATTTGTTTTTTATGTGCTCTAAACTTACCTGTATAATCCAAGACTATGCCGGGGATATTTAGAAATCTATCAAATTTATTTAAAAATATTCTATTCGCAGATAATATTGCTGAATGGTCAAGCAAAAAGCTAAGCTCGTCAAGAGCTATTTCCATTGTAACTTTATCTATAAGTTTTGTACTATTAAAAGTATCTGGTGATTGAAGAGCAAATTTCTCTATCATCTCATTTTTCGAATCTTTATAGCTATATGCTTTTATTTTATTGGAATTAACTATGCTTTTTATGGTATTATTTATGCTTACTGCTTCTTCAATTTGTAGTGTTTTCTTATACCTAAATTCTCTTACTAAACTATCAATTTTGTTTGTCTCACTAATAAAATTAAAAAAACTTTTTGATATGTATACCTCTCTTTTATGTGTATCTATGTGCTCTATAAATTTAAAATGACTCAAAGACATAAAAACAGATGGGTCTATTATAAATCCATTTTCTATATTTCTATCAAATTTATCAAAAAATGTACTATCTAACTTTAATTCTTCTAAAGTCTCCATATTATTGATTGGACATATTAAATTAAATAGTTGCTTTTATTTTTATGCTCTTCTTCACGAAATCTTTATTTTCACTTCCGTATAAAGTTCTTAATCTATTTTAAGGCTTAATCTGCTCTTTAAAATTCAGATTAAGTAGCACTCTCTCATAATGCTTTTATTTACTTTCTCCTCTCCTTCAATACTTCTAACCATTAAATATTAACGCAGCTTTTAAGTTTTGGATCTTATGTCCGTCGCCCGCCTCCAAAGCCGCCTTCGGCGGCGACCGGCGGGCTCGGGCAGAAACTTTCGGAAAAAGTTTCATCAAAAAGCCCCATAAGAGAGAGTTTTACCAGAAAGCCGCTTTTTGCCCCCCTCCAAAAAGCGGCTCCTTCTTGATTAAACTTCTTTCTAAGAAGCTTAGGTGCCTTTAACTGCTTGGTTGCAAGCTTGCAGTGCATTGGCACGTTAGCCCACGTGAATGAGCAAAGCGAATGAACGTGCTGGCGTAGCTTAAGGTAATATATTTATATTGCTTGGATCGCTAATAAATTGTAGCTGTATTCTAAATATATCATTACCTTCAAAAGTATTGCATTCAAGTTCCATGCGTATTTGGTCTCGTGTATGTATGGGTTGATTGGAAAGTGCGGTTGTGGTAGTAGAAAGCTCACTAATATTAAATCGACCCAGAATTTTATCATTAAGGTATAAACAAATAGTGCCACCTACTTTAATTTTGTTAGCAGGGAGTAATATGTTTATACCCTTATACTCACTATGAGCTACAAATATATATTGATTGACTTCTAAACCTTCATGATAATAAGGTTTTCCAAGTATTGTTGAATTTTGTTTTAGCTTATTACCTATTTCGTTGAAATGAAAATCTATTGTTGTCATAATAACACCAAAGCATCAGTTATTTATATAAATAAAGTAGAAATATCCACAAAACATATACTAGCACCACAATAAAGGTAAACCAAGACACTCTAAGAAGCCCCTTTTTAAATCTTTTAAAATGTCTCCACGAAGCCATAAACCTCGAAATGCTTGCAAGACTTAATAATGCCAGTAGACCAATAAAGTACTTTACAATAATTAGGGCAGACTGCAGTATCATTTTTAGTTGTTGTGGGGTTGGTTTTGTCGACCCGTTAAGCGTTATGTTTGAATTAAGTACTATAGATATGACAACCAATAACAATGATAGAACTATCGTGAAGATTGCTATGATATTAGAGAAGAAAAGTCTTTCTTCTTCAGCTTTTTGGTCTGCCATATTTACTTACCTTTTCGTGCTTACCTTAGGGCCTTCGCAATAGCCACTATCCCAAGTACAATAAAGAAGACGCCGGCTCCATATACAATAATGTAGTCTAATTGTGGTGCACTAGAAGGTATTGAAGGTGGAACCATTATCATAAGAAGTATGCCTGCTATTATCGCTACAATCCCACCGGCAGGTGTTAGATCTTCTAAGCTTCCTTGCGCTTTCATTAAATTACCTTAATTAGTATAAATCTCAAGATTTATAAAAGCCTTATGCTGAGCATGTGCTCATCGTTTTGGGCGTGCCCCTCTTGAGCGAGCGCAGCGAGCGATAGAGCTGGGCTAAAGGAAGATTTAAATAAGTTCTAGCTGCACAAAATATTTGATTTTGTATGGGCGGAAAACCGGGGCTATACTACCCATCAGATAGACCCCAACCAGATGAGGTATTAGGGCTTACTCCCTACGAAACAAAGGTTAGCAAAAAACTAAATGAAGCCGAAAGAAAAGCACTTAATAAATATAAGAGAAATGGGTACAGTCTTGTAGCCTGGGGCAAAGGCTATCCTGATTTTATGTTTAAAGATAGGCATGGCAGACTTCTTTTTATAGAAGTTAAAAGAGACTACGATAAACTAAGTGAAGATCAACAGGATGTTCTTAAATCTATGAAGGAAGCAGGATTAGAGGTGGGTGTAGAGCATTACGCATCTAAGACAGGCAAGCTTGAAAGACGCGACTACTTAATAGAATAAATCAGAATAAACTTTTTGCAGTGTTCTACAGTAGCGACCACATCTTTGAAATTTTACAAAATAGAGCGCCATTCTACTAAATAGATGAGAACAGATAATCCAAGACCTGATAAAAGATCAATTATGATTTTTATTATTGTATAATTATTAACTATTATTATATAAATAAAAAAGATCGGGAGAAGCATTATAGATAGGTATTCACCTAATATATAAAAATAAGGAATATTATTTTTTAACATTGTACATATATATTTTTTGGGATGTTTTAAGAATGCACTAAAATTATGTCGCAAATGATAGATTGGTTTATGCCCCTCCACGCTCCTATTTATATATTTTTTTGGATGTTTTAAGAATGCACTAAAATTAGAATACGAAAAATACATAGGATATTTTATAAATTTTCTTCGTATTACCATATTTGTTACTAAAAAAAGATACGCCAGTATAATAAATAAAATTCCAAATAAGCGAATCCCGAATATGGCAAATTCGATTACGCCTACCAATAAAGCAGTCTGGGTTAAAAATAATGCAATAGATAGCAACCTAATCTTTAATCTATTAGACTTTATTTGATAAGTAGTAGCAAAAATGAGTAATGCTATAAAAATCAAGGTTATTACAATTATTACATACGAGATTAGGATATTATAATATGCTTTAACATCTACCAAAAAATTAACAATTATTCCTATCAAAGCTATTATTATCGGTGATAATTCTAATATTATTTTTACGGATTGCGTAAGTCCAATAACATCTAAATATCTGTAAGGTTTTTTAGACATCGTATTGCCTTAAAGTCCGCATAACGCCGTTACTCCGGCTTTACACATTGCAGGAAAAACAAAACCTAGAAAAACATATAGAATAATTATAAGCACTATTATCATTCCAATTGTTTGCATGGTGCTTTGTGCTTTCATAAAATCACAATTAAATGTAACTTATTGAATTTATAAAAGTTTTTTGTAGCACCGCTTTAAAATTCTTTCTTTTTAATATTAATCGGTGCTTTCTTGGATGTGGGGCAGCCTAAGGAAAGGATGGGCCCGATAGAGGTCGTTGCAGGCGGCCTTATCATCTCCGCCTGTCGGCGAAAATCTCAAACGCTCCCATCGGGATTTGAACCCGAGTCTCAGGCTCCGGAAGCCCACATTCTATCCAAGCTATACTATGGGAGCTTTAAAACAGCGCAAGCCGGTTCACACCCTCGAACACCGGCAGTTGCATAAGGTATTCCGACGGCTTTGCATATTTTATGAGTCCATAAAGAACCTCGATGTTTAAACATATACGTGACATCCTCCCATCCCTAAACGGTGTGGGCTTCCTTTGCGTTCATGCAATTACTGCATCAAGCAAAGGATGTGTTTTATCGGTTCTCAGTTCCTCGAGAACTGCCTCACTTTGAGGTCTTACACTCTCTCCCTGAGCGTGACTTCCCCTCTGTCCGAGGGTAGCTCTGTTGAGTATATTTATTGATGCATTTATGTCCCTGTCCATGGTAAGACCGCAGATGTTGCAGTGGTAAATTCGGTCTTCCAGAGTCAGCCTTTCGTCTCCTTCTTTTATGTGATGGCAGTTGCTGCATTCCTGTGTTGTGTTCCTTGCATCGACCTTTATTACCTTCATACCAGCACTTTCAGCCTTGTATGAAAGCATGTTTATGAACCTGTTCCATGAAGCGTTATGGATTGATTGCGCAAGGCGATGATTCCTTACCATGTTCTGAATGTGAAGGT
>JAKAST010000012.1 GCA_021828155.1 Microcaldota archaeon | reverse complement strand
TCTTGCCATGCGCCTTTAGCACATACGCGAAGTTGTGCCAGTACTTTCTGTCAACGACCCTCTCGAGGTCCTTCTCTATCTTATCTGGATTCTTGTTCTGGCTGAGCCCTAGCCTGTATGAGAGCTTTATCACCCATGTGTCTACAGGTATGCCGTTTACTATGCCGTATGCATTGATCAGTATCGTGTTGGCAGTCTTGCTGCCTATGCCAGGAAGCTCAACAAGCTGCTCCGCGGTCCTTGGCACTCTGCCTGCATACTTCTCATCTATCAACTTGCAGGCATTGATTATGTTGAGCACCTTGTTCCTGGCGTAGCTGACCCTTCCGACAATTGCAAGGAGCTCTTCTGGCTTGGCCCTTGCGTAGTCCTCTGCCTCCCTATACTTCGAGAAGAGCGTGGGTGTAACAGCATTCACAACAGTATCGTGCGTCTGTGCGGAGAGAATTGCAGCAACTAGAAGGCCTACTGGGGTCTTGAAGTTTAAGTAATACTTGGCGTCCCTGTACGCGCCCTCAAGCTTTGATACGAGGGACTTTGCATCCTTTTCTTCAAGAAGTTTAACCGCCATCGCACCCCCAGCATAAATTCAATTAAAGCTTTATTTATCTTGCCATAAAGTAATGCGCATGGAGCGATCCAAGGCCGCGTTCGCGAGGCTCGTCATATCAAGGCTCAGGCGCAGGTATCGGCACGAGATGCACACAAGCCTATATCACGGGAGCCCGTGGGAACTGCTTGTTGCAACTATGCTTTCTGCGCAGGCCCAGGACGCGAGCGTCAATAAGATAACGCCGAGACTGTTCAGGGCATTCAGGGGCGTGCACAGCTATGCTGCGCTTAGGCCTTCGCAGCTCTATCCCTACACAAGGAGCATAGGCCTGTACAGGAACAAGTCGAAGAACATAGTTGCGGCGGCCCAAAAGATAACTGCTGACTATGACGCAAAGGTGCCTGATACGATTGAGGGGCTCACATCTCTTCCTGGAGTCGGCAGGAAAACCGCAAACGTAGTTCTCTACAACGCCTTTCATAGAAGCGAAGGCATTGCCATAGACACTCACTGCATAACAGTTGCCAACAGGCTCGGCCTAGCCCGCACGGGCAATGCAGCTAAGATAGAGCGCACCTTAATGCAAGTAGTGCCAAGGAAGGACTGGGGCGACCTTACCCATCTATTCATAGCGCTGGGCAGAGACGTCTGCACTGCGAAAAAGAAATACTGTGTGCGCTGCGTACTGAATGATATCTGCCCCTCAAGCACGGTGGTCAAATGATAGCATGCCTCTTCAGCGGCGGCAAGGACTCTACGCTTGCACTGCATAAGGCGGCATCGCAGGGCTACCGCACGGAACTGCTGATAACAATGAGGCCGGAGAACGATGCCAGCTACATGTTCCACAAGCCGAATATAGACAGCACCGCGCTCCAAGCACAGGCAATGGAAATAGATCAGGTGCTTGTAGATACGAAGGGCGAGAAGGAGAAGGAGCTCGCCGACCTCGAGAAGGCATTTGCTGATAGCAAGGTGGATGTGCTCATAACCGGTGCAGTGGCAAGCAACTACCAGCGCAGGCGCATACAGGCTATATGTGACAGGCTCGGCATAAAGCATGTTGCGCCCCTCTGGGGCATAGAGCCGATGGAAGAGCTTAGAGAACTGGCATTGCATTACGACGTGATAATAACGCATGTCGCGGCCGAGGGTCTTGATGGAAGCTTTTTGGGGGCGCACATAAACGACGCAATTGTAGAGCGCCTCCTTAGCGCCAACCGGCGCAGCGGAATAAGCCTGATATTCGAGGGTGGTGAGGCGGAATCGTTCGTGCTTGATGCGCCCATGTTCAGGAAGCGAATAGTCATTACCAAGTCGCATGTGGAGATGCACGGCAGCACGGGTACCTATGTGATAGACGAAGCGTCACTTGTTGGGAAATAAGGCTCACACTCAGGAATAAATAGATTCAATGAACTCTAGTTGCGGTTCCATGCATGGTCATATACTGTCAAGGAGAAGCGCGT
Source organism: Microcaldota archaeon (assembly GCA_021828155.1). GTDB lineage: Archaea > Micrarchaeota > Micrarchaeia > Micrarchaeales > Micrarchaeaceae > JAMCYM01. The sequence continues at coordinate 11,873 of JAKAST010000012.1, read as the reverse complement.
TCGCCAAGAACTCGATACTCGAGGAGGAGCGCATAGTCGAGAGCCTCAAGAAGAAAGGCAGGAAGGTCATAGAGCTGAACAGGGGCGATCCGCCAGTATACTTTCCTACTCCTAAGTACATAATAGACGCATACGTGAATGCGCTTCACGCCAATCATACGGGCTACTCTCGGGCGGAGGGCGTTTTTGAGCTCATTGATGCGATACAAAGAAGGTACTCGCGTATGTACAACATCGCGGTGCACGAGCACGACGTCATAGTCACGGCAGGCATAACAGAGGGTTTGAGTTTCCTTAACGCGGCGCTCATAAACGAGGGCGACGCGGCAGTAATATTCAGCCCGTACTACAACCAGTACATGTCCCAGCTCAGGATGGACGGCGGTATCCCGATACTCGAGCGTTACGACGAGTCAAATGGCTGGAACATAGATACGGAGAGCGTGAGGCGCTCGCTATCCAGGCTCAAGGCCCAGAAGAGGCTGCACAAAGTAAAATACATGATTATAACAAACCCCAACAACCCGACAGGCACTGTGCTGAAGCGCTCCGTTCTCGAGGAGATAGCGGACATCGCCAACGACAACGGGGTGCTTCTGGTAAGCGACGAGATATACGATGAGATAGTCTACAATGGGGCGAGGTTCACGACAATGAGCAGAATTGCGAAGGGCATGCCCCACGTAATACTTAACGGCGCATCTAAAGACTATGATGCAACAGGCTTCCGCATAGGCTATATGATAGTGCCAGAGCGTGACAGACTGTCAATACAGCTCAAGGACAAGCTCGCCGACCTTGCGCGTGTGCGCCTATCGGTCAACACGCCGGCACAGTACGCTGTCGCAGAGGCAATGAACAATGTGAAGGAACACAACAGGGCGCTCAGGAACATGGTCAGCTCCATAGAGCGCAGCGTAAACTACGCCACGAAAAGGATAAACGACAATCCGTACCTTAGCGTCGTCAGACCGAACGGCGCCTTCTACATACTGCCGAGGGTCGACTTCAGCAGCCTGAAGCTCAAGGACGACCACGAATTAGTCGACAAACTGCTGAAGAGCGAGGGCGTGCAGCTCACTCGGGGATCAGGCTTCGGCGCCCCGTCGCACATACGCATCGTGGCGCTCCCCCCAAAAGAGATATTAGGGTATGCAATGGACAAGATAGATGATTTCTGCGCACGTAATGCCAGGAAACGATAAAACGGGCCCGTAGTCTAACGGTTACGACGCCAGCCTTACACGCTAGAGGTCGGAGTTCGACTCTCCGCGGGCCCATTTCAGACCCACTGCAGTGAAACTCGAATAAACCCCGAGGTCATACAACCATGCTATGCCTGCACTGCAGCAACTCAATGGCCCAGACACTCCAATCCTATAAATTCAGGCGCTGAGAATGACAAATTTCGATAAGCGACTGCTTGCAGTCTATCTGCTGCCGTTCATTCTATTTGCTGCTGTTGTACTTACTATATACTTCAATTATGGTGCGGAATGGGATTTCATTGCGCACTATCTAAACGCCGAAGCGCTTGACAGCTCCAACTTCCTCACAGCCCTCTTGCCATTGAGCCACGGCACGTCGATATACGATAGCATAGTGATGGGCAAGGGCATCTACTTTGAGGCCTACAGGGCTCCGTTGAGCTATGTGATGATGGCAGTAGCGATTGTTGCATCCGGCAAATATGCTATTCCTGTATATCTAGCAGTGGTTGCAGCGGCATTTGCGGCCGTGTCCTATTATGTATCACGTGCATTCAAGATAAATCCCCTGCTATTCGCAGCGCTCATCGTATCACCCTATGTTATTGTGTTCTCGTCGCTTTTCGACAGCGAAGAGCTGCTGTCGTTCGTCGCGCTTATTGGCACCCTGGCTCTGCTCAGGAAAGGGCGGTGGGAGGCAGGCCTGCTGTTCGGCCTGGCTTCGCTCTCGAAGTACACCTCGCTCATATTCATTCCGATGCTGCTCCTCCTGGGCAAGCCAAAGAAAGTGGCGTATGCTTATGCGGCGTTTTTTATCGTAACGCTGCCATGGATGCTTTTCAATTACTATGCATTTGGGAATCCACTCTATACCTATCTCGCAGCCATCAACGTAGCAAGGGAGGCCTCTCTGCAAGGCGGAATATCCCTGCAGGCGCTGACGATAGTCTTTGCCTTCTTCATTCCGGCGCTTGTCGCGCTTTTCGTTATCAACGCTACCTCCTGGAAAAGATTGAGGGTCATAGAGTTACTACGACGTGGCGGAAGAGACATCGGTTCAATGATAATCGCGCTATTCGTCGGGCTTTCGCTGGTAGAGTTTCTGATTCTCGGTCTGCATAACAGCACATTTGACCAGGCAAGGTATGCGTATCCCCTGTATATCGGACTTGCGCTGGCGATTGCCTATGCAATAGAGCGCAGCGGTACAGCCAATGTAAAAATTGGGCGGTTCGTCGCAAGTAAGGCGGGGGTAGCGGCAGCTATCCTAATATCATTCTCAGTTCTGTCCATATGCCTTACTGCCGTTGCTCCTTATACACTCCCGCATTTCGACATAAGCTTTGCAGACGCGAGCAACTCAGCGCTGTATAGCAGCGCAGCAATGTCGCTTAGGGATCTTAACATATCCAACTGCGTAGTGATATCGAACGCATGGGTCTACATGCGGTACGAAGGGATAAACGCCTTCTCTCCGTTTGCGTACAACGCCACCATACTGCGCTATCCAGCGCTGATATTCGCAAACGTCGGGGTGAATAAGAGCTCTGTCGAGCTAATAAACATAACGCGTTCGTACAGCTATACGGGTTACAGCATTTATTTGCCAGGCAACTTCTTATGTGCCGGCAAGTAGGTCTTCTGCCCAGCTGCATTGTTACAGTACGTCTCCCAGCACGTCTGCCGTGCCGCCCTTGACATGGTAGCTGCTCAGCTTGTGTGCCTTCCTGAGGTGCCTTGCTATGAAGGCCGAGGTGTTGCCGTGGTAGCACAGAAATACATGGTTCTCCAGCTTGCTCAGCTCCTTCTCGTCGCTGTAAAGCAGACGCTCCGGATCCATGCTGATAATCTTGTCCTTGCTAACGTTGAGCAGCCTGCTCATGCGTTCCTTCGGCTCAACACCTAGCCAGACAAGCTTAGTGTTCTTCTCGCTTATGAACATGAGCGCGTCCTTGAAGCCCAAGCCGTCGTTATCTGCCATGATGCCCTCCTCTCCTTAAACAAATCGTATTGGAGCATATCAGATTATTAAGCGTTTGCCATTCAGAAACCTGCTTCGCAGCTATGAAGCCGATTGGAAGAATGTGACGGCACTGCAATGAGCAATGTATAAAGCCTAAATATGAAAATGAATAAGATTTTTATATCTACTCTACTCATCTACGGTAGACCAGAACGGTTGATGTAATGCGGAACATTAATAAAAGAGCGCAAAGCGCGATGGAATACCTGATGACCTACGGCTGGGCCATCCTCATAATAGCGATAGTACTTGCGGCGTTGTTCTCACTAAACGTCTTCAACAGCGCGACATTCCTTGGAACTGAATGCGTCTCCCTAACGGGATACGTGTGCTCGAGCCCGCTTCTGCATTCTGGAACGTTCACTGCCTCAGTAGGCCAAGCTACAGGCACTGATTGGACCTCGGCCAACATAATATTCCTCGAGAGCGGTGCCGGTACGCCGGCTGCCTCTTCGTTTGCCCTTGCTGGATGCGTGTACACCCCAGCTGGCGGAATACCAAGCGGCGGCACGACGGCATTCTCAGTAGCCAACGGAGTAACAGGCACCTCAGCCAGCTCCTGCAACGCAATTACAAACACCATTGGAGGGACAGTTACCGGATCGATCTGGGCCTATTACAGCACGGCCTCGTCAACTGGTCTAATAACCGAACTTGCTACTGTATCATTGAAGGGGACCTGAGCGGCTCCTTCCTTTCTTTTTTACTTTCTTTTTTGTTGAAGGCCATCAGCGCAAGCTTTTCTTTTGAGCAAGCTCCCTCTTCATCCTGAGCACCTCCATCAGCTCGTTGGCGCTCAGAAGGGGTTTGCTGAGCCTGTCGGTGTCATCAATCGCAAGCCGCGGGCAGGCGGTGTTGACGAAAGCGTCGAACTCGCGCATGTTGTTGAGCGACTCGAAGTCGAAGGTGTTGGCGGCCAGTATCGCTGCGCTGAGCCCCTGCTCCTCAATCCTCTTCTTGAGAAGCCCGGCCAGTTGCGCATTGTGCTGGCCGTTCTTAGTGGTCAGCATTACCCCGAAGTTCTTGGCCTCTAGCGAGGCCAATACCTTGCCCCTGCTCTTCCTTGCATAGGTTTCACGCATCCTGTCAATGAACTCGATTCTGTTTCCGAACGGCTCTATGGCAAGGAAGGGCTTTGTGGTCGCGAGCAGCGCGCCCAGCGGGTGGAATATGCCACCCCCAAAATACACGTGCGCATCAACAATCCGGTCTATGCTGGCCGAGCTGCCAACGTCGCATCCCAGGATCTGGCCAGGCCTCTTCGCAAAGCCGTAGGGTTTTCCGATGACTACGATCTTTCCGTTGCGCTCGTAGAACTCCCTTATAGAATTAAGCTGGTGCACGTGCTGTATAGTAGTGACTATGCCTATTGTTTTGAAGCCTTTGAGCATGTCCAGCGACTTGTCCAAGAGCGCCAACGGGGCATCGATTCTGTACTCTACATACTCGACGTTGAAGTCCACGTGCTGGAATTCCGCATGACCGAAGTGTATGAGCTTCTCGACCTTTAGAGAGCGCGCTTCGTCAAGGGCCAGGTCGCAGGCGCCGAAGGTCGGAGAGGCCGAGACGAACACCTCGTTGCCCTCGCTTTCGAGGCGTTTTGCATGCTTCAGCGCCTCTTGCTTGAGCCCTTCGGGGAACTGTAGGAGTATGCGCATGTGCGACACCTAAATGCGACTGGTATAATTAGGGCAGGCGTCTATAATCTATGCGACGCTGACCTTGTACAGGCCGGAAAGCTTGTTCGCAGCCTTCCTGAAAGCCTCTTTCGCGTGGCCTATGTTCTGCCTCGTTGTCTTTATCATGAACAGCGGCTGGCCGTCCCTGAGCCTTGCAGCAACGCCCGTCGGCTTGCCGAAGGCGTGGCTCATTCCCTGCGATATCCTGTCTGCGCCTGCTCCCTGCGCCATCTTGTGCTCTCTTATCACGCTGTGAGGGTACACCAGCACCTTGAAGTAGTAGCCTCCCGGTATAGCGCCCTCCAGGTACTTGTTGGCCTGTTGCCTTGCTGCCTCTATTGCGTTGGAGCGCAGCTGCACTGCGCTCTTTGTGCTTAGGGTAAGAACCGCGTCATAACCCTTGTTGTCTACACCCATATTGAATATCAGCAGGCTTGTGTGCGGCAGAGCGCGTATGTAATTCTTCTTTGGTTTCTTCTGCGAGTAGCGCGCCCATGCCTGAGAGGTAATACCTCTGAACGTGCGTGCAGGTCTTAGCCTTCCCATTATATCGCCATCATCAGGAATCCCGTAAGCCGGCAATGTGCCCGGCTACAAAGAGTTAATGCTACATTATGCACAAGAACCTATAAAAACGTATTTTAGCCACGCGCCATACTAATTTATACTTGCGCATAGAAATATTCAGGGCGGTAGGATGGAGCTTATCGAGGATGCACTGGATTCTAACGGCGAAGAGGGCATGTTCAGGGCCAAGATCGCCGTCTGCGGGGTTGGCGGTGGCGGCAGCAACACAGTGCAGCGTATCAGTAGGCTGGGCATAAAGGGTGCCTCGCTGATTGCTATAAATACAGACTCGAAGCACATAAACAGCCTTGATCCCTCAATAAGGCGCGTGCTCATAGGCGGCGCGCTTACCAGGGGCCTCGGCGCGGGCGGCTTCCCCGAGATAGGCGAGAAAGCAGCTCAGTACTCAAAGAGCGACATAGACAGCGTTCTCAATGACTACAACCTTGTGTTTGTAACTGCGGGCATGGGCGGCGGCACTGGCACAGGCGCTGCACCAGTGGCTGCAGAATCGGCAAAGCGCAACGGCTCCATAGTGATAGGCATAGTCACGTTCCCGTTCAGGCTGGAGCGCGTCAGGCTCCAGGTCGCGATGAAGGGCATAGAGGAGCTCAGGAAGAACGTTGACACGCTTATAGTGATAGACAACCAGCGCCTTGTGGAGCTGTACCCTAATCTCGCGCTGGAGCAGGCGTTCAAAGTTGCCGACGAGGTCACTGCAAGGGCTGTGCGCGGCATAACTGAAACGGTCAACGTGCCCAGCTTCATAAACCTGGATTTCGCTGACGTGAAGAACATAATGTCCGGCGGAGGGCTTGCTATGATAAGCGTAGGCGAGGGCAAGGGCGCCAACAAGGTAGAGGACGTTGTCGAGGACACGCTCAGGAACAAGCTCCTGGACGTGGACTACGAGGGCGCCACGAGCGTGCTTATACACATAACAGGCGGCAACGAACTTACGCTCGGCGAGGCTAACGAAATAGGCAGGCGCCTCACAGAACAAACAGCCTCAACCGCCAACGTAGTCTGGGGCGCCAGGGTAGACCCGACCTTTACGGACAAGGTCGAGGTAATAGCAATATTTACTGGCGTGAAGAGCCCGTCGATATTCTCCAGACAGGAGCCTGAGGAACGGCCAGAGCAGCCGTTCGGACTGACCCGCCTCTGAGCTGCATTACAGGCATCAAATGTGCTGCAGGAGGGCCCAGCGCGTTTAAATATCTGGCTGCCCAAAATTCATGCTGTACTATGTAAGTGATCCAAATGGGGCTTTTGAAGGATTCTGACAAGAAGACGGTTACAGAGCTGTTCAGCAAGAACCTTGAGGGCGATGTGAACCTTATGCTGTTCTACGACTCGCCCGCGAGATGCGAGCTCTGCACCCAGACACGCGACCTGGTAAAAGAGGTAGCCTCTCTGAGCACCAAGATAAAGGTTGCAGAGTACGATATCAACTCCGCGCAGAAAGAGGCCAAGTTCCTGGGCATAGACAAGACGCCTGCCATCGTTATTGGTGGCAAGAAGCTCTACAATGTTGTGTACTACGGCATACCCGCAGGCTACGAGTTCTCTTCGTTGTTGGAGGATATAATAGATGCGTCGAGGGGCGCGACCAGGCTGTCGCAGATCACCAAGGAGCGCCTCAAGGAGGTCAAGACCCCCGTCGAGATAAAGGTTTTCGTGACTCCAACGTGCCCCTACTGCCCCAAGGCCGTCCGCATTGCGCACCAGTTTGCCATGGAGAACAACATGATAAAGGGGCACATGATCGAGGCTACGGAGTTCATGGAGCTGGCCCAGCGCTACAGCGTCATGGGCGTGCCCAAGATTGTAATAAACGACGACCTCTCGTTTGAGGGTGCGTATCCGGAGGACGCCTTCCTGGAGTACGTGCTGCAGGCTGCCAAAAAATAATCACACGATAACGGTCGGGCCGTTGGCAGACTTGTCCCTGTCCAGCGAGAACACGCGCGCGCCGCCTATCTGCTTCAGACTGTCGTCGTGCGTTATTATGAATATCTGCTCCACTATCCCTGGCAGCGTGCTCCCGAACACGTCTATCAGCTTGCTTATGCCTGTGCTGTCTATGTTGTGTGTCGGCTCGTCAAGGATGAGCCAGCGCAGGTTAGGCACTATTACCATGGCCATGGCGATGCGCAATGCGAGGCAGGCGATGCTGCGCTCCCCGCCGCTCGCTACGGAGTTTACCTGCGCCCACGAGCTTGAACCGGCTGTACCTACGTCGGCCTCAAGCGTGTAGTCGTCGTCATACGCCTTGAGCGCCACTGCAGCGTAGTCGCCGTATGGGTAGAGCCTTGGCCACAGGTCGAGCATGAGTTCGTTTATCGAATATACAAGGCGTTCCCTGAGCGCGCCCTCCGTAGATATTATTGCCTCCTTGAACCGATTCAGGTTGGTTACGCGCTCCCTGTTGCGCGCTATGCGCCTGTCGAGCGCACTTGCATTGTCTAACTCTTTCTTGCGCTCTCTTAGCTGCGACTCCACGCTCTCTATGTAGCGCTTGTCGCTCTCGAGCTTCTCCCTTGCCGCGCTAAGCCTTGCAGACTGCTCAGCGAAGGCGTTCTGCGCAGCCTCGAGCTGCTTGTCGTCGGCCTTTATTGCCCTGATCTCAGTTTCCTGCCTGTCAAGCTCCGCATTAGTCCTTGACAGCTCATCAGCGAAGTTCTTCCTCCTGGCGAGCTCTTCCTTCTTGCTCCTCAGCTCCCTAAGCGTGTTCTTCACCTTCTCGCCCTCGACGCTCTTCGCGGCAAGCTCCCTGCTCGCGCTCTCGAGCTCCTTCCTCTTCTTTGCCGCGATCGATCTGTATTCATCAAGCGCCTTCTCTACGCCATCATAGTCCTTCAGCTTGCCGAGAGAGAGCTGCAGTGCCGCGGTTTGCTTCTCGAGTTCCGCGATGAATCTCCTTTTCTGCTCTGCCACTTTCGATTTCTCAACTATCTCATCGCCCAGGCCCCTTACCAAGCTCTCCTTGTCCTTCAGGAGTTTCGACCTCAATTCGTCGTCGAGCTCACGCTCGCATACCGGGCATTTACTGAGGTGCTTGCTCAGCTCCTTCACCCACTCTGTGAGTTCCTCCTTGCGGCTCCCAGCGCTGGCCAATTCCTCTATGAGCTTCTGCAGCTCCTTTTTTTCGGCCTCCAATGTGCCGGAAAGCTCCCTGACGTCCTTGCCGTGCACATCTTTCAGGAGCGCCTCCTTCTCATGCTGCCTCTTTTCCTCATGCCTGATTGCGGTTTCTGCGGATGTGAGCGCCTTAAGTGCGGTCTGCTCCTCCTTCTTTGCCTCGCTTATCTCGCGCTCTAGCTGTTTGTCAAGAGCCGTTGCAGATTCGTGCTCCTTTCTCAATTGTTCCTCATCAAGCTTCTTTGCGTCTACTTCGGCGATGCTGGCCTTCAGCGCCTCGGCCTTGCCCCTCAGTCCTTCCACAGACTTGCTTAGCTCCGTACGCCTGGCGTTGAGCCGCTTAAGCTCATCCAGGCTTGTTTTCGCTTCGGAGAATTTTGCGGAAAGCCCGGCAATATCGGTTTTGAGCCTGTCCTCTTCGCCCTTCACCTTTGCAAGCTCCTTCTCCAGCGCCTCGGCCTTGCCCCTCAGTTCCTGCAGGCTCATCTGTGCGAGCACCTGCTCGTCTTCTTTTACCAGGCTCCTTATGCTGTTGATCAGCGATGTCGTGTTGTCCTCCACAGTTGCGAAGTGGTTCAGGCCGAGCATCTCGTCTATCTCCCGTTTCCTGCTCTTCTTGTCCAGCTCAAGGAAGTAGTCGAGACGGTTCTGTTCTGCGTAAACTGCCCTGGAGAAGGTGTCGTAGTTTATCTTGAGCACCGACTCTATCTCCTCGGTTACGCGCTCCGGCTGCGTTTGGAGGTATTTGCCGTTCTTCTCAAGTTTGGCCGCGCTGGGCCTGCCCTTCTGCACGCTCCTGGTAACGGTATACTCGTCGCCGCCAATGTCGAATGTCAGCTTCACCTCTGCGCCATCGACTGCGCTCGGCCTGCTCGTTGGTATGTCGGCTATCCTTACGCGCTTGTGCTCGAGTGCCGGGAAAGTGCCAAAGAGTGCGAATGAGATCGCGTCCATCACCGAGCTCTTGCCCGCGCCCATCAGCCCTACGAGCACGTTCACCCCGTTCTGGAACTCCATGACGCTGTGCCTGTGCGTCTTCCAGCCATTGAGCTCCACAGACTTTATCACAGAATCAGCCCAGCTTCGCTGAATTATATACGCGTTTACCTATAAAAAGGTAGCCTGGTTTAAGGCGCGGCCAGATCAGATAAGCGTCTCCTGGTCGACTTCTACCTCGTTCACGCCATCGATGCTTCTCAGTTTCTCCTCAATGCTTGAGGAGCTTGTCTTCGAGTCGTCGAATGCGAAGAAGGCCTTTATCACTTTTATGCCGAAGGCCACGTCCTCGGTCTGCAAGCCGTTCGGGTTGAGCTTCTTAATGCCCTCTAGAGCCTTCTCAAGCTCGCCCTCCTTCGGGTACACCTTGTATATTACGCCTACGTCGCTCATCACGGTCCCTCAAAGCCGCATTCGCTGCATCTGTATATGTTGGAAGTTTCTCTGCAGTGCTTGCACCTAACTATGGTGCCCTTGCCACACTTCGGGCACTTGAACTCGGTGTACTCATGCGTGAGTCTTCCACACGACCCGCATTCCTTGCCCGGCAATATTGATGCCATACAATCGACCCATGCTATAGATTACTGATGAGGCAAAACCTCAGCGCCTTGCGCGCCTGTGCCTCGGCCGGCCTCTCCTCGGCTTCGGCCTGTACGTGAACGCAGCGTACAGGATGGTTGATACAGCTATAGTTAGCGCTATCAAAAGGTATATAACTACTATGCCGCTCAGGCTGGGCTGCGAGGGCCCGACAACGGGCGCAATTGTCGTGGTCTGCGGCAGCGAAAATGTGCTTTGTATGTTATTCGTGTCGTTGCTCAGCTGGCTCGCAAGGAGCGCGGTCTGGTAAGCGTCTACAGCATACGTGCCTGCGGAGCTCGCATTTGTGGCAGTCTCGGCATTGTAGTAGTCGGCCATCGCCTCATTGGCGAACTGTGAAGCCCACACGCCGTATGTGGCGTTTTCAGCCAGAGCCTTCGCTGTCGAGAGCATTGCGGACGTGCTCATGTTGATCGGGCTGCCGAATGCGTATGCGTAATCAGCACTTAAGATAGCGACAGGGTAATTTCCATGGGCGTATGCCAGGTTTGCTGTGTTCAGATAAAGGCTTATTCCGTATGGCTCAGCCCTTGCTATCCTGGCCTGGGCCAAGCTTGAGAGCGAAGCCGGCACAGCAACGGCATTGCCCTTGAGCTTGCCGGCAATGCCGTACATGTAATTTGCCGCACTGCACCATCCACTTGCCTCACCTCCTGCGTAGAGATCTTGTAGCACGCCGTCCGTGTCTATGGCAGTCGTATTGTACGCGCCTATCGTTGAATTTAGCGTATATTCGGCCCATGCCTGCCTCAGCTCCCCCCCTATGACATACTCATAGTTTGTTGAGGTAAGTTGCGGCTGTGTCAATGAGCTGCAGTAAGAATTCAGCGAATTTAGAGTCTGCAGCCCGCTCTGCTTCGTAGCGTTGTAGTGCAGGAACATATACGAATTGATGTAATCGAGGAATGCGACGTCTGCACTTGCATATGCATAGCCCTTCGCCGCCAAGCCGGTGCTCTGGTCTAGAACATCGCGCATCTGTTGAGCTACGCTATAGAAGCCGGGCACGGCTGCAAGGCTAGATATCGCATTGCTGGTGAAATTTATAGTGTAAGAGTCGAGCGAGTCGAAAGCGCTCTCGTTGCATGTATTGCTGCACGTTATGCTTGCTTGCGGCAGCCTGGAAACATGGTAATTGATGCTAGAGAAGTTGTAAGTGGTTTCGTTTGGCACACCGCTGAGCTGCGAGAATGCATAAGCATAGGCTTGGCTTACGTTAGAGATTTGCACTAATGGTATATCAAACGCCGTTTGTATAAGCAGGTACAGCTCATCCTCGAATGATGTGCTCGGCACTGCCGGCACCAACACAAGGTTGAGGCCTGAAGCCCTGGCAGCTGCTACCTTGTCGTAGACTCCGCCAACAACACCTATGCTACCATCGTTGCTTATCGTGCCTGTCATCGTGAAACCGGTGCGCAGCGGCCTGCCGCTCAGCGCCGATATGGCGAGCATGGTCATTGCCCCACCCGCGCTTGGGCCTGAGACGTTTGCCAGTCGGTCGCGTATGTAGTACGAGAAGTTGTACGAATTGAAGTTAAGCCCCAGGAACGCAGCTCCCGCCTCGGCGGCCGTTCGTGCAGAGTCCAGCGTGCTGTTTGCTACCTCCGCCGGCCCACTCACCGTCACTACTCCATTACCGTGTGTTACGGT
>JAKAST010000011.1 GCA_021828155.1 Microcaldota archaeon | reverse complement strand
AGTCGCTTGACGATGCCACGTAGAAGGCAATCGATGAGGTGCCGTTCTCAATTATTTGCACTGCCTTATATCCAAGCACTGGTACAGTCATGTTCTCGGTGAGCTGCTGGCCATGTGGTATGCTTACCGGAGATGACGATATTGCGACGAAGAGCACTACTGATAGCACCATAAGCAGTAACCCTACGTACACTATTTTCCTGCGCATGCTATCGCTAGCCTTTTCCAATTAAGATTATTAAAGGGTTACTGGAACGATTAATATATATGATTGGGAGATAGATAGGATTGGGAAATAGCAGATGGTTGGATGGAGAAAATAGCTACAGGGATCGAAGGCCTCGACGAGATGCTCTTCGGCGGCATACCGGTAAAGGACCAAGTCATAGTAGCTGGCGGTCCGGGCTCAGGAAAGACGCTGCTCGGTTTCGAGATTCTTTATAGGAACGCCAAGAAAGGCATACCAAGCGTGCTAATAACGCTCGAAGAGAACCCGGATAACGTGCTCAAAAACGCAAAGGAGGCATTCGCAGACTTCAATGACATTGACGCACTCATATCCAAGAACATGCTAACCATAAGCGGCGAGGAAACAGCAAGGAGGCTCCTGAACGATGACGGCACGTCGACCTACACGTTCGGCAATATGGTGGCCGACATAGAGGAGATGATAAAGCGTGTCGGGGCCAAGCTGATAGTGGTCGACTCGATATCGCTCTTCAAGCTCGTCCTCGGAGACGACCTGAAATACAGGCGTTCGATGCTGGCACTTACATCAAACCTCAAGAGGCTCGGCGTCACTAGCCTGCTCATAGCTGAGACACCGTCATCTGAGAGGAGCGACCTGAGGTTCGAGCCAGAGTACTTCATATTCGATGGTATATTGATTATGTACCAGTCAGGAGAAGGATACAAGCGCACGCTGACGGCCGAGGTGGTCAAGATGAGAGGCTCGGACCACAGTTGGGCGCTTACTCCGTACGAGATGACATCAAGCGGCTTCAGAATGTTTACCGTAGGCCAGAGCTGAGATCGATGGCATGGTTCAGGCGCAAGAAAGAGGGAAAGGAGGTTGCTGACGGCTCTGTTCATAGGGAGCGTATTACGCTGTCGCACAGAGACCGTGTGCTCATAACAGTATTTGGCATAGGCGCGCTGGTGATTATAGCCCTGGTGTTATCTGTGCTGAATGCGCGGGCCGTTACCCCTCTGCAGGGGTGCGGGCGTATACTGCTGTCCGCGCAAAGAGACGCATGCTATGTGCAGCTCGCCAACTCTACGGACAACGCCTCAGTGTGCAGTCTCGTAGGGACTGAACAGCAGAGAAGTGCGTGTGCAGTCGGCGTTGCAATGAAAGAGAACAATGTGAGCGCGTGCTATGAGGCCGGAATGACACAAGCCGATGCTGCTTCGTGCGCGGCCGAGACTGCGCAATCGTCAGGCAGCTTCAGCGCCTGCCTGGAATTGAACAATGATACATACAAGTCCAGTTGCATATACGGCCTAGAGCAGAAATACAGCTTCGCTGATGCTTCGTACTGCAATGACATACCAAATTCAGCCGAAAGCTCCTATTGCCAGAACACATATTATTACAACAAGGCGCTGAACAGCCTCAACGCAACATACTGCAGCATGCTGCCAAATACACCAAACGGGACACCACTCTACGTACTAATGCAGGTGCAAGCCATGAACGCCAGCAGTACTGGCTCGCTGAGCTATCTCGAGGCCAATCCGCTGGCTACGCTTAACGCCACAGATTCGGCGATGTGCTATTACCAACTCGCTGCAAGGACCGGCAATCCGCAGCTGTGCGTGTATACCAGCGGCGCGCTGAACAGCCTGTGCCTTTCAGAAAGCAGGGCGCAGATAAGTGCAAACTACACAAACATGACGATTACGCCGGCTAGTGTCGCCAGTTCGTGCAGACTAGCCGGGCTTAACGGCACGCTGCTTGACATGTGCGAGAACTACCTGTTTCTCAGCGTGGCGACCTCGCGCCACAACGAGACCTACTGCAGCTATATAACTAATGCCTCCATAGAGGCGACCTGCGCTTCGGCCGCAACGAACAGCAGCACTTAGAGGCGCGCAACAACATTGGACAATTGATATTTATGGCAGATATAGAAGGCATAGTAACCGCAATAAAGCTCGGCGGCCATGACGAAGACAACGTATATACTGTAGTGTCGGACTCTGTGATGCAGCTTAAGAGCAGCATAAGGCTCGAACTGTACGACAAGGTTGCGATTGCAGAGCACGGCAACGGCGCTTCTGAGGTGCGCGTTCTGGGAGATGGAAAAGAGGAGTGGGAGGCCGCTGTCAAACGACTGGTTGACGGCATAGCAATAGGCGAACCGAGCACCAGGTATTTGAATGGTGATGCGGTCGCCGCCATGGCAAAGATGGCACCTGCATTGAAAGATGCAGCCAAGACATTCATAGCTACTTTGCTGAGCGGTGCACCGATACTGGTTAGGTTCCACAATGATGGAGATGGCGGGGATGGAGCGCTGGCGCTTTATAGGGCAGTGGAGAGCCTGAAGGAGCGCACACACTATTCGCTTGATAATGTCATATGGATAATGAACCCCGGCGTAGCATACGGGCTCGACACATTCTACTCGGATACCCTGCTATTGAACAGGTATACCAGCGCTTTGCGCCCGCTGATAACGATCGTGGACTTTGGGACGGCAAAGGAGAGCGAAGCGAGCATAAAGGAAGCTAACGGCAAGTACGATTTCCTGTGGATAGACCACCACCCGATAAACGGCTTCAGCACTGACGGCATAAGGCACTACATCAGCCCGTGGCTGACGGGTGGCGACTCAAACATTACGGCCGGGCTCGTTGCGGCCTGCTTCGCGGAGATGATAAGCGGATTAAGCCTGGCAGAGTTCAAGATGGCCTCGCTGGTTAGCGACCACAGCAATTATGCCGACAAGGATGACAAGCAGGCCTGCGACATGGCGATGGTCATCGATGCACTCACTGTGCGGCCGGAGGCCGCTTCAGGCCAAAAGGTCACACCAAGATACATTGACGGAATACTGAGCGACAGCATTAAATTCGGGGAGATACTGCGCGAGGTGAAGGCGCAGTACGCGATGGCCATGGACATGGGAGTAAGCACAGCCAAGCAGTACACCGGAATGCACGGAATAAGCGTGTACGTAGTTGACTACAAGCCTATCTTCGACCTCAATTTGCGGTATGTCACGAAGGGCAAGTTTAGCTCCAGCTTACAGGACGAATTCGAGAAGAAAAGCGGCGACCTGGCCGTAACGATAGTGCACAGCAACGGCTCTGCTTCAATAAGGATGAGCAAGGCAATTGCGCCCAAAATACACATAGTGGACATCATAGAGGAGATGAAGGGTGAGGCAAGTTACATAGACAGCGGAGGAGGTCATAACGAGGCCGCAAGTGTGAGGACAAGCAGGGAGCACGACAGAGACCTTGTCGGCTTATTGCTCAGCAAGCTCGGCGTCACGCGTAGTTAGCCTCAAGCCATGATACTTCTTTTGGTGTGAGGCCGTATTTCTGCATGAAGAAGTCTTGCACAGCGTCTGTGTCCATGCCAGACTGCTGCGATATATGCGCCATGTGCGCCAGCAGCGCCAGGTCGGTCCTGCGTATCTCTTTTATGCTGGAATTTATTACGCGCTGAAGCTTTGCGGCTATAGCCGCACCGGCGCTGCGCTCCTCCTTCGATGCGCTGAGTGACTTGATCACCCTCGGGAACGCATAGCGCTCTGCAGTGCTGGGGTAGTTGTCCTTGGCAAGGGATACGCCCCCAGACATGAAGACATTCGTATAGCGCCAGTAGGTGTAGTAGTGCGAGCGATTAGCGCGGTTCAGGTACTTCGAGGCATCAGCTATGCTGGACATCGCCCTGAACAGGTCAGAGCTATCGGTGTACCGCTTGGGCACGTTTTCCTCAAGGTAGTTGACCAGCATTTCAGAATCTATGTCTACCGAAGATGCGGCATGCAGCGAGGCTGTAAGCGTATTGGCCATGAATATCCTGTCCAGTGTAGCGAATGCGTCGTGCTTCTTGTCGCGCATGCCTACGACCTCAAGCGTCTTCTGGTGTGCGCTCGCCACTGCATACATATCGTTTATCGCGCTCCTTACGTCGCCGTCGCTCCGCACCGCTATCTCGAATAGCATGTCGCGCTGCACATCGATGCCGTACTTGCTGGAGAGCCTTTCCAGAACTCCGACAATCGACTGCACGGGCACCTTTCGGAATGCAACTGGCATGGTGCGCGACCTCAGGAACGATATAGATCTGCTCCACCTGTCGTTGGCTATGAATATTATAGGATTGCGCGACTGCTCAATCAGGGCAGAGACCGATGCCTGGGCCCCCTTGTCGAACTTTGCGCTGAGTTCATCTATCTCGTCAAGAAGTATTACGTTTCTGGCGCCGAACAGCGATGATGATGTTGCAGACGATATCAGGATGCGCTTTACGGTTGAGCTGTCCCGGTAGTCGCTGGCGTTGAGCTCTATGAGATTCCAGCCATGGCGCTCTGCAAGAGCATGGACGGACGCAGTCTTGCCGGTGCCGGGCGGTCCATAAACGAGCGGCGGAGTAGTTATGCGCTTTGCCTGCACCTCTGCTGCAAAATTAGAGAGCTGCCTTACGGCCTCATCGTTCCCCTTTACCTCTGAAATGTCGCTTATTTTGTAGAGTTCGAAAAGGTCCATGTGGGCACCAGACGAGCGTAGCTAGGGTTAGCAATATTTAATAATTCCCATTATATAAGTAATAGCAAATGTAGATATTTAATGCTGATTGATGGCAGGATAACCACTTGTATACGGCGTGGTTCGGCGCTGTTTGCACGATCCGTGCATAGAGTACGATAACATGCATAAGGCAATTGAGAACATACCGGAGAACGTCGCGCTGATCCCAGACGGCAACAGACGCTGGGCCAGAAACCACAGGATGACACTGCTCAGCGGCTATAGCCTGGGAGTCAAGAAGGCCATCGACTTCGGCATATGGCTGAAGGGCCTGGGCGTGAAGACGTTTACGGTGTGGGCACTTTCGACCGAGAACCTGAACAATAGGAACAGGACGGAGCTCAACGTCCTTTACAGGCTCTACGTAAAGACTGCGCGCGACAAGAAGGTTCTTGACCTGCTCGCGAAGAACGGCGCGCGCGTCAAGGTCATCGGCAACATGGCGCTGCTGCCGCGGAACGTCAGCAGGGCCCTCAAGTCGCTCGAATCCAGGACGAAGAGATACAAGGACTTCACGATAAACTTACTCATTGCATACAGCGGCAAGGAGGACATCCTGCATGCCGCAAAGGCTCTTGTTTACAATGCGGTGCGCGAGAGGCAGAGGCGCATAACCGAGGCGCTACTTAACAGCCGGCTCCGCACTGCGGCCATACCGGAGCCCGACCTCATAATAAGGACATCGGGTGAGCTCAGGCTGTCCGGCTTTATGCCTTGGCAGTCCTCGTATTCGGAGCTTTACTTCACGAAGAAGTACTGGCCAGACTTCTCAAAGAGCGACCTCAACAGGGCTATTTCTGAGTTCTCGAGGAGGAAGAGAAGGTACGGAGGGTAGCAGTGTTTTCATGGCTTACAAGAGCTACAGCGGTTCGCTGAGGCACGTAGGCCTGTTCTCAAGGCACCTGCCGAACAGCGCATGGCTTCTCGCACTGCTGGTCATAGTAGGCATGGTGGCAGGGATATTTGATATCCTGCTCTCAAATTACAGCGCAGTTGCTGCGCACCTGCCGCACATCCTGATAGGAGGGGTGCTGACCGGGCTCCTTGCCATAGTACTGCCCGCTATACTCACGGTTCTGATAGCGAAATCCTCGCGCAGGTACGTCGGTTTGAAGTATATACTCTTCGCCACACTGGTCGCTACGGTATCATATTCTGTCTTCCTTGTGTTGGGGGGAACGGTTTACGCTCTGACGCGCCTCTATTACATAAGCGTTATAATAATATTACTCGGCGACGCAAGCCTTTTCAGCTGGTGGATCTTCGTAAACAAGATGCTGCTGCACAGAGGAAGAACTGCGGCACTGCTGTCGGTGGTGCAGCCTACGCTCAACATACTGTTCTTCATACCGGCAAGCAGGTTCACGTTCATGGCTCTTGGGCCGCTGGAACCGCTCCTGATCAAGCTCTACGCAGGCATCTTCGTCTTTCTCGTCATGACATACCTGGTGCTCTACCTTATAGACTCGCCGTTGCGCAAGAGCCTGGGCTACAGTGGCATAGACACGTTCACGCAGGTGCTGCAGAACTGGCTCTTCAATATAAATGTCGCGACACCAAACCGCGGTGGCAGCCAGGTGGGCATGCGCATACCGATTGACACTCACACGATAGTCATGAAGAATAGGACAGGCAGGGTCCTTGGCGCGTTCTTCGTTCCGGACATACACTACGGCCCTGTCGGCACGCTGGGTAGCAGCAATTTTCCGTACATGCTCGAGAGGCATGGGAATGCTCTGGCAAAAGCGCCGATCTTTATAATGCACACTGCCGTTAACGACGATTATAATGCTGTATCAAGCGACCAGTACGCTGCAGTAAGGCGCTCGCTCGAGGAGGGCCTGAAAGGCGCATCTAGCGTGGGCGGAGGTGCGGCGCTGCTCAGCGGCAGGCACGGCGATTCCAGCATAACGGCCTTAGTGTTCGGCAATGTCGGGTTGGCAATCCTCACAAGGGCGCCGAAGGTTACCGAAGACATAACGCCTGAAGCAGCAGCTGTAATAAGGAATACTCTCGAGAAGCATTTTGAGCACCCGGTGCTGATAGACGCACACAATTCAAGATACGAGTCAGCTTCGAAGGAGGAGCTTTCCACCATAAAATTCCCTTCACGCAGGCTCGACGACTATGTCGACGCGGCAAAGGCGCTTACAACAGAGTACAAGTCCGCAAGCCTTGGGTTCGGGAGCGCAGCCGTTGAGATGCATTCGATTGCAGGCTCGCATGACATAGCGCCCGGTGCGCTCAATGCCGCCATTTTCTCCGTAGGGAGGCGCAGGTACGCGCTGCTGCAGTTCAACGCAAACAACATGCTGCCCCAGCTCAGGGATGAAATCATAAAGCACGTGCGCAAGCGGCATGGCCTTGAGGTAGAGGTGCTCACGACTGACACGCACTACGTTAACTCGCTGGGTAGCGTGGCCAGCAACGTGCTTGGCAGGACGACCAGCTTCAAAAGGCTGGCACCCTTCATAGACACGGCAATAGAGAAGGCTCTCGCAAACGTGGAGCCGGCCAGGGCCTTCTACAAGCATGATGTGATGGAGAAGTTCAGCGTCTGGGGCTCGAACCAGCGCGAGAAGGTGGTGACCGCGCTCGATTCAATGGTAGCGTCGATGAAGGTGCTCGTGCCTGTGATAATAGCGGCGGGCTTCTTCGTAGCCGCCTGGATTATATATTTCATATGAGAGGCAGGTACAATGGCGTATGGCGTGCAGCTTCCGATGTATGCGCTCGCTGTATCGGTAGCGGCACTTGCCGCACTGCTTGCATGCTATTACAGGAGCAGCCTGGCCAAGTTCGCGCTCGGCATGGCCGCGCTAATAGCAGCATTTGCGTTCTTCGCATATTTCGGGTTCTTTTACCTTTTCCTAGAAGCAGTGGCGGCAGGCAGTGTGATCGGTTGGATAACCGCATCGTTCTCTGAAAAGAAGCTAAAACGCAAGGCTGCTCCGCAAGTGGAGCGCAGCAGGGACATAGTCCATGCGGCCCTTGGAGTGGCAGTAATAGCGCTGTTCTATTTCGCGGGGCCGATAGTGGCAAGGTACGTGCTTCTATCAGGGATTCTGGCGCTCTATGCGCTTAATGCAGTATTAAACCATTACAGAGGAGGCGCAGCGGCAAAGCTGCTGCTCAGGCTGGAAAAGCCGGACGTGGTTTACGGAAAGGGCGCCGCGCTGCTGGCCTTTGGGGTTCTGCTTGCAGCATCGTTCATATACCAGAACAGCTATCTTGAGTTCGCGTTCGTGGCGCTATTCTTCGGAGACGCAGCAGCTACGTTTGCAGGCACGCTGTTTGGCAGGATCAAACTGCCGTATTCGAAGAGCAAGAGCATCGCGGGAACTGCCGCATTCTTCTTGGTTGTTGGCGCCATCGGCATGCCCTTAATAGGGTGGTATGCGCTGCCCGCGGCGCTGGTTCTTGCGCTGCTGGAAAGCGTGGAAACACGCATCGATGACAATGTCCTGGTATCGGTAGGAGCGATTGCACTTTACGCAGTCTTCGTAATTGCCTGATTTGCATCAAGGTGCACTTTTTTGAGTATTTTCAGCAGGGCTTTGACGTTGCTGGCCTCGCCTCCCTGTGCGTTCACAGGAGTCTCCATCACGAAGCTGCCGTGCCTGAATGCATCATTAGAAAAAAGGGCCTCGAAGCCTTTCTCGCCTATGAAGCCCTTGCCTATGTGCCAGTGCCTGTCGTGCTTGCTGCCCTTGTCGAACTTCGCATCGTTCAGGTGCACCAGGCCAAGCCTATCAAGGCCTATGCCTGCTTCGATCTCGCTTACCATAGTGCTTATTCCTTCTGGCGTGCGCAGCTCATATCCCGCGGCGAAGGCATGGCAGGTATCGAGGCACAGGCCTAGACGTGGCGATCCTACACCATTGACTATGGTTGCTATCTCGCTGAACGTGGATCCTATGCTGTTCGTGTAGCCTGATGTGTTCTCCAGGAGTATGCTTGCTCCGCCGACCGAGTCGAGAGCCTCTCCTACAGACTCAACAACCGTCTCGATGCCGTAAGCAGTTCCTTTTCCTAGATGCGAGCCGAGGTGTATGACAAGGCCCTTCACACCCAGCAGCGCGCAGTTCTCCAAGTTTCTTGCCAGCATAGCCCTGCTCTTCTTCAGCACTGGCAGGTTGGACGAGGCGGGATTGCAAAGGTATGGGATGTGCGCATATGGCTCGCTGCCGCATTCCATGGCGTAGTCCCTGAATGCCTCAGCATCGTCCGCATTTATGGGTTTCTGCACCCATGACCTGGAGCTCGCAGTGAATATCTGGAAGGCGCCATAACTTTTTGAGCAGGCCTCCTTGGCAGCGTTAGACACTGCTCCGGCGATTGATAAATGGAATCCAAACCTTATCATTATATCAACGACAGATTTTGCATGTGCATGAATGCCGCTACTCCACAGCACGTAGCTTAATTTAAAAGCCTTACCTTTAATAACTACTCTGCGTCCTTGGGGTGCCAATCTTCACATCTGGGGATTCAATCTTAACATTAAGGGGGGCAGGTATATTGAAACAGAGAGGATTCAGTCTCTACGACGTTGAGGAATTCCTCAAGAATGCGGGCGCGGAGCGGATAAACGAGAATGCCGTGGCATGCCTTGAGCGCGAGATTGAGGAAACAGTAAAAGATATGGTGGGAGAGGCCAGAGTATACGCCAATTATGCTGGCAGGAAGGCACTAATCAGACACGCTGACGTAGAATTGATAGGAACAAACAGCAGGCGCATGCTAGTTTATGGAGGCACTCACAGCAAAAAACGCGCGGCGGTAAAGCGCAAGGGCAGGCCTTTCAAACGCCCGACTGTCGATGTTATCAAGGTCAGCACCTAATAATTGGTTTTCTACCGTGTCTAAAGCAGGTTCAGGAACTTGAGTCCGAAGGCCAGTGCCACGAACACCAGCTCTATGCCCCACATGTAGAGCGACACCTCCCATTCCTTGCAGTGCTTCATGTTCATGATAAGATGCGTCCAGCTGTATATCTTCTTTCCGTACTGAGAAGCCAGAGTCCCGTCGGCTCGGCGTATGCCGAGATCAGTCACCTTGAACCTCTTGCGCATGTGCAGGAAGAACTCCACGAACCATGGCAAGAATATTATCACGCCGAATGCCTCCATGTTGCTCAGTACCATTATGCCGAGGAGCGCCGCGCCTACGCCGAACGTGAAGCTGTCCCCAGGAATTATCTTGGCCGGGTATACATGAAACAAAAAGAATGCTAGTATGGTGGCGAAGAGCACTCCTGATAGCAGCACACCTATGTAGTTGCTGAACAAGAGCCCGTAGAGGAGCATTGCGCCGCTAAGAACCAGCGCACTGCCGCTCGCAATGCCGTCGAAGCCGCCGAGCAGATTGAAGGCGTTGGATACGAAGATTACTGCAAGTGGTATTATCAGGAGCGGATAGAAGAGTCCGAACGATACTGAACCAAGGAACGGCACATCTATCGTCGAGATGCCTGCATTGATGGCTATGAACGGCAGTGCTCCGACGAGTGTAAGGAGCGGGCGCTGCCACTGCTTAAGGCCCCGCTTTGTATCCTTCCTGTCCTTGGTAACAGTAAGCCTTGTGATCTTGCCCCTGAACACGAGTTCGTCCAGGAAGCCGCTGATGGTTATTAGCAGCACAGCCGTGAGCACTGCGAACAGCTCAAGAAGCGACACAACTGGCGTGTATAGGTTGAAGCTACTGCCGAATATGTAAGCGAGCAGGCCTATCGTGAAGCCTAGCGCGACCGCTATGCCCCCGCCACCAGGAAGCTCTACCTTCCTGGCCTTGTTGTGGTCCGTAACTGTTATGCCTGCCTCGCGCATGTAGCCTATGATGAACTTGGTCGCAACTAGCGTTATAACGAATGCGACAACCGCAGGTACAAGTATTGTTAGGTAAGTGTGGAACACGCTAAGCACTCAAACCGATGATAAGTGCACAGTTTAATAAGCAAGCGGCATGGATATATAAATAGTTATCATCAAGGTAGGTAGTGCGCTCGTGCCCCCTTAGTATAGCTTGGACAGAACGCGGGCTTGCGGAGCCTGAAACCCGGGTCCAAATCCCGGAGGGGGCGTTTAACTCACAGTAAGGAACCCTTATATAAAGGTTTAAGTAATCCAAAGGCAACATAGCACTTAAAGGAAGGGATCCGCTCCTGTATGAATTTATACAGGACTTGATGGAGGAGGTTGAGGAATAAAGACCATCGAGTCGGTCCGATTTATATTTTTTCAAGCTAATCAATATTAATCCAAAGATTACGGCAACGATAATTACTCATGAAACTACTGCTACTAGAACGCTTTTAGACACTTCATACAAAAGTATAGCTATCGTAAAGTGATATAAGCAGACAAAACTAACTTATTTAGGAATAAAAAGCAGATTTAGGTTTGATTTGTTATGTTTGCAGATCCTGATTCTATTTGTCCCAGTGAATTGCATAACAAAGGGTATATTGCTGTTCCTGTGCTAAAACGTGTGTTAACATATTGTGGCGATAAAGACACTCTGATTGCTTCTCCTATTCCTGCTTCTTTGGTAATGTTGTGAGATACTGCAAAGGCACCAACATAACCTGCATCATGGATTATATAACTAGGTAACGACCCTGTATCTATGTAATAGCTACTCCATTGCTTGGACCAGCTTGTCACCTCTCTTAATACCATAGAACCATTTGATGAGTAAGGAAAAATATCGGTATTAACTATTGTTACATTAGTTCCAGGAGGTGTTTTTGCCACTATGGTCTTAATGACCTGATTGACGCTTGCCGTGCAATTACTTACTGGCGAAGGCGAAAAACCAATTGAGCCTAAAACACTTGATAAGCCATTGGAGTAGGTATAGTATCCGATACCAACAATTATAAGTATAATAAAGATCCCGATAACCAAACCTTTCATATAACCATAATAGTTATCAATCCTAAAAACTTAAAAATCTCCCGGTGCTTTAGAAGTTCTTTCTATAATGTCTGGCAGTGATAAATGTCTTATTTGAGTTTGGAATACCATCTGCATTAAGTTTCTAGAAGAATGCGCACTTTATTTCTAATTGCGATGAGGAATATACAAACTACTAAGATTATCCAAAACAGGTAGAGATTATTAAATACAGCAGCAACTATTATGCTTAGGAATAATGCGCCAACGAGCATCAAAACCGAATGGAAGGCCTTACTCTGCTTCTTTTGCATCTGCACTTGATACTCTTTTTCAGTTTTGACTCCGGCTTTCTTTAAATTTTTATCCCTAACTCTCTTGGCTTCTTCTGGGTGTCTGTGATAATAATATCCTTTAACGAAGTGATTAAAAATTATAAAAAGAGTAGCACCTATCACTCCTCCTGCCAACCAACCAGTAAATAATGCTATCATAATCCAGATGCTTCCAAGTATCAGCACCTGGTATTGCCAGAGCTTCACTCACACACCCCCCCAGTAGCCTATTGCTCGTAAAGTTTTTATTTGCTCTGAAGCGGATTGAGGTAGACTTTTAGAGAAAGCCTGTCCGTGTTTCCTTTGCCACTTCAAAGCTGTGGGTGTTAATCTCTGCGACGTCAGTCCGAAGGGGGCGTCATCAATTTCTTGTGAATTTTTTGACTACCTCTTATGGTTTCTTGGTAAGGGAAACTGTTAAGCCTGAAGTCGATCCCACTTCAGCAGCAGGGATGGAACTTTGGTAAACATTCTAAACATGTTGCTCTTAGAGAAATCCGCTCTAAGCAGATTTAGAAAGTCCTTTTCTGATAGGTTCTTCAGTATCGCAATAGCCCTTTGCCAATCCTTATCCGAATAACCTGCCATTCTCCTTTGGAGTTTCAACGCTATACTGTTATAATTTGCCGCCCTTTTTGCTTCTTTCTCGTACCTTTGCAATGACCTAATTCCGACATCACCTTTTTCTATTGCGTATGAAGAAACCTCAGCAGCAAGATTGCCGAATTTAATAGCGGGTCTTATCCCCTCGCCCACAATAGGGTTGGCTTGACCAGCAGCATCACCAACTATTATCAAACCATCCATTGTTACCCTCGATGGCGCTGGTTCAATTGGTATAACACCAGAATGTAATTCGACAGGAGATATCTTTCCCATGTCTCCAAATATTCCTGGCCTGTCTGATATAAGCTTATCTAGGAGGAGAAGCGGAGAGACTTTAGAATCGGGTCTGGTTACCCCAATCCCTATTCTTGCCTTGTTATCCGATAACGGGAACACCCAAACGTAGCCGGTTGGAGCTATGTCTGTCCCTACAAACAACATGATTGTCCGTTTATCAATTTTTTCAACATAGGCTTCGTATTCAACCCCTGAGCCGAAACGCGCATTCTTTGCCAACAGCAGTCCTAACTTTCGGGCAGAAATAGAGGCAAATCCGCTACAATCTATAACAATTTTAGACGCCAGGCGAATTTCTTTATTAGCTTTATTTGCCTTTACACCAACGACGGCCTTGTTTTTATCCAGCAATATTTCTCGGACATTTGTTCCGATATGTACGTTGCAACCCTTTTCAGCAGCACGTAACGCGAGATATTGGTATACCGACCTTGTATCCAATATACATAGCGTATCTGTGCGGTAGTTGAACTCAACATGATTGTTTAGCGTTCCGAAGATTCCCTTGCGTATCGGATTGTAATATTTTGATGGTATCTTGAATTTCCGCATATCTGATATGTAAGATCCACCGCTAGTCTTAACAGGGGAGCCTATCTCATACTGTTTCTCAAACAAATTAACGTCAAGTCCAAGCTCCGCGGCTCTGTTTGCCGCAGCTAAACCTGCTGGACCGCCGCCTATGATTGCAACGTCTGGCTCAGGCTCCATCCATAGGGATTAGTGCACGGCAATATAATACTTTTTATAATGCCCCACGCCCAGTCGATGCCAAAGCCATTGAGGTACGTAAGACTTAACACAGTGAGCGGGAAATCCCACGCCCTCTTCAGAGGGTTCCCTTTAGGGGTTGGATGAGAGCGAACTGCAGAGCAACAAGATATAAAAATTTACGAACATATAGATAAAATAGATGGCGGATATGGAACTGACAAGAGCCTACAAATTCAGGATCTATCCCGATGCCACAAGGCAGGCAGAGATAGACGAAAGGCTAGTCCTTGCACAACAGTTCTACAACAAGATTCTTGAGAATTCAATTGCGTCTTATAGGAA
>JAKAST010000020.1 GCA_021828155.1 Microcaldota archaeon | reverse complement strand
GGTGTGCACTACATGCAGCACTTTGAGGTTGAGGGGCCAGTGATGGAGGGCAGCAAGGTTGCGGGCGTCTTTGGCAAGAACGAGAAGAAGGAGCACAAGACCTTCAGCTCCAAGCTGGTAATAGATGCATTAGGCGTTGCCACTGTGCTCAGGCGCAGGCTGCCAGACAACAAGTATATAGAGAAAAACGTCGACATAGATGACATAGAGTCTACCGGCAGGTACATCTACGAATTCGAGCTCGACCACGAAGACTTGCGCTACTATGACCCGAAGAACGCGCTTATACACCTCAATCAGGAGATGGCGCCCGGAGGCTACGGCTGGGTGTTCCCGAAGAGCGATGGTAAAATAAACATAGGGCTTGGCGTGCAGAAGCGCAGTCTAGATATAAGGAACCAGAAGCTTGGAAGGAATGACACTGTACAGTCCCTCATCGATGCCTATGTGAAGTGGAACACTACGGTTAAGAACCCCAAGCTGTTCAACAAGGACAGCAACGGCAGGGGCATGTGGTCAGTTGCGGTTCGCAGGCAGATGGAAAGCCTGGTATATGACGGCTACATGGGTGCGGGCGACAGCATGGCAATGCCAAACCCGATAAGCGCAGGTGGCATAGGTCCGGCACTCATTGCAGGCGTGCTGGCCGGCGAGAACGCGGTCAGGGCCGTAGGTGAGGGCGACACCTCTATCAAGAGCCTGTGGCAGTACAATCTCGAATACAATGAGGCGTACGGCAAGAAAACTGCCGGCATGGAGGTGTTCAGGATATATATGCAGTCTCTCAATAACGCCACTCTCAACTATGGGATACGCACCTTCCTTACCACAAAAGAAGCATCGGACCTAACGCTTGGCACAATACCTGAGCTGAGCATGACGTCGAAGCTCAAGATGGTGCTGAAGGGCGCCTCCAACATAAATGCCTTCAGGGACCTAGTATACGTAGTAGGCAAGATGAAGGAGCTCAATGCTATATACAACGAGTACCCAAAGAGTCCGGAACAGTTCGACGCCTGGAAGCTCCGTGTCGAGAAGGAGATCCACAATGCAAAGGAGCGTTTCAAGCCAAATCCAATATGAAGTGATGCGATGGAAGATTACACCAAGTTCGAGAAGGCCAGGGTAATAGGCGCCAGAGCCCTGCAGCTTGCCAATGGCGCGCCTCCACTGATAAAGGTGCCCACAGGCATAGTAGAGCCGCTAGACCTAGCTGAGCTGGAATTCAGCAAGGGAGTCATACCAATAACAATAATCAGGGAATGAGGCTCTTAGCCGCGCGCAGCTCCTTCACAGTGCCCATGTATTCGCCTCTCAGCGTGTACACGTATGCTTTGTCGTGCGAAAATATGCCGTTCCTAAGCATTGGGTTTATGTTTTCGCCCTTGGAGCTTAGCTCATTTACCGGCATGCCGAGTATGAGGTCGTTGTACGCAGGCATAACGACCAGCCTTGAGGCACCGAATGCCGCGTACCTCTTTTTTGCATTAGCACGCATAGGTGGAGCTATGAGCCAGGCCTTCTCCCTGTAAAGAGCGCCGTTGCTATCACGCACTGTCACAGCGATGTGGTTGTGCGCCGTTACTATGTATTTGCATTCCATAGCCCTGTCGGAGGGCCACGTATGCCCGTGGACCAGCGCCACGTCTCCGATAATGAGCTCCCTGAGCGGCTCAATGCCAGCAATCTCGCCAAGATGGGCGTCATGGTTTCCTGCTACCACCTCTACATCTAAACCCTTGAGCGCATCGAAGAACGCAGCGATTGCACGCCTCTCTGAAATCGGCGGGTACAGCACGCTCTCCTTCACGTCGCCGAGGAGCACAATGCCCGTCGCGGAGAACTCCATGGCCGTCCTTGCTATCCGCTGGGCCATCTCCGCTCCAGTGCCGTATATGTGTATGCCCCTGTCGGCAAGTTTCGCCTCCGCGCCTATGTGGAGGTCGCCCACCACGAGCACGTTCCGGCTGTCGTCATTTACCAAAAGCGAGGGCTCGTTATAGACGAATCTTACCGCTTCCACGCCATCCATCATACCCTAATAAATCGCAGTGCAGCTTATTATATTTTGTTCGCCAAATAGCGGTGCTGGTGCTGCTTTGAATCTCTCGCCAACAATAGGGAGGGTTGCCGGAATAGACGTGCAACTGCACTGGTCGTTCATACTTCTGATGCTGTTCGCGCTCGTGCTTTCATTCTACATATTCCTGATATTCCTGCTGCTGTTCGTGTGCGTGTTCCTGCACGAGCTGGCGCACTCAATCACAGCCAAGCGCTATCACATAGGTGTGAAAAAGATAGTCCTCTACCCCCTGGGCGGCGGCTCAATAATAGACCTCGACAATGTTTCGCCGCAGCTTGA
Source organism: Microcaldota archaeon (assembly GCA_021828155.1). Taxonomy (GTDB): domain Archaea; phylum Micrarchaeota; class Micrarchaeia; order Micrarchaeales; family Micrarchaeaceae; genus JAMCYM01. The sequence continues at coordinate 162 of JAKAST010000020.1, read as the reverse complement.
ATTCAGGATATCCATAGCCGGGCCGATATCGAGCTTCCTGCTTGCATTCCTGTTCGGCATGGCGGTTGTGTTTCTTCCTGGCGGCATGGTGAAGGTGTTCGTGCAGCTACTTTTCATACTCAACCTGTTGCTTGCAGTGTTCAACATACTGCCATGGTTCCC
>JAKAST010000002.1:60395-83287 GCA_021828155.1 Microcaldota archaeon | reverse complement strand
GGCAGAAAGATGTCGGCGAAGATATTTACGGGCGTGGTGTACTACCACAGGCTCTGGCATATGGTAAGCCTCAAGCAGCAGGTCAGGAGCAGGGGGCCTGTGCAGATACTCACGCGCCAGCCCACTGAGGGCAAGCCCAGGCGCGGAGGGCTGAAGTTCGGAGAGATGGAACGCGACGCGCTGGTCGGTCATGGTGCATCGCTGCTGATAAAGGACCGCATGCTGGAGCAGAGCGACAGGGCATACGTATGGGTGTGCAAAGATTGCGGCGACATAGGCTACTATGACTACACCAAGAACACTGCGGTGTGCCCCACCTGCGGCGGCAACAACGTAGAGGAGGTCGAGATGAGCTATGCATTCAAGCTGCTGCTTGACGAGCTCAAGTCGATGCACATCCTTGCCAGGATAAGACTGAAGAGCGAATAGGTGTGATAATGCAGGCCGAAGCCATAGACCACATAAGATTCACGACGATAAGCCCGGAGATGGTAAAGCGGATGAGCGTTGCGAAGCTCATAGTGCCAGATACCTACAACGAGGACGGCTACCCAATAGACGGAGGGCTCATTGACCAGCGCCTCGGTGTCATAGACCCCGGCCTCAAGTGCAAGACCTGCGGAGGCAGGGCGAAGACGTGCACCGGCCATTTCGGCCACATAGAGCTTGTCAGGCCCGTATTGCATCCCGAGTTCTCCAAGACCATATACCTGCTGCTGCAGTCGACATGTGAGAGCTGCCACAGGATCCTGCTCGACGAGAAGCAGATGGAGCAGTTCAGGCCGGTTGTGAAAAACCTGATTACTACCGATGTGATAATGGAGGACAACATCGAGACTGAGGGCAAGCTCGCGATGCTCACTAAGAAGCTCAAGAGCGTGAAGAAGTGCCCGCACTGCGGCGCGCCCCAGCAGAAGCTCAAGTTCGAGAGGCCTACGTTCTTCTACCTCAACGGCAACAAGCTAAAGCCGGACGAGATACGCGATTGGCTGAGCAAGATTAGCGACGACGACCTTGCATACCTCGGCATAGACGGGAAGGCCACGAGGCCGGAGTGGCTCGTGCTCACCATGCTGCTTGTGCCGCCTGTCAACGTGCGCCCCTCCATAACCCTGGAGACCGGAGAGCGCAGCGAGGACGACCTGACGCACAAGCTGGTCGAGATAATGCGCATAAACCAGCGCCTCGAGCAGGACATAGATGCCGGAGCCCCGCAGATCATAATAGACGACCTCTGGGAACTGCTCCAGTACCATGTGACTACATATTTCAACAATGAGACGCCGGGCGTGCCCGTGGCAAGGCACAGGAGCACGCGGCCCCTCAAGACCCTCGCCCAGAGGCTCAAGGGCAAGGAGGGCAGGCTGAGGTACAACCTCAGCGGCAAGCGTGTCAACTTCTCTGCGAGGAGCGTCATATCGTGCGACACACACATAGGGATAAACGAGATAGGCCTGCCGAGGCGTCTCGCCGAGAATCTCACAGTGCCGTTCTACGTGACGAAGTGGAACGTAGAGAGGGGCAAGAGTCTGCTGTCGAGCACGGAATGGCCAGGAGTGCTCAACTTCATAGGCAGGGACGGGATGCGGAAGCGCGTCACCGAGCTGAACAGGCAGGAGCTTCTCGGTGCGCTGGAGCCCGGGGTTGTGCTGGAGCGCCAGCTCATGGACGGCGACCTCGTGCTCTTCAACAGGCAGCCCACGCTGCACAAGTTCTCGATAATGGCGCACACCGCAAGGGTGCTGCCCGGCAAGACCCTGCGCATCAATGCCTCAATAACTGTGCCGTACAACGCGGACTTCGACGGGGACGAGATGAACATACATGTACCGCAGAGCCTCGAGGCGCTTGCCGAGGCACGCTACCTGATGCAGCCTAAGGACATTCTGCTCTCGTCAAGGGACGGGCGCACCATATCATTCCTCTTCGAGGACCAGATAGCAGGCATATACCTGCTCACTAAGGACGGCACCATGCTCACCAAGGAGGAGGCATGCTTCATGCTGGCTAACATAGGTGTTTACGATCTGCCGAAGCCGAACAAGGATGGCATGTACAGCGGCAAGGCAATATTCTCAATGCTGCTTCCCAAGGACTTCAACTACGAGAACAAGTCCCCGAAGGGCAAGGCAGTCATAAAGAATGGCGAGCTCCTCGAGGGCGTAATAGACACGCGTGCTGTCGGCGATACCGGCACGATGATATCAAAGCTGTTCATAGAGTACGGGCCGGACTTCACCAGCCAGTTCATACTCAAGGCAAGCGCGCTTGCGCTCAGGATGGACTACCAGAAGGGGCTTACCGTGAGCATAAGGGACTACTACAACACGCCAGAGATGGACCGCGAGCGCGAGTCCATAAACAGGGAGGCAGAGGAAAGGGTTCGCATGCTCGTCGGCAGCTACAAGCAGGGCAAGCTGGAGAGCCTGCCCGGCTACACAAGGCGCGAGACGTACGAGATGCTCATCATTGCAGAGCTGGCGCACGCCAGGGAGCGCGCGGTCAGCTACCTCAACAAGGTGCTTGACGAGAGCAACAACGCGTACCTCATGGCAACCATAGGTGCGAGGGGCTCGCTGCTCAACATGGCGTGGATAAAGATGCTGCTCGGCCAGCAGCAGGTGCGCGGCAAGCGTCCCTCCAGGGGCTACAGCGGCCGCGTGCTGCCATTCTTCAAGCGCAACAGCACCGACCCAATAGAGCGCGGCTTCGTGGAGCAGGGCTTCATGGAGGGGCTTACACCCTTGCAGATGTACATGCACGCGATGGGCTCGCGCGACTCTACTATGACAAAGTCGCTCGTGACAGCTGTGAGCGGCTACCTGCAGAGAAGGCTGATAAATGCGCTGCAGGACTTCTACGTTGACACGAACCTCAGCGTCAAGGACGCCAGCGGAGCGCTCATACAGACGATATACGGCGGAGACGGCATAGACCCGGCCATGGCCGTAGTGGCCGGCAAGAGCTGATGATTCCATGGCAAAAGACAAAAACGAGTTCAAGATAGCGGTCGGCGAGCCAGTGGGCGTAGTGGCCGCGCAGTCTATGGGAGAGCCTTCGACGCAGATGGTTCTCAAGTCCTTCCACTCGGCGGGCATGTCGTCCGTCGTCACGACTACCGGCCTGCCCCGCATAATAGAGATCATAGACGCCAGGAAGCGGCTTAGCTTTCCGACAATGCACATCTACATGGAGAAAGGCGCAGAGAAGAGCTACGAGAAGGCCAAGGCCGTGAAGCGCAAGATAGAGGGCGTGAGGCTCGGCGCGCTGCTCAGCTCGTTCCAGGAGAACCTCCGCACCGCCTCGATGGTGCTGGAGTTCGACAGGGAGAAGCTCAGCGCCAACGACCTGACGACAAAGGCCGTGCTTGACCGAATAAGGCACAGCTTCGAGAACGTTGAGGTAACAAACGATGGCGAGAGGGCCACGGTGAAATACAAGGGCAAGCGCGACATAAAGGGCGTGCGCATGACATTCGTGCGCATAAGGGGCCTTACAGTTGCAGGCCTCGAGGGCATAAGCAAGGCCGTGATACAGCAGGACGACAACGGCAACTTCTACATAATGACCGCGGGCAGCAACGTCGCGGGCGTCATAAGCATTCCTGGCGTGAACAAGGACAGGATATACTCGAACGACATCTTCGAGATCCAGAGCGTCTACGGCATAGAGGCGGCCCGGAATCTCATAGCGCACGAACTTGCAAAGACTATAGGCGACGAGGGCTTCACCGTGAGCTTCAGTCACGTGGCGCTCATCGCAGATGCAATGACCTACAGCGGCAAGATCAGGAGCGTGGGCAGGCATGGCATCACGGGCGACAAGACCTCAGTGTTCGCGAGGGCCGCCTACGAAGAAACGGTCAAGCATTTCGTCAATGCAAGCGTCTTCGGCGAGCGCGACATGCTCAAGGGCGTTGCTGAGAACATACTGATAGGCAAGCAGGTCAACGTCGGCACGGGGCGCATCAGGCTCGCCATAAAGAAAGACGACCTGAGGAAGATTAAGGCGGCAAGCGAGTGATGCATATAAATGTTTGCTGCGAACTAAATCCTGAATAAAGACACATTTTTGTTTGTTTGGTGTTTGGTGTGGAAATGACCCAAGAGAGACCATTCGACCTGCTCAACAGGTCGGTCGGGCAGCAGGTCCTGATAAGGCTGAAGAACAACATGAGCGTGAGGGGCAAGGTCACGTCGTTCGACGCGCACATGAACCTAGTGCTTGAGAATGCCGAGGAGCTGGAGGACGGCGAACTAAAGACCAAGCTCGGTACGATACTGCTCAGGGGCGGCAACATAATCTTCGTGTCACCAGTCTGATCCTGCCGGGTTCGCGCACGGACAGCGCCCGGTTCACGGGCTTGTAGCGTAACGGTAGCGCACCTGCATGGCATGCAGGGGGTTGCGGGTTCGAATCCCGCCAAGTCCAATTTTAGAATGGTATCTTATGATTATACCTTTCCGACGACCCTGCCCTCTATTTTGGCGTAGCGCTTGAGCTTCGCTGCCAGGCTCACGCGCTGCTCTTCCTGTGTCACGCTGTTCTTGGCGCTGCCTGACGCTATAGCGGCCTGGGACACAGCTACAGCCACGTCGCTTACCGACTTGACCATCTCGCGCCTGTTGGTAGCATCGGGCAGTATGCGCTCCTGGCCTATCTTCCGCCCCGCGCTCCTCGCAAGAGCTTTCGCTGCGGCGTAGAGCACGTCGTATGTTACGCGCACTGCACCCACATCGAGCAGTCCGCGCATGAGCGCCGGGAAGCCCAGTATGTTGTTTATTTGGTTGGGTGCCGTGCTGCTGCCCGTCGCAGCTATGAACGCACCCGCTTCCTTGGCGTCAGTGTAGCTTATCTCGGGCACGGGGTTCGCAAGCGCGAACACTATGGGCTTCTCCGCCATCTTGGCTATCATATCCTTCGTGAACGCGCCGGCGCTCGAGGCGCCTATGAGCACATCGGCCTTTTCGACCATGTCGGCAAGGCTGCCGCTCCTCTTTGAGGGATTGGTAAACCTGGCTATCTCATCCTTGAACTCGTTCATGTGCTCCTGCCTGCCATCGTATATTGCACCGGCCTTGTCTACCACATAGACATCCCGTATCTTCATGTAGGCAAGCATGCGCACAAAACCCAGGCCTGCCGAGCCCGCGCCATTTATCACTATCTTGCTGGACGCTATGTTCTTGCCCGCGAGCTTCAGCGCATTGATCAGTGCCGCTATCGTGACTACAGACGTGCCGTGCTGGTCGTCGTGCAGCACTGGTATGGCGAGCGCGTTTGAGAGCGCGTCTACCACCCTGAAGCACTTTGGCGATTCTATGTCTTCTATATTGATGCCGCCGAAGGTCGGAGCTATGTTCTTGACAAACTTTACTATATCGGCCTCGTCCGTCGTGTCTATGCACAGCGGCACGGCGTCTATGCCGGCATACTTCTTGTAAAAGAGGGCCTTGGTCTCCATGACCGGCAGGCCAGCTTCCGGCCCCACGTTGCCCAGGCCGAGAATGCGCGTACCGTCAGATACAACCGCAATCGTGTTGGCCTTGGAGGTATAGCGCACAACGCTGCTCTTATCATTCTTTATAGCCTCGGCCACATACGCAACGCCGGGAGTGTAGTAGGTAGTGAGCTCCTCGTTCGTAGAGACCCCTACCTTCGGTATCATCTCTATCTTGCCCTTGGCGCGTTCATGCGCGGCCAAAGCCTGTTCCTTGTCGACCATCGTATCACCTAATTCAAGCATTCAGACAGAGCGCCGCATTCTGTAGCGGCATTTGATGGATTACATTTTCCCTGATAGGAATATATATGTTGCGCGGTTGCTTGCCACACCATTGGAAAATTTTTGCGATGCGGTTTGCGTTGCAGTTCAGTAGCTCGCATAGGTGTAGGTTAGGTCGCCGCTGCAGCTCATGCAGACGTAATCTCCGTTGCTGTCAGTATACTGGTAGCCGCAGTCCTCGCAGTAGAAGGCATAGCATTCATTGCACGAGAAGCCGCCCTCGCCCTTCTTGACCGTCTTGCCGCAACTTGAACAGACTGCCATCGGATCACTGATTGGGCGCTACGGGCAAGGTATCAGCCGGCCTGGTTGAGGAGCTGCGCAGTGCGCTTCACGCTGAACGTGCCGTTGCCTACGTTGAGCCACTGCGCCGTATTGTTTGGCTTGAAAACCATTATGGCCGTTGTGTTGTCTATGGTCATGTTGTACTGGTAGAGGCTTGTCCTAGCAATATTGTTGGAGGTAAGCGTGTAGCCGAGCTGGAAGACGTAGTTGCCTGGTAGAATCGAGAGCGTCGTATTGCTGCCGTTTATGACCGTGTGGTTGGCGAGCCCGAGCAGGTACTGGTTACCGCTTGTCAGGTATACGGTAAGTTTGCTGGTGCCCGGCGCCTTGAACAGCGCCGTCTTGGCGCCATTGAAGAAGTGGTTGAAGAAGCTGGCGATGCCGCTCAGGGTTTTTGCCATGGTTGGGGTGGAATTGGCTATGCTGCTGAGGGCCTTAGGTGTGGTAAGGTTTATGCTGCCTGTAGGGTTGAACACTGGGCTGACGGCAGTATGGAAACCCATGGATAGGTAAAGTGCCGCGACGAAGATAACCGCTATTATAACTACGGCCAAAATGGCCATCGCATGCTTCGCCATAGTATGATTTGGCAACGCAAAGCTAAAAAGCAACAGGTTAAAAGTTCTTAGATTTGTGCGCGTTGCGGAGGGCGTGCATATTGGCGTTGCGCCTCAGCAGGTTGTAGAAAAGCTCGGCCTGCTCCTTGGCGTCGTCCAATGCGTTGTGGGTGTGCTTGGTGCCTGGCATAAGGTCTGCCGGCAGCCTAGACTTGGTGGTGCCCGCCCAGCCGGTGTTGAGCATACCCATAGCATACGACTTTATGTCTATGCCGTTGACCCCGAAAAGGCTGCCATAGCCGTACCTCTCCAGGTACCACTTCGTGAACATCCAGTCGAACGAGCCGAACGATACAAACACCGGCACTGCCCCTGCGCTTGTTTCTTTTACCCACTTGCTGAAGGCGTACATTACCTCCTCAGGATCCTTGCCGGTTGCGGCAAGCGTCTCCATCGACAGGCCGCATACATCCAGCGACGCCTGGTCGTAATTGCTATTGATCGGCTTGAGCTCCGCATAGAAGTTCTTGCTAGTGTCGCCCACAACAGCGGCACCGATCGAAAGCATGCTGTAGACTCCCGGTATCTTACCCGCGGCCTCTATGTCAACAGAGAAATATACCTCAGTCTCTTTACCCATAGTATCACATTTGCTTTTCAGATATATATATAGGATGCGGATGAGAAATGCGCAAAGAAAATCTTTTTATATATGGTGCGACGCGTATTAACTCGGTAGCATGTCAGCCGGCAAAACAGCAACCCGATCGGAAGCGAGGCAAGCAAAATACAATCTGCCCGCACCACTGGTCACGCAAGTATACAATGAGGTGGAGAAGGTTTTCGGAAATGACTCAACACTGATCGGAGGCAGGGCAGTAACCGTCCATTGCAACTTCCCTTACCGGACAACGAAAGACATAGACTTCCTCGTGCCGGGCAGCATCAGCGCCGATAAGCTGGAAAAGCTCGAGTCGTACGGCTGGAGACCTGCGAGTGCTTCGGAGAACTGCGAGCTGCGGCACTTCGAAAAGGTATTCTATTACAATAACGAGCAGATTGTGGCAGGCTTAGACATAAACACCACGGCAAGCAAGCGCTGCCTCCCATACATCAAGGACAAGGAGCTAGTGCTCAGAAACAACGAGGCTGTAAAGATAATGGATGGCACTGACTTCGGCCCCGTGAGGGTCGCGAGCGTGGCCGCACTGATAACCATGAAGCTGTTTACTGTTGAGAAGGAGAGGAAGGACCACGACCTATGGAGGCGCATCGAGGTCGCGAAGCACGAGGAGGACATATACATGCTGGTGGCGCTGAAGTACGGCTCAACCGAGGCCTTCATTGATGCGTGCTTCGAGGAGATGAACGCACTGCTAGGCGGCACGCTGGAGAAGCAAAAGCTCAGCGCCATGCTGGAAAGAGCGTTCGAAAACGGGAGGGAGCATGCAGGCACCTATTCTGAGCTGACGGACCTGCAGGAAATGCTGCCTGGAGTACTCGGTAAAAAGGCAGAGATAGACAGGTCGCTGAAACCCCGCGCCGACACAGACGACTGGCTCGATGCGCTTGTTACAGACCGCATCGAAAGGAGCATGATGGAGCTTGAGCGCAAGGACACTGGCCAGGAAAGCCCCGCAGCAAGGTATCCCGAGGCGCTGCTGAAGGAGTTTTCCTACATATACCGGATCTACGCCAAATACTTCAATGACCTGGACTATTTCGCAAGGGTCGTGAGCGAATGGACTGGAAGGCCGAAGAGGTCGGTGCAGAAGGACATGAATGACATCAGAAGGATAGGCGCGGGCATCGGGCCAGATTGAAACTGTTTTAAGGTTTCTGGCACAAACCCTATTCGTGATTCAATGCCTGCATACGAGAGCGAGGAGCTTATAGACGAGAAGACGCGGGACCTTTCAAGGGCAAGACAGTCCCTAATAGAGGAGCTGCAGGCCATGATGTGGTACGACGAGCGCATCAGCGCCAGCAAGGACAAGTCGCTCGGGGAGGTTCTGGAGCACAACCGCGACGACGAGAAGGAGCATGCATCTCTGCTGATCGAGTGGCTGAGGAGGCACGACGCACGGCTAGACAAGGAGCTGAAGGAAATACTATTTAAGGATAAGGAGCTGAGCGAGCTCTGGGATTGAAACCAGCCCGACAAAGGTATTTATATTAGAAAAGACGATATATTCAGGACTGGAATGAGAGCAGGAAAAAGCAGGAAAAAGAGCCCGCAGCCAGGCGTGGACGCTTACAAGGAAGTCGTATTGGACTACAGAGGCAACATAGTCCCTGCTGTGGCCGCAATGCTCCGGAACAGTGTGGAATCACACTCTGTAGAACCAGAGGGCGCCACAGGCCGCACTTCGTCGGAATACGAGGAGTTCCACGATGGATAGCTAGGCAGGTGCACTGACTTCTGACTTTCTGGTGGCAAAATGGTAACAAAGGATATCGAAAATAAGGTTAGGGACAAGGTAAGAAAGAAGCTCAGGGCAATTACACACGAAATCGTGAGCGATTATCAGCTCAGACCTGCAGAGTACATCAGGAAACTCCATGAGGGTGTGGCTGGGCTCAGGAGGAAGGGCCAGATCGGGGCCGATGAGGAAGAGGAGCATCTTTCCCTCGGAGCGCTGTACATACATGATGTACTGACCCCTAAGCTCTATGCCAGCGATGACTGGCACGGCAGGACAGGCTTAACGGCCAAGGAGACGCTCGAACTGCTTGGGCCGTTCAGGGAGGACCATTCCGTGGACGAGCTTAGAAAGGTGCCGAATGTGGAAGAAACTCTCCAGGCCCTCGAGAAAAAGGGGTTTGTCAGTCATGCAGGGCAGCCCGGGAAGCCTAGCCGCTACTTTCTGACAAAAGCAGGAACAGAGAAAGCTGCGGACCTTATGGCCAGGCTCGAGATAGACGTAGTGCCGGTGCTATAAACGGCGCATAATAAAGTCGATGCAACGGCTACTTCGCACATTGGCGAAGGCAAGGCAAGGTATAAGAACCTCGAACGCAGAGTTTACAGCATATGGCATGGTGCAGTTCCAGTCTGATGAGCCATACACCATACCTTTTAAACACTATCTGAGAATTCAATTTACCGTGTTAGAATGGCATCCAAAGGTTCCGCAAAGCCCGACGACCTGATTACCGTGGGCAGGCATGATGGACCGACTACTTTCAAGGAGTTCATAGAGCTGTACAGAGCACCGGTATACAAGAAGATCTGCGAGTACCTGCCGGTCAAGGAGCCGGCCGTGCACTCAATAATGCGCGATTATGTGGATAGGCAGGGGAGCTACAGGCGCCCCGGCCTAGTTATGCTCACAGGCAAGCTATTCGGTGCCGATACTGAGGAGCTGCTCCTGCCTGCTGCCGCGCAGCAGCTCTCAGAAGACTGGATACTGATGCAGGACGATGTTGAGGACGATTCAGACCTTAGGCGCGGAAAACCTGCCGCGCAGAAGCTTTACGGCTGGGTTCACTCAATGAACGCAACCAACATCGGCCACATAGCGATGTGGCGCATGCTCAAGGACTACATGAGGCAGGCGGGCTTCGAGAAGGGCAACAGGATGTACGAGAAATTCTACGAGATGCTCGAGTACACGGTTGAGGGACAGCACATCGAGAACAGCTTCATCCACTACACCAAGGACATAAAGAATGCCACTGAAGGCTTGTACTTCAGGATATGCGACAGCAAGACAAGCTTCTATACCGTCTATGGACCGATGCAGATAGGCGCCATAGCCGCGGGGCAGAGCGATGAGGTGCTCGATGCGCTAGAAGAGATAGGAAGGCCCGCCGGCGTTGCGTTCCAGATTGCAGACGATGTGCTCGACATGACGGCCGACGAGAAGCTCTTCGGAAAGAAGAACTTCGGCGACCTCTACGAGGGCAAGGTCACGCTCATGATTCTGCATGCCTACAAGATTGCCACGCAGGATGAGAAATCAAAGATAGAGGCCATCTACGGGAAGAAGCGCTCGGAGAAGACTGAAGAGGACATAATCTTCTTAAGGGATATGATAGGCAAGTACAAGAGCATAGAGTACGCGCAGGGCGTTGCGGAAGAATACGGTCGCAAGGCGCGCGCCGCGCTTGAAAAGTACCGCGATCTACTGCCTATGAACGGGCTTACCCCTGTAATCATATCTGCGCTCCAGGAGCTCTACATCAGGAAGAAGTAGCCCACGCGGAAGAAGCAGCCCATCATGCCTGCCGCTTATGCTAAAAAGTTGTTGCGGGACTCCTTCAAAGATGTTCGGAACGAGTCAATCTACAGCATACCTCTTTAGCATATCGGAGCTTATCAAAGCACCCAGCATCTTGCTGAACCTGTTCTTGGGGAATATACTGTTGCCGAGCCAGAGCCGTCTCGCGGCATCTATCTCTGCCGCCAGCTTCGCACTGAGGTAGTCAACTCCTCCATACTCCTTTGCTACTGTGGCGATATAGGCAAGGTCCCCATCACTGACCTCGGCAGCGGGCTTTGAATATATCCTGTGCATCCTGGCCACCACCTCGTCGGGCGCCGCATCCAGGGCGTGCAGCACGTCGAGCCTGAGCTTCCGCTCGCGCAGCGCCGAGAGGTCCCCGGAGCTTGCTGCCCTGCCTACCACATCGCGCAGGTCGCTGGCCAACTGGAACGCTATGCCGAAGTGTGAGAACAGCTCCTTTATACGGGAGAGCGTCACCTCGTCGTAGTGACCCGCAGCTATGGTCCCAATTATTACCGGGAAGGTTGCTATGTAGCTGACCGTCTTTAGCCTGCATATCTGGTAGTAGACGGGTTCGCTTTCAGGCTTGAGTGCATTCAGGCCCTTGTACCGCTCCTCGAGGTCCTGGCCCGCGGAGATAGAGGAGGTCATGCGGCTGTATTCTCTTGACGCCACATAGGCAATTGCCGGCCTCTCATTCTCGTAGCACCTGCTGGTGAACCTGTTTATGAGCGACCAGGCCATGTTCAGCAGCTCTGCGCCAGCGTTCATCGCCCTGGCCCTGCCGATCTTCAGGTGCAGCGCCGGCTCGCCTTTCCGCACCGTCGTTTCGTCGTAGATATCGTCTGGCACAAGGTATCCGTTGTAAACCGCCTCGAGTGCCAGCGCAAGGTCAGCAACATCAGACCTTTTGAGCCCGAATGACTCGGCAGCCAGGAACACCATGCTGGGTCTGAGCTTTTTGTCTATCCTATCTGGATAATCGCGTACAGCATTTACAAACGTCGGATCGACATTGGTGAAGTACCTGTCCATTGCTTCGTTGAATTTTCGCTTAACATACTCTGTCGTCTCCGTCATGTAACTGTCGAGCATGGCTGCCGCTTCGCCTTCTTGGGCACCGGAGGGTGTGCGCTGGCCACTGTGGTTTTGTGATTTTTTGCCGCTCATTGTAATCCAGTAAATGTTATTAGCCGAGCCTATATATATACTTTTAGTATAAAGAATATATATAGGAAATGTTTTCATGGAAAAGAATATATTTAAGTTTGGGAATAGCAGCCTGGCGCTGATCGTGCCCAAGAGATGGACCAAGAAGCATGGCATAAAGGCAGGGAGCAGTATAACCGTGAGTGAGGACGGTGCCGGCAACCTCATCTTGTCCGCAAAGCAGAGCACGGAAACGAAAGCCGTTAAGGCGATAAGCAGGCATACTGACCCTCACCTAGTGTGGAGGTGGGTGGGCATTTACTACCGGTTCGGGTTCAAAAAGCTAGAGATAACTTCGAAGGACGGCTTCACTCCGGAGCAGATATCCGCGCTGAAGGACCAGATAGAGCGCTACAGCCCAGGCTTCGAGGTAATGAACCAGACCGCAAATGTGATAACCATAGAGGACCTCACAGAGCAGAAAGACATAGACCTCGGCAAGATTATGGCAAGGATGCGCTCGCTTGTGGACGAGAGCTTCAGGGAGCTCATAGATGGAGAACCTGAGAAGATGGAGGGTACTGAAGCGCTAATAAACAGGTTCTACCAGCTCTGCTTGCGCTACATAAACATCATACAGCCGGCAGGCATGCTGAAGTATTTCCGCACAACTGAGGCCATGGAGGAGATAGGCGACCTGCTGCTTGACATTTCCCATATAGACTGCAGCAGAAGCAGGCCTGCGAATTCGCTGCTGGCGCGCGCAAGGGAGAAGTTCGTGCTTTCTGAGAAGGCGTTTGGCGGTGATGAGGACGCGATAAAGCAAATCTACGAATTTGTCGAAGAGCTGCGCGGCGGGAGGAGAGGTACGGTCGACAAGGAGTGCAGGGACCTGGTAGAGGAGATAAGCAAGTACATAAATTACATAGCTGAGTTCGGCCTCACAGTGGAAAGCAAGATAGAGGAAGGGTTATAAATGCAAGGCGGTAATAGTAAGGGCGGATAATAATGATAATAGGCACGCCTACAGACGACGGACGGCACGTCTCCGAGCACTTCGGCAGGGCAAAGAGCTTCGTGATTGTGGACGTGCAGGACGGCAAGATTCAGAAGCGCACGCTGATAGATAATCCGCACGAGAAGGAGCAGAACGAGCAGAGCGGCCACGGGAAGCTGCTGAAGATGCTCGTCGAGAACAAGGTGGGCAAGGTGGTGTGCTTCAACCTCAACCCCAAGATGGAGAAGAACCTCGGCTCGCTGAAGATAGTCGTGCAGAGGTGCGGCGAGGCTGCGGAGATAGACAGCCTGCTAAAAGAGAATTGATGTCTGTTGCTTTTTCTTGCTGGTACTCCTATCTTGCCAATGTTTAGACTCGACAATCCCTGTCACAGCCTTTACCACCTCGTTTGTGTACGTGGAAGGCATTTACGAATGGCGGAATTCATTGGCAAAGGATGCGGGTACAACCTTTTTATATGTGATGCATTACAATACTCTAATTTTCTGTGGGGCAAGAGAAAGATGACAGCAGACAACGCAGAACTTCAAGAAACCGAGGCCAGAACAATCCCTAATGCTCAGGTAAGCCGCGCGCAGATGCGCAGAACCGCGGCAGAGCTTTCCGGCATTCTTAGGGGTGCCTCAGCCAGCAGTGTGCCGGACAGGGACCACAATCATCTTACAGCGCGTTTGGCATCTCAGCCTAGCGCTTCGCGGGCACCAAGCACCGAGTCCAGGCAACGCCTGTCCAGGCTGGTAGAGTCCGATATGCTAAAGATCGAGCCAAAGGAATACTCATCCGCAATGCGGAAGCCTACGGAGCGCATTGTGGAGTTCGACAGGGACTACGTGCCAAAAACAGTGCTTACTGCGCTGAACAACCCTAATGTTGAGGGTTTCATAAGGTCCGATCCAATACTTGCATTCCAGCATAATTACGTTACAGAAGCCTTCATAACACAAATGACACATGCAGCTGCGCCGGTCCGCGCCAAGCGCGTCAGCAAGGCAAAAGAACGCGATGCTCAATCTCAAAAGGCAAGTCCTGAGTGGCAGCAAAGTACGATTGAGATGGTAAGAGAGGCAATACGCGAGGCCGCTGACACAGTAAAGGACAGCGCCATTGTGGCATTTGACCTGAGAGCTCATGCAGAAAGCCTGCACTCTGCGCTTATGGACAGAGTAAACCACGATGGGAGGGAGCTACATTTTACACAGCACCTTGACGTGGATGATGAACTCCTGATCTTCAAGCTCCGTCTTGCAAGGGCGAGGGATGGCCGAAGGCCGCGGGTCAACATACGCGGCATCTTATCGTGGGCCTCAGTACGCTCAGCTAACTAGGGCTAAATACCTTCAAGCCCATACTAATCCTGATGGACGTAGCATCTGTAAAGGGCAGGGTGCCCAATGAGATACTAGAATCGCTCGCTGCGAGAGGCATACGCAAGTTCACGCCTCCCCAGGAGCTTGCGCTTTCCAAGGGGCTCCTCGAGGGCAAGAACCTGCTGGTAGCCTCGCCGACTGCAAGCGGCAAGACGCTCATCGCGGAGCTTGCGTGCGTCAATTCCATACTCGCCAAGGGCAGGAAGGCGCTCTACATAGCACCCATGCGCGCGCTTGTCAGCGAGAAGTACAGCGAGTTCCGTGCCGCGTATCCGTACATAAAGGTTGCGATATCAATGGGTGACCTCGATGCCAGCGACCAGTGGCTGGCAGACTACGAGATGGTGTTCATATCTACGGAGAAGCTCGACAGCCTTATGCGCCACAAGGCCGACTGGCTGCCAGGGGTAGGGTGCATCGTCTTCGATGAGGTCCACATGCTTGGCGAACCAGAGCGCGGCCCAACGCTCGAGCTCGTGATGACCAAACTCGCAGCATCGACGAGCGCGCAGCTCATAGCACTGAGCGCTACCATAGGCAATGCGGATGAACTGGCGGAATGGCTAAAGGCAGAGCTTGTCATGAGCGACTACAGGCCCGTGCCCCTCAGGAAGGGGGTTGTGAACGAGGGCATTGTGTATTACGCGCAGGATGAGAGCGAGGAGCTTGCCGGCAGCAGCGCTGTGCCGGAGGTGCGTGTGCTTGAGGATACGCTTGAGAGGTCGAAGCAGTTGCTGCTTTTCTATTCTTCAAGGCGGAATGCCGAGGCCGGTGCCGTAAGGCTTGCGCCTCATGTGCAAAAGCTCCTTAAGCCCCATGAGGTGGAGGCCCTCGCAAGAGTGAGCGATGTTATACTCAATGCGCTTGACAGGCCCACAGCGCAGTGCGTCAAGCTTGCTGAGCAGGTTAAGAGCGGAGTGGCCTTCCACCATGCGGGACTGCTTAACTCGCAGCGTGCCGCGATCGAAAAGGCGTTCAAGGACAACCTGATCAAAGCGATATGCGCCACTCCGACGCTGAGCCTTGGCGTGAACATCCCGGCGCACACAGTGCTGGTGCGCGACCTGCACAGGCACAGCGAATCCGGAGCAGATAGAATAGGCGTCAATGAAGTGATGCAGCTCTTCGGAAGAGCTGGCAGGCCGCAATACGACAAGGAGGGCAGGGCGCTGCTGATCGCGAACTCGAAGTACGCAATTGCAGACCTGTACAACAGCTATATCAACGCAGAAGCGGAGCCCCTGGACTCAAACCTTGGCGTGGCGCCCGTGCTCAGGGTGCACTTGCTTGCATTCATAGCCGAGGATTTCCTGAACGACCTTGAAAGTATAAACTCATTCATGGCGAAGACGTTCTATGGCTACCAGTACGGCAACAATGCGCACATAAAGCACGTTATAAGCGAGGTGGTCGACGACCTTGAGACCTGGAAGTTCATAGAGAAAGTGGGCAGGGGCGCGTACATAGCAACGAAGATTGGCAAGCGCATAAGCGAGCTCTACATAGACCCGCTCTCTGCCAAATGGATCCTCGACTCGCTTGACAAGGCCGAGGACACGCTCGGCATGCTGTACATGATATCAAACACCGTGGAGATGAGGCCGTATGTCAAATCAACTGACGATTCAGAGGCCAAGTTCGTAATGTACAGGAGCATGGCGAAGAACGGCTCGCTATATGAGTATGCAGGCATGGACTACGGCTCATACGACCCGCTTGGCGCCTTCAGCACGGCGATGATGCTCAATGACTGGATGGAAGAGCTTGGAGAGGACGTGCTGGTCAAAAGGTACGGCACGACCCCCGGTGCGCTCTTCCTGAAGCTCACCAATGCGGACTGGCTCGCATACTCTGCAATAGAGCTCGCGAAGGCCTCAAAGCGATCGGCGCATGCCCTCATAGATACGAGAGTCAGGCTGCGTTACGGCATCAAGGCTGAGCTCCTCGACCTAGTAAGGCTGGAGCAGATTGGCAGGGTGAGGGCGCGCAGGCTCTTTGACAACGGCATAAGGCGCGTGGCCGACATAAATGCCAATCGCGACAAGGTCGCTAGGCTGCTTGGCAAGGAAATCGCGGAGAAGGTATTTTCACAGCTCGGCGATGCGTAAACTGCCATTCTCCTATACAACCTATTTGCGTAATCTACCTATGCGCGAAGCTGCAATGGTCCTGTGATTGTATAGGGATACTAAGCAGCGTCAAAAATAGCTGGAGGCCATTCGGTTAACGCAATACTCGATATAATTTTCGATTGCATTGTAAATGAAAGCGTCGCGCAAATGCAAATCGGTTTGACAACAAATTAGTGGTATCGACCAATCAAACATGCGTGTCCGGCACCGGATTGAATTCTTTCCTCAGCTTCTGCCTCAATTCATCCTCAGTCTTCCTCTCCAGGTCCTCAATGTGCTCGAGAATCAGGACCATCGCTTTCCTCTCAGTGTTGTAGAGATCTCTATAACGATTCTGGTTGTCTCCACGTCTGCTGTCAAGCCGACGATGAAGCTCGTAATAGCAGCTCTCTCTGTTGGACCTTTCCAGTGCAATTTTGAATACCTCCTCGAATTCCTTTACCTCTTTCCCTTCTGCCTCTGCCCGTCTGGCCCCATCTATCACATAAGTCAAGACGCCTCCAAATTGGGATTTTGCATTGAAGTCAGCGTTCGCATCATCAAGCAATTTGAACATAGCTTTATTTCCATTATACCCAGCAATCATAAGCAAGGTCGTGCCATACTCAGTTCTCGTATCAGGGTCTTCGCCGGCAAGCAGGGCGCTATGCACGTAGTTGAGGTAACCTTTGTCAACGGCTTTGATCAACACCTCCGTGTTCATATGGGCGTCACTCACCATGCTTCCGCGTGGTGGATTCAGAAACAGCTCCCTTATCTCACTATTCGGAGCCTCTTCTATCAGGTATAGCCTCTCGTATTCGTTCATCTTGAAGCCGCGATCAAATGCCAGGTTTATCACATCGACCCGCTCCGCCCTCTCGGCGATGAACATGATACTTACAACAGGTTTGTCCCCGTCTTCCCTGGCATTGACATCGGCGCCATTTCTTATCATCAAATCTATGGTTTTCAGCCTCAGGCTGTATGGCGCAAGAATAATCGGTGTGGAAGTGATATCGCTCCTGTAATTCAATGGTGCCTTATTCGCGATAAGGTCTACTATCATGTCGTCCGCCACTCCGTCCGGCCAGGATCTTCCCGCGTTCCTGACGACACGCCACACTGCCTCTGCTTTCGCGTCGCTTCCGGGGCTCTGAGCAAGAGCTTTCCTGAAACTTGCCAAATCTCCGATTTTTGACGCTTCCAGCAACTTCTTGTCTATTTCGTCAGTTGGAGTTTTGCTGCTGATCATGCTACCAAAAATCAAACACATTTTCAAATATTTATGCCTTAGCCTGCGCAAGCGATAAATACCCTCAAGGACAAGAATGTACGTATGCGCAGGCAGGCACTTCTTGAGAAGGGGCGCAAACTGCTCGACCGTGAGGGCTACGCCAGCGTCAATGCCAGCTCGCTGCGCTCCTTCTTTGACGTGATAGCCGAGAAGCAGGGCATGCTCTACGTAATGAAGTTCATCGACAACATTGATTCTCTTAGCGGTTGGGAAGCGGCCACGCTTCTGAAGCTCGGCCACCTTTTCGGCGGCCGCGTCATAGTGGTGGGCGCGGAATACAAGGGCAGGCGCATCCGTCAGCGCACGCGCTTCATAAGGCACGGCATAACCTGCGTTTCGCATTCGTCGCTTGAGAGCGTTCTGCATGGCGAGGAAATTCCGGAAACTAAGCCGTTCATCGGGCAGAAGATCGAGATCGACTGTGAAAGGCTTAGGCAGCTCAGGGCTTTATACGGGATAAGCATGCGCCGTCTCGCGGAGCTGGCAGGAGTCTCAAAGGACAGCATATGCAGGTATGAGTCAGGCGGGGAGGGCATAACCGAACGCAACCTAAGCAGGCTTGAGGGATTCTTCTCGCAGGACCTGCACCACATACCGGTAAGCAGCAGCCAGCGTTCCGACCGCATAAGGTACGGTCGATTCCTTAACACAAAACTGCGAGGCATTGCGCTTAACCATGATCCTTTCATAGCCATATCGAGCGGCAGCTCACGCTATGAGGCCGGAAGGGAGGCCGATCCGCGAACCATGCGCAAATGGGCCATCGTGTACAGATCCATGAACGAACTCTTCGGCGACTACCCCTTCTTTGTGGTCGCGCAGGGGCGGGGCAACAAGACGGTTGGTGGCGTTCCGTTAATAGAGAGCGCATGTCTAGCCAATGTGACTGACGAGCATGCGCTCCGCTCGCTGATAGCAGAATCAGCAAGATACTGAGGTCAGAATCAGCGCCTCCTTCTGGCTCTCCTTGTAGATCTTTGGTGAGGTTTGCCTTCGAGTTCACGCACCGTTTCCTCAAATTCGGCGACAAACTCCTTTGAGGAGTTGAACATCATCAGCATGCCGGTAAACCCGAAGACGAGCACCAATGTCGAGACGGTTATGAAAAGCATTGCGGCCATGTCGGCCTGCTCGTTGGTGTAGAGCGCGGTATTTGACATAGTAAGGGTTATCGCGGCCAGAACCACAATGAACACTGTAAGCAGCGCGGTTGCTCCGTATGCCAGCTCCTTGTAGCTGTGCCTGAACAGGAGCGTGACAGATATATACAGCACCCAGAGTATGCCGCCGAAGCTCAGAAGGAACATCAGCGGGGCTATGAAACTGTTGATGAACAGTATAGGCATAGTGAAAACAACTATACCTACCAGGATCGCGAATATCCACGTAGCCATGTACTTTGAGTGGCTCTGTGTCTCCAGCCTGTTCATGAGCCTGATTGAGGATCTGTGCGCGTTGGCGAAGCTCATGATCAGCATCAGCGTCGCCACAATTATGAGGAGGCCCCAGAATGTAAACTCAACTGCGGGATGCGATCCGAAAGAGTTGGAGAGCAGGCCGGTGAACATGATACCTAATGCGAGCGCTATGGCGAACGTCAGCATCGATACTCCGAGTGCCCTCCTGTAAGCAAAAATCCAGTACCTCTTGACGTGCTCTCTGGCGTATTTCACCCAGCCACCCCTCTAGATTGTAAGCATCAAAATAAAAATCTTCTCGTGCTGGGGACTTGTTGAAAAAGTCGGATTTTGTTGATAAAGCCAGGCTAAACCGACCAAGCCTGTACGCGGTGCATTCACAATGGTATTATGTAGAGCAGCAGGTTGCCGAAGAGCAGTGCGAGCACAGCCCCGACGAATATCGCAACAGCGAACGGCATAGCGTTCTTGTAAACAGGGAGCCGCGAGCCGAAGCGCTTGCGCCTCATCGTAGCCATCAGCTTGGCGGTCACGAGCCTCTCGAAGCCAGGCACGCGCCTCTTCGCATTTGCCAGCTCGCGCCTGCTCATGAGGTTTGTGGCTATTATGTCACCCTCCTCCATGCCTTTTAGGCCAACATAGCGCACCATCACGTTAGTTATCGGCTTCTCGAAGAAGAGCAGCAGCGCTGATCCTGCCATCATCACGGTTATGAGGGCTATGCCCGGCCAGCCGGTGCCCGTGAAATATACGAGGAACGCCAGGAATAGGGCGTACACGACCGTGATCATTCCAACCTTGACCCAGTTGCCCCGTGGCAGCATAGAGTCTAGCCTCTTGCTGCCGAATTTTCTGGCTGCGAGCGGTATGTAGTATAAGGGCACAATGATAAGCACCGCTATGCCGGAGTTTATCACAACCGACGCGATGAACGGCAGGTTGTACTGCAGCACGTTTATCAGCACCGGCACGTTCTGCATCGGGAGCATCATCGAGAGCGCGGCGAGCTCTGCGACATCAGCAAAGCCTAGCTGGCCTATCCTGTAAATTAGATAGCCTATGGCCAGCACTGCCACCGCAATGAGAAGGCTGACCACAATGTCTATCACGTCAAGGTAGAGCAATGTGAGTATGATACCGTATGCCAGTGTAGCGTAAACCACTATCGAGGGCACGTTACGCCTGTTGAAGAGATCGTAGAGCATGTACACTATGGCTATAACTACAACACTTCCGAGCCGAAGTGCAAGCATGTAGTCGGCCATGAAACCCACAATACTTTATACGTCACCATTAAAAAGCTCATCTTTCAAGCTCTATGCGACGCTAGGATGATTCAAGTGATAGACTCGAGAGCCATCGAGGACAAGTGGCTCAAGGCGTGGGACGAGGCCAAGCTCTTCGAGGCGGAGCCCAGCGACAGGGCAAGCATACTGGTAACTGCGGCATGGCCTTATACATACATACCCCAGCACATAGGGCACATGCGCACCTACGGCACTGCCGACTTCTACGCCAGGTACATGCGCATGAAGGGCCTCAACGTGCTGTTTCCAATGGGCTTCCACCGGACAGGTACGCCCATACTGGCCATAGTCAAGCGCATATTATCCAATGATCCAGAGCTGCGCAAGGAGTACGAGCTCTATCACATGGACTGGGACATGATAAAAAGTCTGGCAGACCCAGCAGCACTCACCGAATACTTCTCCAACATCTACAGGGACGAGATGAAACGCGCCGGCCTGAGCATAGACTGGCGCAGGAGCTTCAACTCCACGGACGCGATATACAGCAAGATGGTGGAGTGGCAGTTCTCGAAGCTCAATGCGAAGGGCCTCCTTGTCAAGGGCAGGCATGCTGTCGGCTGGTGCCCCAACGAGGGCAATGCCATAGGTCAGCACGACACACTCCACGATGTGGCGCCTGAGATAGAGGAGATGACCGTGATAAAGTTCAAGGACTCGGCCAGCGATGCGTTCTTCGCATGCGCGACCTACAGGCCAGAGACAATATATGGTGTTACCAACCTGTTCGTGAACGATAAGGCCAGTTACGTTATCGCGAACGTCGGCGGCTCGAAGCTATACGTAAGCAAAGAGGCGGCGGCAGCGCTCGCCTACCAAATAGACATAACTGTCGAAGGCGAGATAAGCGCGGCCGAGCTGCTCACAAAGAAGGCAGTAAACCCGATCACCGGCGAGAGCATAGATGTGCTTGCCGGCTACTTTGTAAAGCCTGATTTCGCTACGGGCATAGTCATGTCTGTACCTGCACACGCGCCATTTGACTACGTAGCCCTGGAGAGGCTCGGTGTGCCGAACAAACCTCAGGCAAAGGTTATAATTGGCATGCAGGGGACGGTGCCGGACGGGATCCCGGCTGCAAAATACCTAAAAGATGCAGGCACGACCACCGCGACCGAGGCTAACGACGCCCAGATAGAGGAGGCCACTAAGCGCCTCTACAAGGACGAGCAGCGCAATGGCGTCATGCTGGTAAGTGAATATGCTGGCAAGCCCGTTAGCGAGGCACGCGACCTGCTGATAAAAGCTATGCGCGAATCCGGAAAGGCCACCAGCATGTACATAATGGCCAACGAGGCGCCGGTCTATTGCAGGTGCGGCTACCGTGCTGTGGTGAAGGTTGTGGCGGACCAATGGTTCATAGACTACGGCAATCCCGGCTGGAAGGAGCAGGTCAGGGAGTACCTTCCGAAGATGAAACTCTACCCTGAGAAGATGCGCGCAGCTTACAACGCCACTGTCGAGTGGCTGGAGCTGAAGCCCGTGGAGCGCGCGCAGGGTCTCGGCACGAGGTTCCCGCTCAATCCCGCGCACATAATAGAGCCGCTCTCCGATTCCACAATATACATGGCCTTCTACACGTTCGTGCACACGCTGCGCACGGCAGGCGTCGGGCCGGAGCAGCTCAAGCCCGAGTTCTTCGATTACGTGCTGCTAGGCAAGAGCGATGCCGACACTGTCGCGAAGAGCACGGGCATTGATCCGGAGGTGGCCAAGAAATGCCGCGACTCGTTCGAGTACTGGTACAAGTACACCTCGAGACATTCAGCGCACGAGCTAATACCCAGCCATCTGACATTCTACATATTCAACCATCTCGCAATATTCCCGGAGCGCTTCTGGCCCAAGCAGATAGTAACGAGCGGCATGATAAACCTCAGGGGCCAGGAGATGCACAAAAGCACAGGCAATGTAATGCCCCTGAGCGACGCGCTCTCAAAGTTCGGCGCAGATACTGTGCGCTTCATACTGATAGTAGGCGGCGACCTGGAATCTGACATGAACTTCATGCCCGACAACGCAACCGGCGTCATGGCAAAGAACCAGTTCCTGTACGACACGGTCAGCGCCCTTGACGGCAAGGAGAGCGGTGCGCTCGGCCACATCGACTACTGGCTCTACTCGAAGCTCAACTCGAAGATAAAAAATGCAAGCGCCGCAATGGACAGGCTCTCGCTGCGCGAGGCCTACATAGCGATATACTTCGACTCTATAAACGAGCTCAAGTGGTACGCCGCGAGGGGCGGCTCGAACGCCCTAGTGCTGCGCGACTTCCTTGAGAAAACAGTGCTCATGCTGGCGCCCGCGATACCCTTCCTTGCAGAAGAACTTTGGCACATGCTCGGCAAGAACAGCTTCATCGCGAAGGA
>JAKAST010000002.1:0-60295 GCA_021828155.1 Microcaldota archaeon | reverse complement strand
GCGGCTCGAACGCCCTAGTGCTGCGCGACTTCCTTGAGAAAACAGTGCTCATGCTGGCGCCCGCGATACCCTTCCTTGCAGAAGAACTTTGGCACATGCTCGGCAAGAACAGCTTCATCGCGAAGGAGCGCTGGCCCGAGGCCGACGAGAGCATGATAAACCTGGCGGTGGAGCGTACTGAGGACATGGTGCAGCGCACGGTCGACGATGCTGAGTCCACGCTTGCGCTCACGGCTAAGATAGACGCCAACAGGGGCAAGAAGCCAAAGTCGATAACAGTTATAGTGGCGGACGACTGGAAGGCCACAGCATACAATCTTCTGTGTGAGAGCCGCGACATAGGCAAGGTTATGCAAAGCAACGAGCTCAAGGGCGTGGACAAACAAAAGCTTTCCGCCTTCCTGGCGCAGTTCTCCAAGAGGCTTGCGGCACTGGCTGAGATCAAGGGCTATGACGGCACAGCTGTATTCGACGGGCTCTCGCAGGCCGCACCATACATGAGCACCAGGCTGGGTGTGGAGGTAAAGGTAGAGCGCGAGGGCTCCTCGAGCTCCGGAAGGGCACAGAGGGCTCTCCCAGATAGGCCCAGCCTAGACATACGGTGGGAGTGATGGGCGAGCTCTCAAGGTACAGGTCGTTCATATTCGACTGGGACGGCACGCTAAGGAATGTAAGCGCCGCGCGCAAGCTCAACTCGAGACTGAATCCGCACTGGCGCACCAAGAAGGCTCTGACGAAAAGCGCGATCAGGAAGCCGACCCAACGTGAGATAGCACTGAGCATGCGCCACGTGCACACGAGCAAGACGCTGGCAGAGCTGCATGAGGCTGAGACTGCTGTGCTGACGTTCATCGGCGACCTATCGCTCGCATTCATCGTGCCAAAGCTCAGCTACGGCTCCAGGGAGGTGCTTGAAACGCTCAACAAGGAGGGCAAGGACGTGGTGCTCTTTACCGATGCCGCGCTCTGGCGCGCGTACAGGGAGCTCGAACGCGTCAGGGCCATGAAGTACTTCGACGCCATACTGAGCGCGCAGTCCATACTGAGGCTGAAACCAGATCCTCTTGGCATAGAGATACTGCTCAAGGCATTGCGTGCTGACAGGCGCACCACAATCTACATCGGCGATGCAACAGACGACATAATTCTTGCAAGGAATTCCGGAATCGCGTCCGCGGTGGTGACTAACGGGTTCGACAGCGCCTCGATGCTCGCCAAGTGGCGCCCGGACTACATGTTTTCAGGCATGGAGGAGCTGGGACGCGAGCTCTGAATAGGGCGGTGCGGGTTTAATGTGCCAGAGGGCACCAGCCCGCTGATGCCCCGCCGATAGAACTAAATAACCTGCCAACTCAAAGAAATAGAGCAACGATGCAGTGATACAAATGATAACAGGATTCACAATCTCGAACGTGGAAGGCAAGATAAGCGACGTCGCGGCGCTGCAGAAGCAGCGGTTCCCGAGGCTCAACATAAGCCTCGACAATCTGAGCGTGAAGAGCGATAAGATAAACATAACATACACCTTCCTTGCGGACTACTTCGACGGTGACGGCAAGGACGCCAATAACATCGGCCAGATAAAGCTTGGGGGCACCATAGAAATACAGGAGAGCAAGGATTCAGTGAGCGCTGTGACAAAGAAGTGGAACGAATCCCACAAGCTCCCGGTGCAGCTCGCAGAGGAAGTTGTCAATGGCCTGAACTTCAGGTGCAGCGCCACGGGCACGCTTGTCGCGTATTCGCTCGGCCTCATACCTCCGCTCGTCATAAGCACCACAAAGATCCAGGAGGAGGGCGCCTGAACGCTTTTTGAGGAAAGGCATATAAGCCTCAAAAGCTAGTGATGGCTATGCGCGGCCAAACAGTGGAAAAGCAGGCGCAGGCGCCGCTAGTTTTCGAGGGCTTCCTTCTGGAAGTCGACTACCTGACCAGCGATGAGCGTGCGCTGATAAGGCTCACGATCAAGGACAGCACCGGCAAGGCGCACGAGGTCTTCGATCCCTCGTTCAGGCCATACTTCTACTTCGTGCCTAGAGATGCAATGAGCATAGAGGAAATGCTCGCGATACGTGCTTTTGACGGCCAGGAAAAGCTCAATGCAACAGAAGTTGTGCCGGAGAGGCGCAGCATCTTCGGAAAGGACGTAGATTCCTACAGGATCTACACGAAATTACCAATGCAGGTGCCGAAGCTCAGCGAGGCCTTCGCGCTGCACGGCGAACGCTACGAGTACGACATACCATTCGCGAAGCGCTATTTGATAGACAAGGAGCTCACGCCTCTGTCATACTACAAGTTCACGCTTGAGCCAAGCGGTGGCCTGCTTGCGCTAAAAGCAGCAGAGCCAGCGAGAGCCGGAGAGCCGGCAGATTCCGCGCTGAATGTACTGTGCTTCGACATCGAGGTTTACAATCCAAAGACCATAACAGTGCCCGACCGCGATCCCGTGATAATGTTAAGCTACACGTACACGTCAGGTGGCAAAACCGGCTCTGGCGTAATAACGTACAAGAAGATAGACCGGCCATTTATCAAGCTTGTGAAGGATGAGAAGGCATTATTCAAGGCCTTCATGGATCTGGTCAACGAGCTCGACATAGATGTGGTGACGGGCTACAACTCTGCCAACTACGACGTAAAGTACATGCTGGACAGGGCAAAGAAGCTTAATATAAAGTTCAGCCTCAGCAGGTTCGAGGGCGAGACTAAGATAGAGCGGCACGGATTGCTGGACAAGGTGAAGATAGCGGGCAGAGTGCATGTCGACATGTACAATGTGGTCAAGTTCATATCCACGGTGGGAGCAGCGGAGTACATACTCAAGCTGAACAGCTACACGCTCAAGAACGTCTACGAGGCCGTAACAAAGGAAAAGAAGACGAACGTCGAGAAGAAAGACATATACAAGATGTGGGATTCTGACGGCGAGGAGCTTGCTGAGCTCGCGGACTACAACCTCAGCGACTCCTATGCCCTGAACAAGGTATATGATACGTTTGTGCCTATAATGACGGCGCTCACGCGCGTCACCGGCAACGTGCTCAGCGATGTCTCGGTATCTACTACAGGCCAGCTGGTCGAGTTCATGCTGATGAAGTACGCGCACGAGTTCGGCGAGCTCATACCCAACAAACCCTCGGAGCGCGAGATGCGCTCACGCGAGACCAATCCCATAGAGGGCGCATACGTCAAGACGCCAGAGCCCGGCATATACACGAATCTGGTTCTGTTCGACTTCCGGGGCCTGTACCCTTCAATAATAATATCGCAGAACATAGACCCGTCCTCAATATGCACAGATTGCAAAGAGTACAACGAATCGCCGACGGGCACCCGCTTCTCGAAGACAAGGAGGAGCATAGTGCCAACCTCGCTCAAGCTCCTGGTTGACGAGAGGGCCAAGGTCAAGCAGCTCTACAAGAAGGACAAGTCCAACATATACCTCGGCTCGAGGTCCCAGGCATTGAAGATAACGTCGAACTCGTTCTTCGGCTACATGGGCTACGTGAGGTCGCGCTGGTACTCCAGGGAGTGCGCGGCCAGCATAACTGCATGGGGCCGGCAGTTCATCCACAAGGCCATAGACGAGGCGGAGGCTCACGGCTTCAAAGTCATATACGGCGACACAGACAGCCTTGTCATGCTGCTCATGGGCAAGAGCAAGGACGAGGCCCTCGCCTTCCTGAAGGGCTTCAACTCCGGCCTGCCGGGCAACATGGAGCTTGAGCTCGAGGACTTCTACACGCGCGGCGTGTTCGTCGGCAAGAAAACCGAAAAAGGTTACACTGGCGCAAAGAAGAAATACGCGCTAATATCAGAGAGCGGCTACATAAAGATACGTGGCTTCGAGCTTGTCAGGAGGGACTGGTCGAGGATTGCCAGGGACACACAGCGCATGGTGCTCGATGCTATACTCAAGGAGGGCAGCGCCGATAAAGCGGTTGCGATAGTCAAGGATGTGGTGGGCAGGCTGCAGGCCGGCAGCGTGCCGCTCAGCGAGCTCGCCATAAGCACGCAGCTCAGGAAGGGGATAGACGGCTACGACTCGAAGAGCCCGGAGCTCGCGGCTGCTAAGAAAGCAGTAGAGAAGGGCCTAAAGAGCCGAGGAGATGTCGAGCACGCAGTGATAAGCTACGTGATAACCAGGCACGGCGACTCCATATCAGACAGGGCCGAGCTCGAGGAGTATGCGCAGGACTACGATCCAGACTATTACATAAACCACCAGGTAATACCTGCAACCATGCGCATACTGAAAGAGCTGGGGCTGAGCGAGGACGAGGTCAAGGGCTTGGGCAAGCAGAAGAAACTATGATAGATGATTGGATGGACGAAGCAGAAAAACCGAGCAGAGAGGCAATGGAGAAAGGCGCACGGGAGGCCGGCGCGGTCGCGCATGCGGCGCTTGACATGGCACGCAGCATCGTTAAGCCCGGCGCAAAGTACATTGATGCGGCTAATGCCCTGGAATCGCTGATTAAAGAAAAAGGCTTCGAGCCCGCATTCCCAGTGAACCTGTCGCTCAACGAGCAGGCTGCGCACTATACGCCATCACTGGACGACACTCTCAAGTTCCCGGACTCTGGCCTGGTAAAGGTCGACCTCGGCGCCTCGAAAGGCGGCATATTGAGCGATTGTGCTATAACAGTAGACCTTTCCGGCAGCATGCAGGAGCTTGTCGCAGCGACAGAAGAAGCGCTTGCGGCTGCGATAAGCACTGTAAAGGCGGGCGTGAAAGTCTCAGCCATAGGGCAAGAGATAGAAGCCGCAATAACGAAACGCGGCTTCAAGCCGATTGAGAACCTTGGCGGCCATGGCGTGCAGTTCCATGACCTGCATTCCTCGCCCTTCATACCAAACTACGACAACGGAGACGATACCGAGCTTGAAGAGGGTGAGATAATAGCGATAGAGCCGTTTGCGACCACGAAGGAAGGCAGGGGAGCCGTTGCGAACAGCGACACATGGGAGATATACAGCCTTGCTGGCGACGCTCTGGTAAGGCAGCCTGACGCCAGGGCGGTGCTGAAAGAGGTGTCAGCCAGGTACCCGAGTGAGCCGTTCGCCGCGCGGTGGCTCTCAGGCGTTGTCGGCTCCAGGTTCTCGCTCTATTCGGCGTTGAGGGCGCTGGTCTCTGCAGGCGCGCTGGAGCCGCACCCCACGCTCATTGAGATGAACGGCGCGGTTGTCAGCCAGAAGGAGGCCACGCTGCTGGTAACGAAAGACTCGTGCGAAGTGCTCACCTGATATTATGAGTGCTCCGATGCCCACTCCGCAACCTTCCTTGCGAGAAGCCTGCGCTTCCCGGTGAAGCCATGATCTGTGCCATTTATAATTAGGGAATCAACAGCCCTCGGACAGTTTTCCCTCAGCCTTTCTATTGCGAACTTCGGATCTATCCCAGCGACGGCCATGTAGCTATCATCGGTGCCGAAGACCGCAAGGATCGGCACCCGGATCCTTGCTATGTACCCCATGGGCCGCAAACTATAGTTTAAGGTCCTGGCCTCTACATTTTTGGGATCCGCTGTGCTGAGCAGGCGCGAAGCCCCAACAACGGTGTATGGGTCCTTTCCAATCGGCATAAGCGCGTACCTGCCACTCCCGGCAAGCAAGCGGGCCTTCCTGATTACAGAGTCGTATTTCCTGCCGAATTTCGCTCTGTCGAAGTTTGTGTCGTCAACCGGTGCGAGCAGAACGAGCGCCTTTACTGCACGGTTCATTTGCGTTGCTGAATAATACACCGCCTTCTGGCAGCCCGTGCTGTGGCCCTCAAGAATGACTCTCTTGAAGCCATGGTGCACCAGGAAGCGCACCGCGCCCTCTATGTCATAGGCGCAGTCCTCGAATTTCTCGAGCGCGCCTCCTGCTATGAAGTCGGTTTCCTTGGCGCCCTTGCGCTTAGTGAACTCCTTTATGGAATAGCTGCCCCGCGTTTCTATGGAGAAGAATGCGATTCCCTGCCTTGTCACAGCGACAGAGAGCTCCTCTACGGCAGTACTGCCATAGAAGCTGCCCGTTAAGCCGTGCACGTGAAGCAGCGCTGTCCTGGGCCTGCCGTGCCCAGGCATGGCCAGCAGTCCGTAAAGAAGCGTGCCGTCCGTGGCGCTGAACTTCTCTATGCTGAGCCTTTTCGCAAACATGTGCAACGCTAACGTATGCAAAGGGAAAAGATAAAAGGAGTGCAGCGGTTTAGCCGCACTCGCTGTGCCCGCACTTCGGGCATGTGTAGCAGCCTTCCGCCGCGACCATCGTGCTGCCGCAGTCTGGGCACTTCACCTCTTCGTCTACAGATATAGAGTAGTTCGTCGCCCCGCTTCTGAGCGCAGCCATTGTGATGCGCTGCTCTGACTCGAGGGCCTCGGGGTCCTTGTGCTTCTCCTTCAGGGCTGTGAAGGTCTTCTGCTTGCGGTCGACCGGCTGAAGCACCTGCACGGACTTGCTGCTGTCCCTGTACACTGTTATGCCCTTGCATCCCAGCTGGTAGGCTAGCTTGTACGCCCTCTCTATGTCCTGGGGAGTGGCCCACGCAGGGAAGTTTATAGTCTTCGACACAGCGTTGTCCGTGTACTTCTGGAACGCGGCCTGCATGCGGACGTGCCATTCTGGCGATATGTCGTAAGCCGTGACGAACAGCTTCCTTACGTCTTCGGGTATCGCCTCAACATCCTGTATGGAGACGCGGCCAGCCAGGTCTTTCATCAGTTCCTCAGAATAGAAGTTGTACTCAAGCGCGTAGCGCTCGAACTCGTTGTTGACCTCTATCAGGTTAGTGCCGAGGCTCTCGTGCACGTTGCGCATGTACACTACCGAGAATATCGGCTCTATGCCCTGGGAGGCGCCTCCGCTTATTATGCTTATCGTGCCTGTCGGCGCTATGGTTGTAACCGTAGAGTTCCTGAGAGTCTTATGGCCGAGCTTGTACCATATGCTGTTCTGGAACTCGGGGAATGATCCGCGTTCGGCCCCGAGCTCCTCGCTCCTTGCTCTCGCCGTCTTCGTTATGAAGGACATAACGCGCTCTGCGAGCATCAGCGCCTCGTTGCTGTCGTACCTTATGCCGAGCTTTATGAGCATGTCCGCCCAGCCCATCACACCAAGGCCGATGCGCCTTATGGCCTTGCTTACCTCGTCTATCTGCGGGAGCGGATAGTTGTTGGCATCTATCACGTCGTCGAGGAAGCGCACGCCGAGGCGCACAGTCTCCTTAAGGAGGTCCCAATCTACCTCATAGTGGTGGTCAGTCTGTTTCACCATCTTAGCCATGTTTATTGAGCCAAGGTTGCATGAATCGTACGGATAGAGCGGTTGTTCACCACAATTGTGGACGACAAAACCGTTTGCTATGAAGGAATGCGTAACCGGTTCTGTCAAATCATAAACCGTTTCTGTACCTAACTCCTCAATAGAGTCCACAGTGGCAAGGAAATACTCGTCATATGGGCCCCGCGTATAGCTCCGTATCGCATCCTCTACCTTTTCATTCTTGCGCTCGGAGAGGAAGCCTATGCGCGCTGCAAACGCCAATATGTTCGTACCCTCGATTGAAAGCTCGTGTAGGGCCTTAACATTGTATTCCTTAGGCTGCCTATCCGGCCCTGGCAGCAGTTTCACCCCTGCTTTCTTCCGATTCTTGTAGACCTTGCTGAAAATCCCGAAGTTGAGGAGTAGCAGCTGTACGTCGCCCAGCAGACGTTCACTTATTGAGGTGAGTCTTACCGTGCGCCTGAACTTTTTCAGAATAGAAACTGTACCATCAGCCTCGAACAGCGCCTGAAGGAAGCCGCGCTGTAAGGCTTCTGAACCCTCAAATACCCTCTGAGGCACCTTAAGCTTTTCCTCACCAAGGTCCCAAGAGAGTGCAAATTCCTTCAGCCTCTCGGAAGCGATTGTTTTGAGTGCACGTTCCTGCACAGTAACTATGCCGACCGAGTTTCTATGATTTCTGGATTCTGTGGGTCTTATTACCATATTAACATAGTGGTTGAACTGCTCCACCAGCGGCCTGTCTTCGCCGTAGAAGTCCAGCACCGCCCTCTTGTTGCCAGGCCCGTGGTTTATATGACCGTCTCCAACAAGCCAGCCGAGCACCCTGCCTTCTTCCATGGTCCCTGCCTTTCCGAACCCGCCAGCGATGTTCGCTACTCTTATCTTTTCGCCCTTCGTCAACGCAGAAGCATCTGTCCAACCACGCTTCTCACTGTACACCTTATGATCCTTAGTGAGCTTGATGGCAAAGCCCTCTTTTGTTGAGAGCCTAAGCACAGGTTTTCTTCCAGTGGCAAAAACCAGCGATGCCATCTGCTTACTTTCAGCTCCAAATCTCTTGTCCACAAGAATTGCATTCGGGACCCTTGCCGCAGCAAG
The DNA here is from genome assembly GCA_021828155.1 of Microcaldota archaeon. Classification (GTDB taxonomy): domain Archaea; phylum Micrarchaeota; class Micrarchaeia; order Micrarchaeales; family Micrarchaeaceae; genus JAMCYM01. The sequence continues at coordinate 51,925 of JAKAST010000002.1, read as the reverse complement.
CTCGTCGGCCCTGCGCATGCCCTCTGCAGTGCTTATTAGCGTGTCGCCGGTCACGCAGGGATTGGTCGACTCTATGGGCCCGTATTTCGGAACAGGATTGGAATACGTTGAGTTCATCCTGTCTATAAATACAAGTCCAGGGTCACCGGTCTTCCACGCCATGGTAACTATGAGGTTCCAGACAGCTGTAGCATTGAGCCTGCCAGTCACCTTGCCGTCCCGGGGATTGATGAGCTCGTAGTCCGTGCCCTTCTCTACCGCCTTCATAAACTTCTCAGTAGCCGCTACTGAGATGTTGAAGTTCCTCAGCACGCCCTCGTGCTCTTTGGCCATTATGAACTCTAGTATGTCTGGGTGGTCTACGCGCAGTATGCCCATGTTTGCACCGCGCCGTTTTCCGCCCTGCTTTATCTCCTCTGTTGCAGCATCGAAAACCTTCATGAACGATATCGGCCCGGATGCGACTCCGCTCGTGCTCTTCACCATATCGTTCTTCGGCCTCAGCCGTGAGAACGCGAAGCCTGTGCCTCCTCCGCTCTGATGGATCAGAGCAGCGTACTTTACAGCATCGAAAATTTCTGGCAGCGAATCGCCAACGGGCAGCACGAAGCAGGCGCTGAGCTGGCCGAGCCGCGTACCCGCGTTCATCAGCGTGGGCGTGTTTGGCATGAACCTGAAGTTTGTCATGGCGTCATAGAAGCTCTGCTCCGCCTCTATTATCTGCTCCTCGCTCATGCCATAGTTCTTCTCTATTGCAGCTATTGACGCCGCTACCCTGTGGAACAGCTGCTTTGGAGTCTCAACTATCTTGCCGGTCGTATCCTTGAGCAGGTACCGCGCGGCCAGCACTATTACTGTGTTGATCGGTAGCTTAAGGTCATCGTCCTGTATGCCGAGCGAGGCCTTGAACGTGCGTATCTCGGCGCGCTTCTGCCTGAACAGTATGTAGGATTTGGCAACGCTCGGGTTCATGTCCATTAGCGTCTTCTCCACAATGTCCTGGATCTCTTCAACCCCTATCTCTTCCTTGCCGAGCTTCCCTACGGCGTCTGCCACGGCCATTGCTACCTTCTCGGCCTCCTCCATATTCTCCTCGTCTGTCCGCTTGAAATAGACATCGGAGAAGGCCTTAAACACAGCCCTCTCGATCTTCGCCCTGTCAAAAGAGACCCTTTCCCCGTTCCGTTTTATTACGCTGGTCACCATACCCGCACCCCTGCAACAAGTCGCGAGTAGCTATTGCGAAACAAGCTTTAAAAACCTGCACAGGATTTTCAATGTAGAACTGGATTAGATGTTACTTCCATTACCGAAAATTTTCTTTTCAGCTTAATATAGCTTGTGCAGAGCCCCGACGGAAGGCCAACCCTCGCAGCAATGTTGCGCCAGAGATTTAGTCGTTGCAGGGCACTTCAATCCACACCGCGCAGAATTGGGAACGCATTTATTTCTTTGTTGAGAAGGCGGTACAGATTCTATGGATGAGAGACACAAAACTATAGGCGATGCTGTAATACCCGAGAGCTATAAGCTTGAGTTCGACACGGACATGAGGCATTTCGTATACAGGGGCAAGGCTTCCATAACTGTAGCCGTAAAGAAATCGACAAAAAGAATAGTGCTAAATGCCAGGGAGCTGAGCATAAAGAACGCTATAGTTAGATGCGCCGGCAAGGCGCAGAGCGCGTCGCTGAAGCTTTCAGCGAAGGACGAAACGCTTACTCTCGGTGTTTCAGAAAGCGTGAGCGGCAGGGCTGTAATAGATATAGAATTCTCGGGCAGGAACAACGACGGCATGTACGGCTTCTACAGGAGCTTCTACAACACCGGCAAGGAGCAAGCGTACATGCTCAGCACGCAGTTTGAGCCGGCAGACGCAAGGGCAGCATTTCCCTGCTTCGACGAGCCGGGCTTCAAGGCAAGGTTCGACATAACGATAATAGCCGATAGCGTCTATGAGGCACTCTCCAACATGCCCGTAAGGTCGAGAGCCACGCACAACGGCCGCACCGCCACTACGTTCATGACTACGCCCGCTATGTCTACATACTTAGTTTACCTTGGCGTCGGCAGGTTCGACAGGGTGAGCACAAAGCTCGGCAGGCTGGGCATAAGCGTGCTCTCAGTGCCAGGCAAGAGGGCCCTGTGCGGCATGGCCCTGGTGTACGCCAAGAAATTCATAGCCTTCTACGCGCGCTATTTCGGGATAAAGTACCCGCTGCCCAAGGTGGACCTCATAGCCATACCAGACTTCAGCGCGGGCGCGATGGAGAACTGGGGCGCTATAACCTTCAGAGAGACTGCGCTTCTCGGCGATGAGAAGGCCACGCCCATACAGACCAAGCAGCGCATAGCCGAGACCGTAGCGCACGAGCTTGCGCACCAGTGGTTCGGTGACCTGGTAACAATGAGGTGGTGGAACGACCTCTGGCTCAACGAGAGCTTCGCCACGTTCATGAGCTACAAGGCAATGCAGGCGGTGTACCCGAAATGGAACATGGGCGAGCAGTACATAAACGATGTGGTTGCAGTGGCGTTCGCAGCCGATCAGCTCAAGAGCACCCACCCCATAAGCGTGCACGTCAATACGCCAGAGGAGATAAACGGCATATTCGACGAGATAAGCTACGAGAAGGGCGGCACGGTGCTCCACATGGTTGAGGAGTACGCGGGCGCAGACGCCTTCAGGAGAGGCCTGCACGACTATCTAAAGGCCCATAGCTACGGCAACGCTACAAAGTACGACCTCTGGGATGCAATAGGCGGGGCCTCTTCAGGCAAGGGCCTGCCGGACATACCAAAGTTCACCAGCTATTGGATAGACCAGCCAGGCTACCCGCTGCTGAACGTTAGGCGCAATGGCAGGGCGTTTGAGGTGGAGCAGCACAGGTTCACGATAGCCGGCACGGCAACGGGCTCCAAGCAGGCATGGCCCATACCTATCTATTACCTGGCAGGCAGCGCCGCACCCAAGCAAACCTTCATGTCAGGGAGGCGTGCCGTCCTAAGCTCTGCCGCAGAGTGGGTGAAGCTGAACTACGGTCAGCATTACCTATACAGGACCGAATACCCCAGCGACGTGCTGGAGAGCATAGGCTCCATGATACGTACTGGCAAGCTCATGCCGATTGATGCATGGGGCGTGGAGAACGACCTCTTTGCGCTGATGCGCAGCAGCGTCTCCACGCTAAATGAGTATATGGACTTCGTAAGCAAGTACTGCATCGATGTGAAGTACCCGCTGAATGAGAACGTGGCTGCGCACCTCGGCTGGCTCACAACGCTGCTGTATAAAACCGCGTCTTTCAAAGGCATAAAACCCGTGCAGCTGCGGTACTTTGCAGGAATGCTCAAGCGCCTGGGCTGGAAGACTAAGGCTGGCGAGTCCAACACTGACACCATGCTCAGGAGCGCCGCGATACATGCACTGGGGATGCTCGGCGACGTCAAAGCCATCGCATGGGCAAGGAGCGCGTTCTCCGCGCAGGTATCAGGGAGCAAACAGATAGACCCTAATCTAAGGAGCGCGGTATACTACACAGTAGCATGGAACGGCGACACCGACGCCTTCGAGGAGCTCGCCAGGCTGTACAAGAGCGCAACGATGCCTGACGAGAAGATGAGGCTGCTCTCATCGCTCGCGATGTTCAGGGGCGAGGCGATGGCGCGCAGGGCCCTTGAGTTCACGATGTCGGAAGATGTTAGGCTCCAGGATTCAATACAGATACCCGCGGTTCTTTCATCCAATCCAATGCACATCTCTTTGCTCACCTCGTGGATAATGAGGAACTGGAAAAGGCTGCAGAAAATGTACACACCGGGCGCCCACATGCTGGACAGGTATGTAGAATACATGTCCATGGTGTCATCTAGCGGCGAGCTTGCCGCAATCAAGGCCTTCTTCGCGAAAAAGGGCAACATGCGCGGCGACGTAAAGAAATCATACAGGGAGACGCTGGAGCGCATCGAGGCGAACATCGCCTTCATGGAGAGAAATGCCATAAAGTAGTATTGCGGAGACACGGCCAGCAAGAGCAGGGCAAAGGCAGTTACCGGCCAAGCGCTTCCGTGAGCACCTTTATTATGTAATTCTGCCTGTTCCTCTGCTCCATCGCAGCCCTCTCCTCAATCTCCGCAAGGAGCGGCGCGGGCACCCTAAGGAACAGCGGTCTTGTCGCCTGTGACTGTAGCTTGTGCGCCTCCGTCTCCTCCCTTAGCGCCGCCTCGAGATCCGCGTATTCGCTGCGGAGCCCATCCAGCACCCTTATGAAATCACCTTCCATTCAAAATCACCTTTTCACCATATGCCTTATCATCCTCTCAACCTTCAGCCTCCTTGCCTTCCCTGTTGCAATGTCATTGATAACCCGCGCCATTTTGTCATTGAATCTGGGCTCCTTTCTCAGAACGTACCCGTTGAGCTTCAGGAATGTCGCAAACGCATAAAACGCAGTTCTCTTGTTTCCGTTCGTGAACGAATGCGCCCGTGGTATTTCGTAGAGCAGGGTTGTTGCATACTCCACAACGCCATCGATGTCCTCGGCCATGTCCATCACGAACTCAAGGTTGCTGTTCTGCACGGTTCCGTCCTCTCCGATGCGCCTGTTTATGAGTACTACATCGTCGTACGTCAGCTTACGCATACAATCGCAAATATTATGATATCAATAGATATATAATGATATCACATATTAGATGGGTGGTGCCCCTGAGAGCCTTCGACCGGCATGCCTTCATGGCGAGAAATGCCATAAAGTAGCTGGATCCCTTTTAACGTTTCGTGTAGCATAAGAGCCAGATGGACGCGATTATCGACGCCTATGTGGCTTTCATTGCGCTGATATGGCTTGGCCTTATGGCCATCGCGGTAGCAGGCATGGCGCGCCCTAATACCCCGGAGCGACAGCAAGCGCGCAGTAATTACACCCCAAAAGCCTTGGTGATGGTACCGTGCAAAGGCTTGGACATCTCTCTGCGAAAGAACCTTGCCTCGCTGATGCGCCAATCGTATGGCAACTACGACGTTGTAGCGATACTCGATGACATCTCGGATCCAGCATTGCAGGTGATCCGAAGCCTAGGCATGAAGTGCATAACGTCAGCCCGTGCATGGAAGCACGCCAGCGGAAAGGTCAGGGCGCTCGCCACTGCGATCAAGAAACTCGACGGCTATGACGTTTATGTTGTTGCTGATTCCGACGCAACATTCAGGTTCGACTGGCTGGCCAGACTGGTGGCGCCGCTCTCAGACAAGACGGTCGGCGTCTCGACTGCCTTCCCCTACTTCCTGCCTATGGGCGGCTTCTGGTCGAAGGTCAAAATGGTCTGGGGGTTCGTTGGCAACGGCATGATGGAATCCAAGCTCACACGGTTCGCGTGGGGCGGCTCTATGGCGTTCAGGAAAGAGCTGCTGCGCGGGCGCTCATTCAGCGAGTTCAGCAAGTCGGTATCGGACGACATACCTGTAACCCGCATTGCGAAGAGGAAGGGGCTTTCGATACATTATGTCTCGGAGCGCGTGGTGCGGGTGCCATCAAATGATGACTTTGCGCACTTCGTTGAATGGTCAACAAGGCAGACAGCGCTGAGCATCCTTGGCAACAAAAAGGTATTTGCATACGGCACTGTGTTCTATGCTGCTAATGCAGTGCTGCTCGTTTCCGGAATAGCGCTCGCACTGCTTGTCTCGTGGCCCTTTGCACTGTTGCTGCTGCCGTTCCTGCTCGGCGCAATAAAGACATACAGACGCTCGCACAGCAATGACCCGGCTCTGCTTGCAGTATACCTAATGACGAGCTTTATCTACATTGCTAACCTTATCGCGGCGAAGAGAATGACGCACATAGTATGGCGTGGCTCCAGATACAAGCTCGTGTAGTATCCTTATGGCTCCCTTCCGAAGAGAAACAGCACAGCCGCAGCAACAAAGGCAAAGGCTCCCATTATGGAATAGGAATAGAGCGGCCCTATCGCATACAGGAATCCAACAACCAGGTTGGCGAAGAACAGGCCGATGCTCCTTGACGATGTAAGCGCGCCCATGCCTGAGCCAGAGCGCGCTCTCTGCCTCACGTCTGATATTATGGTGGGCTCGAAGGTCTCTATTGCGCCAGCGGCCATGCCTATTAGCAACATGCCCGCATATGACGCTATCATGCCTAAGGAATACGCGTATGCAATTCCTATTACTATAGAGCCTACACCAGCAAGGGCGTAGCCCAGGAATGTAAGGCCCCGCACCACTCTCCTTATTCTTGCACCGACAATATAACCGAAAACCGCAGAGCTCACAAGAAATATTGCGTACGATGCAACTCCAGCGACACTTCCCGAGCGCTGGGCTATCGTAAGCACCGGGAAGCTGACGCTGTAGAAGCTAAGCCCGTATATGCCGGTAGCGATTATTACGGCCCTGTATGTCTTAGCCCGGCCAACAGCCGCGCCTATGCGCTTCTTTGCAGTGTTGGCCGCATGCGTTATCCGGCTCACGCCCTTGTAGTGCACGAGCGCAAGGCAGAGCGAAGAAATCAGTATAGGCGCTGCAGTGTAGATAAACACTGTGCTGATCCTTATCCCGTACAGCATGGCCAATGAGAGGTATGTTACAGCGATCAGGCCCCCGCCTATGTCAAGTGCGTTCAGGAAGCCATAGACCCTGCCCTTGTATTGCTTTTTGGTTATGTCGCCGAGCATTGCACGTCTCGCAGGGGTTCTGAAGTTTCTGGCGTACCAGCCGCCTGAAAAGAGCACGCCGGCCTCAGCAGCGCTGGCTGCGAGCCCCGAAAGCGAGAGTATGGGTATGAGAAGGTTGCCCAGCAGGGCTATGCGCTTCTTGCCATATTTTTCCGAGGCTTTACCGCCCACATATGCGAAGAGCGAGCCTCCGCCGTATGCGAACGCCATTATTATACCGAAGAAGTAGACCGGCGCTTTGAGGTACAAAACAAGGAACAGCGGCAAACCAGCTACCAGCGCCTGGTAACCAGCATCGGCGAAGAATGCTGAGAGCGAGAGGAGCAAGACGTCCCTGCTGAGCCATTTTGGCATGCGCATCAGATAACCATGCCTGGATCGATTTAAATAACAGCTAATGGATCTGCATCAGTGAATTGCGCCTTTCCGCTTTTGGGCTCAGCCTTTCATCAGCTTCAGGTCAGTTGCTATCCAAACCAGGTCTGCTATTATTATGACAATCCCGATCGCCAGGAACATCGGTATTATGCTAGCCGCATACGTCCAGTATGCATCTAGTACCAGAATTATAACTCCCATCAGGAGTCCTATGTATCCTAAAGCTTTGCTTGCCATGCAATCACGTTTTACTCTCTGCGAGCATTTTTAAACCTTCCTTTGCAGCCAATGCAATAATTGGTACAAGTTGGTGACCTGGCCCTTCAAAATCTACCAGTCGCCAGCCTTCGTGCTGTCCTCTTCTAGTACCTTCCGCACAAGCTTTGTGCAATCCAGCTTTTGCGACTCTATGAATTCTGCGGCGCTGCTCATCTTCCTCAGGGAGTCGCATATCTCTTTAGGCTCTTCGCCAGGGTTTATGTTGCGGTACGAAGGATAATAGAGCATATCCCTGAAAAATCTCACGCTGTTCTTGAACTCCTTCTCTTTGCTTTGAATCGAGTTGTGCATAGGGCGTGTATTCGATATACATGTTTTTAAGCGCGCCGACAGAGTTAGACAATCCTCAAATCCATGGGCAACACTTCATGCTTTGGCATGAAGCCCAATAACGTAGGCACCAAACACTAAATTTCAGCTCAAAGTCGGCACTTGATTCAGATTTTGTTTGCCTCACTAAGGTAATCGGGGAGCTCGTTGGAGTTTGCCTTGTAATACAAGCTGAACAATTCCTCGAGCCTGCGTGCCCTATCTGTCTCGTTGGCGTACAGCGCACGTATGTGGCCGTCGAGGCTTTTGATTGATTTGCGCATCTCTTCCACAATGCCAGACCCTATGCTGTTCAGGTCAGCGGCTATCTTATCCTTGAGTTCCCGGATGAGCTCTATGTCTGCGGCCTCGTGCTTGTACGAGCTTTTGTATTGCTCTATGTAGTTATTGCCTTGCCCGTCTGCGCCTGCATCAAGCGCCCTGATCCTGGCCTCGAATTCATTTATACGCGGATTGATGTATGAATCTTCATGGCCATTCCATACCTCACGCCAGCACGAATCAACCACAAAAGCCGATATGAGGGTTCTGGAGTAGTCATAAAGCCCAGTCGCGAGCCGCAGGGTGCCATACAGGTATGTGCTTGTGTATCTCTCGGCCTCATCTGCGAGTGTCTTGCAGATCTCGAGTATCTTTTGGGCCGGAACGTCAGGATTGCTTAGAGTGTTAAGCATGTCAGACATCAGTATCCTGGAGGCCCGCTCCGCCATGGCTTCTGAGCGCTCCCTTACGAGGCCTGCGACTACGCGAGCAACGTCCCTGAACTTGCTTTTGGCATGAGCAGCGCGAAGGGTGAGGTAACATCCCAATATGTCAGACAGCCCCTCTACCAGCATCGTGGCAGGTCTACCGTCAAGGCGCAAGTAAAGCTCTGCCCAGGATTCATTTGAGGCCAGCTGGCTAACGAAATGGCGGCCCAGTTCATAGGCTACGAGTTTCTCGATAGATGCCGCGTTGGCGACACGTCCTGAGTTTGTCTGCGTGTCTAGCAAATAGATTACTGACTTGCTGGTATCAGAAACCAGTGTCTCAGGCTGGTCCCAGTCAAGTACACCGCCGGAAATGTAAAAGTTCCAGCCCCGCTCCTCATGATTAAGTTTGCCTAGTGTATTGTCGCTGCCTGGGTGCAGCAGCAAAGGCAACTTGAAGCGCTTTCTGCCCAATCCCTGCATTGTAATTATAGCTTCCGTTGCGAACCTGACGTACGCTGCACTGACGGCTTTTGTGTAGGCGTCGGGTTCTGTTTCCATTGATATTTGGTTAACGATCCCGCCATCAAGAGTGAGTTGCGTAGCTCCTGACCTGTATGTTTCGCTAATTGTGCGGAGCCTGCGCACGAACGAACGTACGGCTCCCGAATCCAATGCCGCAGTGCCATCCCTTGTAACTGATACGAAATCTGATATCATTGAAACGCAGGCGTTGATGCGCGCAGTATTCGTCTTAACACGCCTGCTCATGCCGCGAATCACATCGTAAAGCGCTTCGGAGGTCGCATTCGTGTAGGCTGTTCCGGCATAGCCGGCCTTCAGCGCGTTCAGCTCATCCATATGTGACATCTCCGGATGAGCTTCATGTACCCCAAGCCCGGTTACAACGTCGTTGTCGGCCAGCTGGCCGATGGACTGAAAGTCGACTGCGGCTGCGTACTCCGCGGCTATCCCTATCTGCTTTGCCAGCAAAGCCTGCCCATCTGCGCTGCCCAGGCCCAAAATACCGGAATCAGCCATGAGCCTTACCAGCCTGCCGGCCTCGACAACTGTCATGCAGCGAAGTGCGCTACCCTCGACGAAGCGCAGATACACATAGCCTTGAAGTGCGAATTCATGCTGCTCGAGCTCCTCGTATTCTATCTCGAACTGCGTGTCGTATATGCTGTTGTATACGGGCTCGTAGCCCGGCTTCTTTGTCACGAGTCTGTCTATGGTAAGTTTGTAGCCATCGATGCTGGCCTCCTCAGCCCCGCCCTCCCAGACTCTGGTAAAGAGTCCTTCCTCGAATGCCGTCATGGCTGCCAAAGCATCGAGCGAGTCCTTTATCCTATGCACATCGCCCAACATGGATGGCTCGTAAAACTCGTCCATGTCAATGGCGGCGCCGGGAAGCATAGCCTTGGCCGTAAGTCCCTTAAACAGCTCGTCCAGTATGCTGAACTCGACCTTATACAAATCACGCACGCCTATATCATCGCGGGTCGATGCAAGCTCCATCGCCTGCCCCTTGAACCTGCGGGCTGCATCCGGGAATCCAGCATCGGAGAATTTGTCGCATTCAATGCCTATGTAGCGCTCCGCCAGCTCTGTGTCGCCCGCGCGCATTGCCCAGCGGAACGCAGAAACGTAATGGCCCTTGGCCGCGGCCTCGGAGCAGAAGCGCCGCTCAAGGCGCCTGATGCTCTCGTCCTTATCGGTTGTGTACGGCATTCCCATCCTTTCTCGCGTGCGACGCCCTTATGGAGCTTAACCAGATATTTAGATGTTTCATTAGGCAAAATCTGATTTCAAGTTGCACAGACTAGGCATGTGCAGTCTCGGCGTGATCCTTGGCATGAAAAGTCGAATTTTGTTGATAAGGTATGATCTTTGTTGAAAAAGCGGTATTTAAGCCCTTAGCATATCAGAGCCTTGTTCATAAACTCCAAATCTGTCTAAAAACTCATCATCTTGTCCATAAAGTAGAAACGCAAAGATAAAAAAGACTTAATGCCATAGGCATTCGGATTCGATGTACACTCACATTGTAAAAGCCTACAGCCCGCTGAGGGTCAGCTTCGTAGGTGGAGGTACAGACATAACCCCGTTCCCCGAGGAGCACGGTGGAGCAGTGTTGAATACTGCCATAGATATAGGCGTACTTGTTAGGTATATGCCTGATGCGTATCCACTTGAAATAGTTTCAAGAGACCTTATATCAAGCTATCTCGTTGGTATGAGGGGCAAATTTAATCTAGAGAAGCTGTCAAAGATGCTTGCTGAATATGGATTGCACCGCGGTAAGATACTGATAAATGGAGACGTACCTCCAGGCTCGGGGTTGGGATCGTCTAGTGCGCTTGTTACTGCATTGATCTTATTAGGTTCCAATACGAATGGTAAAAAATTAGACCCTGGAGCGCTTGCCCTAAAGGCATACAATACGGAGAGGAATAGTCTAGGTGTTCTGCTGGGCTTCCAGGATCCATATGCGATAGCCATAGGGGGATTCAAGTTCATGGAATTCCGCGGGCCCGCAAAGTACTCTGTAGAAAGGTTCAGAAAGAGCAAGAGCTTCACGGATTACATATCTTCGCACATGCTCCTTCTCTATACCGGAGGCACGAGAGAGAGCACTGCTGCGCTCAAGGAGCAGGTTTCAAGGTCTCGCAGGGGTGACAGCAGGACGATAGAGAGACTGTCAGGACTCAAGCAATTGGCATTCGAGGCCAGGGATTGCGCAAGAGCTTCAGACATCGATGGATTTGCAGAAATCATAAACAGAGGTTGGAGCATTAAGAGAGGGCTTAGCCGCAGTGTATCAAACAGTAGGATAGACTCGCTAGTTAATTTTGGCATGAAGAACGGTGCCATGGCGGGAAGGCTTCTGGGAGGCGGCTCTGAGGGTTTTATAATGTTCATTGCGAAAGAAAAATCTATGGGCCGTCTGCAGAAATCGTTGTCGCGCTCCAACGGATTCGTAGTACGTGCCTCGATAAGCGAAAAAGGCACCCATGCGCTTGGTGCGGACACCGGCCTCTGACACAGTGATAATGCTTCAATGGTGATAAAATGAGAGTGATGATACTGGGCGTCGACGGTTATATAGGCTTCCCACTCGCTATGCGGCTGATAAGAGACGGCAACGAAGTTTCAGGCTTGGACAACTTCATTACAAGAAAGAGGGTCAAAAGGGTGGGTTCGGACAGCGCTCTGCCGATAAAGAGCTTCGAGAAGCGCAATTCTGCGTTGAGCGAAAAGTTTGGATCAAAGGTGGACTTCTATTATGGCGACGCCAGCAATCCGTTGCATCTGAAGAAAGCGATAGTTGCAGCAAAGCCTGATGCAGTAGTGCACCTTGCAGAGCAGCGTTCCGCACCATATTCGATGCTTGGCCTAAAAGAGGCCAGCGAAACAATGTCACAGAACATAATGAGCACGCTCAACCTCATATACGCGATAAAGGAAGTAAACAAGGATGCTCACATACTCAAGCTTGGCACGATGGGCGAATATGGTACGCCTAACATAGATATACCTGAGGGCTTCTTCGATATAGAGTACAAAGGCAGGCGGGATACGCTCCCGTTCCCGAAATCAGCAGGATCATGGTACCATTGGACAAAGGTCCACGATTCGAACAACCTCATGTTCGCCAACAAGATATGGGGCCTGCGCATAACAGATGTGATGCAGGGGGTTGTATACGGTTCTAGGACTAGGGAGATAGACAATACAGGCTTGTATACCAGGTTTGATATTGATGAAGTATATGGTACTGCAGCCAACAGGTTCAGCGCTGAAGCAGTGCTGGGCATGCCAATGACCGTCTATGGCAAGGGTGGGCAGACTCGAGGTTTCCTCTCGCTAAATGACAGCATAAACTGCCTTGCACTGGCGCTGAAAAATCCGCCAATAAATGGAGAATATAGGGTGTTCAACCAATTCGACGAGCACTATTCGATAAACGAAGTTGCTTCCATGGTAAAGGCTGCATATCTTGAGATGACCGGAACCGAACCGCAGGTGCAGCATGTCGATAATCCAAGAGTGGAAAAGGAGGAGCACTATTACAATCCGGAACACGAAAACCTGAAAAAGCTAGGATATGTGCGCATGAAGCCCGTAAGCGCAGAGATAAAGGAGGTCATAGCCGACCTGCAGAAGCATAGGAGAACACTCGAGAAGCTCAAGGATAGAATTATGTATGGAGTCAGGTGGAGAGATTCAAAGGACAACATCAATGGATGACGCTGTGTATCATCCTTGCTAGCTGTTCTTTCTCTGGCGGGTCCATGCCAATGTCGCCCTGAGCACATTGGCATAGCTCTCTGCAGCACCAACGCTTAGCCACTGGCCATCCCGCAGCAGCATTCCATCAATCTCGTTGCCAGCGAGCATATACGCGCGAATAGCTGGGGTGAGCTCTATGTTCTCACCCTCTTTGTCTATATAGCCGATTACACCTTCGTCCAAGGCATATACTGCAGCCAGAGCGAGATTAGACTTGGGGTTTTGCGGCTTTTCCTCCAGGCCCGTTATCCTATAGACGCCTTTTCCTATCCTCTCATATTCTGCAATGCCGTATCTCTTCGGATCTCTTACCCTCATCAATGCGAGCGTTGTGTTGTAATGACTCTCCGCCAATCCTTTAAGCGTGCTGCTGTCAATAAGTATCCCGTCCCCTGCGTTTAACAGAAATCTTCCATTAATGTTCTTGCTTCCTGCCCGTACCGCATCGCCAAATCCCCTCCTCTCTTTTTGGTATTCTATCGATACCTCGCCCCTATTTAGTTTAATGTATTGCGCTGTCACAAGGTCATGCGGGTCAAGAACTGCGGTTATGTCCCTTATCCCTATACTTTCCATCCGCTCTATGATGCAGTCGATTATAGGCCTTATTGCTAGCTTGCCGTCTCTAATGTCATAAACCGGGAGCATCACTTTTCTGAACCACTTACCAGTGTTTGCATGGACACCCAGACCCGCAGCAGTTATTAACCCTTGCATAATATCATATCTCTATTATGCGGATATTATTTAGCAATACTGGTGAGTCAAAATTTTATAGCAGAAAACATGGGGATTTATCTGCAGGGCAAGAATACCACGGCCTTCAGGCCATGGATTAATTGCATTCCGCAATCCTGTAAGCACTGCCCTTTTTGTGATGTTCCGTTAACGGCAGTGTGACGCAAATTTGCGCGGCACTGCATTTGTCAGTTGCATTAGAAAGACCGAAACAACAACAGTTATAAATTGCGGCCAATCAAATTCTGCCATGGGCACTGGCATGGAAGGCGTTGACAGTAAGTTTAAGTATCTGCTCTATTCCAGGGCGTTCAGGAGCGTTGCCCTCATATACATGAGCCTCGCGTTCTCGCTTTACCTGGTAGCGCTTCATATAAGCGTGATAGACATAGGACTTGTGGCCGCAGCCACGATGCTGGTCATGATCTTCCTGACAATGCTGTTCGGAATGATAGGTGACAGGAAGGGCTACAAGACGGAGCTCATCATCGCCGAGCTCGTTGCGTTTGCTGGCGCTGCGGTAATAGCCGCATCATCTGCAGCCACGTACATAATAATAGGTATGGTAATAGCGGGCCTCAGCAGTGGTGCGGGAGGCATGCGCGGAGCATTCTCGCCCGGCACCAACGCATTCATAGCGAACAACTACAAGGAGGACAGCGACAGGGTGAAAAGATACTCGCTTCTCACAATGACGGCTTCCACGGCCGCGATAGGCGGCAGCCTCATATTCAGCAGCGTTTCTCTGCTGAGCAACTACGTAAGCCTAGTTGACGCATACAGGTACCTTTTCATCCTGGCAGCAGCGCTGCTCGGCATATCTGTGATATTCCTGATGCTGCTAAATGAGGCCAAAAGACCGGCGAAGACGACAAAAGTGATGAAGATGAGCAGCATGAGGTACTCACTGCGTGTCATCGTTGCAAATTCGCTAGGAGGTGTCAGCATGGGACTGGTAATGCCCCTGCTGCCGCTCTGGTTCAAGTTATCATACCATGCCGATCCTCTTGAGATAGGCATCATATTCAGCTTGGTGTATATTGCCACAGCCCTCGGCTCATACGCCTCATCGAGAATTGCGCACAGATTCAGCGCACTCAACATAGCCTCCTATACGAGGATACTGAGCGGCATACTGCTTTTTGCGATGGCGGTGTCGCCAGCCATCGTAATCGCTGGCCTCTTTTATATTGCAAGGGCCACTATTGCAGGGTTTGGGAGCCCGAGCAGGACGACAGTCAATGTGCGTGGCATAAATTCCGAGGACTACGGCACTGCGACGAGTGTGCAGGGCATTGCTTCGAGGACTGCGCAGCTCAGCTCCGGCGCAAGCGGCTACCTGATGGACTACGCGCTGCCGTTTCCATTATTCATAGGAAGCATATTCCAGCTTGCCAGTGGCATAAGCTACAAGTTCCTCTTCAAGAAGGAGAAGTCGGCATCTGCCGGCACCAATGGTCAAAAGAATTGACGCAGTATAAAAAGATTGGGTCCAAAACAATGGTTATTTCGCTTTGGGTGCAGCCAATGGTTGCACAAAGATGCAAAACCGGGACTAAAAATGCAAATCACCTTTTAAGTGCGAAGCCACCGTTAAACATGTGTATAAATATCTCGAGACACTAAAACATTAATGGTGGAAACTTGGAGACAACACTGGATGCTAATGCTACAACCTCTGATGCTGGAAAGACCCTCAGGCGCGCCATGGCAAAGGCGCAGCATCATATCCATGATGGCACAGAGGCCATCAGAAATGATGGCAATGCGTTGCTACTGAGAAAGGGAGTCGACATAGAGCTGAGGGCAAGCAAGAGGTATGTCAAGCACATGCAGAGGTCGGATCTCGGCGCCCTTATAGAACTGGCCAGGATCAATGATGTATGGACGACCGGAGGCTACCAGTACAAGACGCTAATAACTAACTTTACAAACGAGAAAATAGAGGAACTCAAGGCCAATGGCCTTCTAACTGAGCTTAAGATCGGCAGGCAGAGCTATTATCACCTGAGCGATGCGGGGCAGAGCGTATATGACGCCTTCAAGCACTATATTCCTACTAGTAACATTGCTATGGCAAATGGCATACCGGCCAATGTCAAGACGAGGATCTTTGGCAGGTATGCGAGGAGTGAAAAGCTTACTGCATCTATTTTATCGGTTGGCGGCAGTCTGGTAATCACGATACAACTTTTCTATGAGCACCTCACGGCGCCGAATATCCCACTCTATGTCGCGCTGCCATTTACCATGCTAATAGGCGGGTTTGTAGGCGGACTCGCAGCATTGCATATGCACTATGCGAAGCGGTACGAGAAGGCAGCTGAAGGCGTGCAGGATGCTGCCGGGCTGCAGACCGTCCACGCAGACAGATTATAAAACTAATACTAAGTTAGTATTTCTAGTTTCTTTTGAGTAAAATATGACTTCTCTCTTCCCTAAAGGCATAAATATCTGGACGAACTGATGGACTACGCGCTGCCGTTTCCATTATTCATAGGAAGCATATTCCAGCTTGCTAGTGGCATAAGCCACAAGTTCCTCTTCAAGAAGGAGAAGCCGGCACCTGCCGGCACCAATGGTCAAAAGAATTGACGCATTATAAAAAGATTGGGCCCAAAACAATGGTTATTTCGCTTCGGGGGAAGTTACCCAACGCATTAATCACATAACTTATGATGGGCCTGATGTATATAGATAACTATAAATATTTGGATAAGCGAAGGCGTTTGGGGGATTGAATGCCAGCACCGACAAAGTTAAAAAAGACGATAGAGCGAGGAGCAAATCAGGTTTTTAGCGCAGATTCGATAACGCGCCTGTATACAGAATCAAATTTTCTTCGAGCAGGTATGGAAGAAACCAACAAAAAGATTAACGTGATAAAAGCCAAAGCCCTGATTGAAGAGAAGAAGCAGATGGAGGAGTTGGTGCTTTTGATGCGGAAGAAAAGTCCACTTCTTTTATACATTATAAACCAGATTGGTAGTGAGCAGGGAAAGGAGGAGTACATGCTGGACAGGCACATAGTCGACGAACTTTTATTTATAAGACTAGCTAAGAGACAGGAAGTGATGGGCCCGGGTGAGCATGAGGTTGATATGGTCTACCTAACAGGCGAAGGTTGGAATATATACACCGCGCTTCTACGTTTACAGGAGGCAGAGAGGTTGGAGCGTAAAACAGGAAACTCCAACGTTCTTCCTCCTCTAGATGGATAAATATCTGGAAGGACTGATGACTGCGCGATGAAAGCAAGCTCTGCAGGGATGTCCTCTACCGTACGTAGTAGCCCAATGGGCTTCCTAAATCAGAGATTGACTTGGACTTCATCAGTCTATGGACGCGCAACATTACTAAGAATAAATTAGTATTTCTGATTTTCTTTTAGCAAAATCAGATTTCTCTTTCTTTTGTCATGCGTGGCGCGAGACGTGAGCCCATCTAATTATCCAGCTGCAAACAAGATCGTGCGCCAGAACGCAAATGTGTGCAAATTTTTCCCTCGGAAGACCGTTTAATGTGGTTTTTCGCAATGCCGAAACCACATTTCAAGATTATGGTTTTTCGTTGCTTGCGTTTCATAATTACGAGCCAAAAAGCACCCTCTCTCGGAAAGCCATGAAAAACATGCGGACTTGGCGCTCAATACCGCTTGCTTGGCCAGGAAGGCCTGTTTTCCATAAATTCGAAATAATTGCTTTAAGCAAATTGAAATTTTATTGCATTAATATGGAACTGCATTAATTTACCTGCAAGTTTGCTTTAGTTTTAATTTTATGAAACTAACTAACAATAAGAGGTTGAAGGGGCACAACAACCCAATAATATTTTGGATATACTAATTTCTTTTTGGTATGCGCCTTTAAGCCCCTGCTAATGTAGAGTTGGCTAAATCTGCAGCAAATATGGCAGACACACAGCTAAATCTCCTCTTTGATTAGCTTCTTAACAAGCCTCTTTATGCGGTTCCTGTTCGCACGGTGCATACCGAGCGCCTTATTGTATGCGGTACTACCTGAAACGTCTTTCATTTGCCAAAGCGTGTACTTCTTGCTTTCCCTAACATATTTAGGCAAACACTTTTCCGCCTCATCCTCGCTCATCAGGGCGATTACAACATCCGCGCTTTCTACCATGCTTCGCGTAAGCTTTTTAATGCGCTTCCTTGCAAGGTCTATGCCTTCCTCATGCATCACCTTGACAACGGGGTCGCTTGGCTTTATCCTAGAATGCCATCTCGTTCTATAATAGTAATTCCTTACGCCTGCGCTAATGGCATGCCCGTTTTTCGACAGCTTGTTGTAAAATGCCTCAGCCATCTGGCTCCTGCCAACGTTAAATTTGCATATGAAAAGTACTTTCATCAAACCAATACGCCAAAATACTATTCCAACACTTTAATAGAAATTCTAACTTGTTATTATTTTAAATATTGCCTTACCATCACCGGCAATACAAGAAGCGAAAGGCGTTTTGTTCTCTCTAGCTTTATCGATTGCAAGCCGCATGAAGTTTTTATTCGCCATATAAGCACTCCATAAGAATTTTAACTAGTTATTAACTTCCCGGGCAGGAAGTTAAACCTTAACCATGGCAACGCCCATTTGATCAGCCTTCGAGTGCATGTCTTCATCAAACGTCAAAAGCGGACTTTTGTATAGCACGCTGGTTGCTACGTAAAGGGAGTCATAAACGGTAAGCTTGCTGTCGAGTGCTATCGCCATTGCCATCCTGTTTAGGTCTTCCGAATCGACATGTTTCATCAGCGACCATATCTGCAATAGCCTATCAAAAGCTGTCAGCGTCTTATCTTTGCTCAGTTTCCGCCTGCCTACTGAATAGACCCATAATACGTTCATCGATTCATGCAACGCAATGCTGGGCGCGATTATCGGCTCGTTTTTAGACAGCGCCTTATACACGACCTGTATTACCTCGTCTGAGCGGTCTTCATCTATGACCAGCTTCACCAGCGCACTGGCATCCAACGTCATCATTGAATTACCTTATGTCCCTATAGCGTCTGATTATCTCTGTGCTATCTCCGGTCACCTGTATCCTCTTTGAACGCTTTTGAAGGTCTTTCAGCAGGTCAAGCAGCCTAGAGGCGCGCACCCTGTCCTCTATATGCTCTCTAAGATCCTTACTCCAGTTAATGTGTATCCTGCGCATCGTCGCTTTTGTTCCCTTAGGGGCCCTTATGGTGATTACCTCGCTTTCAGTCATATAATCGCAACAGTATTATGGGCATTAAGATTTATAAGTATTACGTTTGTATACAGTTAGCTATACATTACTCAATCGGCGACGGATATTATAGATCCGTTGACGAGCCGCTTGCTTGCCCCTTTGTCCGCACTCTTGTCTATCACAAACTTGATTCTGCAGAGGTATTCCAACACTTTCATAGAAATTCTAAAACTATTTGCGTTGATTCAAATTCAGCTCTTTCACAAGTTCTTTGACCTTCTTGTATATCTGGTTCCTTATTTCAACATGCCCTGCGTAATCCATAAGTCTAGGGTCTTTTATGCCCCATAGTATAAGTTTAGCTGAGCTTTGCAGATAAGAAGGCAGCGTGTCTTTGCTTACCATAGATACCACTATGTCGGCGTTACTGGCCATGCCTTCTGTAAGTTTCTTCGACAGTTTATCGGATACGTCCAATCCCATGTCTTTCATGCACGCAGTTACATTAGGGCCTGTTTCGCTTATCCTTTTCCCCTCATAACTGCCTGGATAGACTCCTGCGCTGTTGGCTGTAGCCTTTCCTCCTGCCAAGCTGTTAAATATGGCCTCGGCCATCTGGCTCCTGCCAACATTCGCTTTGCATACAAAAAGCACTTTCATGAAATCGACATGTTAAAAGTTATTCCAATACTTTAATAGAAAATTTGCATATTTTACGATAGCTCGAATTCTTTAAATAGATCTGCGTTAAGGTACGCTTCCAGACAGCACCGATTTATTCTTCCTTAACTCCTTTAAGGGTTCTATGCTCTGCAAACTAATAGGTTCACTACTATAGCCGCTTTCAGTTTTAAGGTAAACCTCTGAAAAATCAAGCCCTTTGCCAACTTCGGAGTATGACCTGCCCATAAGAATGTATTGATTATTTTGCGTAAAGCCTTGCAGCGGGTCATATGCGAACCGCCTGCCACTGAGCTTTACATCTACAAAAACGTGCCCCTCTACTGGTATTTTCGGAATTTTACCGGAGAGCCAATCTACCAACAATGTTTCGACATATTTTGTTGGTATGCCCGAAGCCCTGCTCAGAACTATGAAAATAAGAGCAGTGTCAGAGCAACCTGTAGAAAATCCAGACTCAAAAATTTTTGAGGCCGTGCGCTTTCTGAAAATGTTTAAATCAGAGGATCTTACCTCTAAGTTCGATAGGAGAAACTTTGATATTGCGGAAACCTTTTCTTGATCGCCTTTGCCAGATGTAAGCTCAAGGGCCTTTTCCTTTATGGCTTTATTTATGTGCGTAAATCTTCCTTCTTCGAGGAATGTCAAATTATCTAACATAAGCCCACTCTATCCCATCAATACTTTTTTATAATATGCATTTATAATAATGTAGCTTAGGCCGTCTGGCTCCTGCCGACATTTGCTTTGCATATGAAAAGAACTTTCATCAAACCACTCACTAATACTCTAATAAAGATTCTAAAATAATTGAATCAAAATTAACGTTCAAGTATTTCATTACTTTATTTGTGCCTGAGTTATGCTATACGCCTGTTTATTGGATGGAAATGCGGGTTAATGTTTAATTAATCAAGCTTAGGCACTGGAAGCCTGCGGCGAGCCACCTCAAATCTTTCCTTATAGAAAGCCCTAACTGTCTTTACCTTGTCAGGCTCAACTTTTCCAAGTTCCACGTTCTTCAGATATTCAACCTCTACCCTCATTTTCTCGATAAAGCGTCCTATGCGAGAAGCGTGTAGCTCCTCAGAGCGAAGCAGACTTTCTTTTAGCGGAATTCCTATTACGTAATCGTGTGCAATTTCCCATGCGCGCAGCGCCTCACTAGAATTTGGGGGCAGACTAATTGGCTTACCTTCTGCCAATACCTTGTCTATTATAGCCTTCCCAGCAAACATATTTTCTACAAATGTTGTTAGCTTATTTACTATCCGTTCTTTTGACTTCACTTGTGGGTCATTCTCGATCAGATCAAGAACGCTTTTTTCAGATATAGCTTGGCGCAATAATCTTGAGTGCATCTCTCTTTCTCTAAAGGTGCTCAATCCTTTGGGAAGTCTATCAATTTCACGCGATGCCAATCAATCACCCGTATCATAAAACCTTTTTTGTTTAGATATTTATGCATTCGTTTTGCTTTGCCCTGTCCAATAAATATTGAAAAATGGCAGACTAACATCTGTCTTTTCAGACTGTTACTTATCCTACAAAGTCAGATTGTAAATGTGTGTTCTCGTCAATAACTCTTTTCTCATCATGCTTAGATTCTTTGAAAATACGGATTCGCCGAACATACCCTTGAACCTCGAAAATGCAGCTTCCGTCATAGTATCTCAAACCTGCACTGCAAACACTATTCTGATTATAATAGAAATTCTGAAATTGTACATAGTTTTATTTCAGCGTGGACTTGGTCTTCTCTTTGGAGATTGGTAGATCTACGTGGTACGTAACCGGCAATGTTTCCAACGAGCGTGCAAGCGTTTTTATAGCCTCAAGGGCTTTTGGTGCAGTGACTGCTTTGTGCTGGGTCAGTTTGGGGTTTTTAAGCATCATGTGCAGCCCTTCTCCAATGTTATTGTACGAGTCTAGCACTACTGCGATCAGCGCGTTGGAAATATATGCACATCCTTCCGTAGTTTCGTTTATGTTATTTGCTGCCTGCTCAGCCATAGCCCTCCAGAACGCTACAGGGTCAGAACCCGCAGTTTTGAGCGCATTTACAAGCGCATTGCGCATGCGTAATGGGTATTCGTCCGTTATGCGTTCATCCGCTTCTCGCAGCCTTATGGCTGTTCGGTCGATGAAGTCATTTGGGCCCAGAATGAAATCGGTGCCGTTTGGATTGCGCTGTTCTTCAGTCTGCAGCTCTTCCTCAAGCATGGAAGTGTACCGGAGGGCGCTTGTCTGGCCTTTGAGCCTAGCCGTACTTACCACCTCGTGCATAAACTCATCGTATGGCAAAGAGGCTCTAAGAGCTGCGGTTTTTAGAGAAGCCTCGAAGCCATCACGCATTTGGTCATACAAGTTATCAGAAACCGATTCCAATTTCTTAATTTTCTCGTCTGGCCGCGCCCACTTCGAAGCATCGATTTCTGGAAAAAGTGTATACTGAAACCATCCGGCTGCACTGTATTTAAAATCATCATCATAATAAAAGCCACGATAACCGTCAGCCAATCTGTACGCCATAATTCCGGCGATTTCGTTTGCGATGGCGTATAGCAGATTCCGCTCATCGACATCATTTTTTCCTGTCTTTATGAGCTTCTCTCGCATTGCTGCCACATCTACCGCTATCCCTCCTTCTATTTCAAAAAACCTATACAACCATTCCTTTATGTCAGGAGGAGCCACAGAAACGTTGGATACCATAACCCTTAGGTTATCTGTATTTATGCCATAGCTATCTAGATTGGCGCTCACTAAAGGAACAACTTTTGAAAGTGCCGCAACGTCTTCTGGATTTTCACCAATCCACATTAAATATCACTCTGCCTATGCAAGATGTGCTCTGCTGTTTTAGATATTTATAGCTGCGCTTTGGGGCTTTCATGGAAATTCTAAAAATATTTGTGTTGATGCAGACATAAGCACATACCTTACCTTAGTCGCTTCTCCCAGAGTATGTAATCTTGCCCAAACCTACCACATATTGTTGGGTTATTAAGTCTGTCACTTCTAATCCTTCTTGTAGGTGAATTCGTTTGTCATTTCTATGAATTTCTCTAGTTTATCTAAAGCTTTCCCACTTGTAATACTTTCAGATGCAATTTTTATTCCATCAGCTATTGAACTAGAGGCTCCTGCCACATATATGGCACCGGCGGCATTTAGTAGAACTACGTCCAATTCTGGCCCCTCTTTGCCCGATAGAATATTTCTTGCTATTACTGCGCTTTCTGCAGGGTTTTTGCCCTCTATCGATTCTGGCCTAGCTACTTCTAAACCAAAATCTTTAGGTTCAATCTGATAGTTCTCGATTTTATCCCCATTTATTTCGGCAACAGTTGTCTTGCCGATTGTTGACAGCTCATCAAGCCCGCCCTCTCCGTATACTACAAGTGCCTTCTCAGTTCCCAGTTTACGAAGGGAATCAGCAACCAAACCAACAAGATCTTCTGAATAAACACCAATTATCTGCGCCTTTGCTCCAGCAGGGTTAGTCAAAGGCCCTAAAATGTTAAAAACAGTTGCTATTCTTAGTTCCTTTCTTGGCAAAAGTGCATACTTAAATGCCGGATGGAAAATAGGAGCAAATAGGAATCCGAACCCTATTTTTTCAATAACTTGATTAACTTGATCTGGAGTTAGGCTAATATTTGCTCCTAGCGCTTCTATCAAATCTGCGCTTCCACAGACACTAGTTATTCCTCTGTTTCCATGTTTGACTATAGGCACACCTGATCCTGCCGCAACAATAGCGCTTATGGTTGATATATTAATTGTTTTTAATAAGGCGTGGCCCGTACCTGCAGTGTCTGTAAGTCTTCCTCTAACATGTGGATTGATATTATTCGCCTTGCGCCTAAGAGCTGTTACAAAAGCAGCGACCTCTGTTGAGGTCTCCCCTTTTGTTTTGAGCGCGCTGAGGAACGCCCCTATTCGAATATCATTGATATTACCAGCAGTAATTAAATCAAAAGAGTCAACGGCTTCATCAAAGGTTAGGTCTTTGCGCTCTGTAACCTTTTCTAAATATTTAGTGAAGTTGTCATACAAAATTACCATCTTCAAGAAGTATTTTTACCTAGTATGTAGTAATGGTATAAAGGCTTCGCCCTTATAAATCTTTTGCCATGCGGGTCTTGTTGATCTAGTTACTTTATCAACGTTTTATACGTTTCTCATCTTTCCTATGTCCCTAGTGCAGGATAGCCAATGCTAATAAGCTTAATCGTACAATGATGTGCTGAATGAATACGCTATCAAGGTCTGTGACATTGCTGCAGGCGCTCATGATAAATCTGGGCGCGATAATAGGCGCCGGAATATTCGTGATAATAGGGGTAGCGATAGGTCATGCAGGCCCGTCCATAATAGTCTCGATAATACTCTCGGCGCTGATAGCCGTGCTCACAGGATTGAGCTTCGCCGAGATAGCCAGGCACGTCGCCAAGGAGGGTGGAGTTTACGAATACGCGAAAGATTCGTTCAGGCCATTTGCGGGCTTCATAGGCGGCTGGCTATGGACGTTTGGCAACATAATTGCTATAGCCGCGGTCTCCCTGAGCATGGGCGGCTACGTCAACATACTATTCGCCACGCATATAAACACGGTCTACTTCGCAGTCGCCGCAATAATAGCGTTCGCGGTGATAAACATTCTGGGAATAAAGAACTCGGCCAAAACGATATCAGCCTTCGTAGTGATAAACATTGTGGTGCTCCTGATATTCATAGTATCAGGACTCAGCAGCTTCAATCCCTCAAACCTAGCCAATTTTGCACCGAACGGCGTGACAGGGACGATTGCCGGCGCCGCCATAATATTCTTCGCCTTCACCGGGTTTTCAAGAGTCACAACGATTAGCGACGAGGTAAAGGATCCCGAACGGACCATACCGAAGGCAATAATACTCTCCATAATAATATCGACGGTAATATACATAGCGGTCGCTATTGTGGCGGTCGGCCTTGTGCCCTACTCGGTGCTTGCCAACTCGTCCGCGCCTCTATCAACTGCCATAAAAAGCATGCATGACAGCATACTTGCGATTATAATCGCGATAGGTGGCGTAACCGCCACTGCTGGGGTCATACTTACTGGCGTGCTCGGCACATCCAGGGTATTCTTCGCATTGGGGAGAGATCGCGAGCTCCCAGGATTCCTATCTTATATAGACAGGTTTTCCACCCCTGTCAATGCTATAACGATATCTGCGATACTTTCGGTAGCGTTCCTGCTGCTCGTCTCATTTGGAACGATAGTGGATTCATCCAACGCGGCAATCCTCAGCGCCTACTTCATAATAAACGTCTCTGCTGTATACTTCTACTACAGCCTCAAAAGGGAGCAGCAGCACGAAAAGCGGTATATACCGGCAGTATCAATTGCAGGGATATTTGGGATACTGCTCATAGTCTCTTATCTCGACATAGTGAGCCTCGAGCTGCTCTTCGGCATTGCCACAATAGGCACCCTTTATTACATCTTAAGAAACGCACCGGTTGGGAGACTAAAGAATTGGCGCAAGCACTTCAACGTTCCCAGGCACAGCATTGTGAGAGACTTCGGGCCGTCGAGACAAGAAACCTCTGCACCAGAGTGAGCAAAGGCAAAGTCATAATCATTTGGCAAGGCTAAAAGAATAGAAGCAAGAAATGGCGTACAAGCTTATTGAGCACCTAAGACTTATCCTTTGACTTGTATTTGATGCCTAGCCTGCCAAGTTCCGTCTCTAGCTCCGCAACACCTCTGAACAGTATAGTCGACATTCCAAGCTGTCTGGCAGGCACGAGGTTGGCCGGCTTGTCGTCTATGAAAAGGCAGTTTTCAGGCTCCACCCCAAGCCTTTCCATCAGGACAAAATAGAATCTCGGATCGGGCTTGGCAAATCCGGCATCGGAAGAGCTTACTATAACTTCAAAATACCTATCAAGCCTGAATTTCTCGACTTCGAATGCAAGCCATTCCTTTCCGGCGTCTGTGAAAGCAGCAAGTTTGTAGTGCCCCTTCAGCCTTTCGAGTATTGTGAGCATCGGCTTTGAGGGCATTGGGCTTTCCCTGTAAATCTGCTTTGCCTGCTCTATGTCTGCTTCCTTCGCCCCAGTCAGCTTCAAGAACTCTGTCCAAAACTGTTCTTCAGTGATTTTGCCTGTACGGTATCCTGGCCAGAGCACCTCCCACGCCTTGCTCGCCTCTTCGCTTGACACCCTGAAGTATCCTAATATGCGGGTGTTGTTCCTTACTCCATCGTTAGTCATGACCACCCCGCCTAGGTCTGAGATTATTGTGGTTATGGCCATAAGTCTTCGCCTTTTTGGAAAGTCGAACATCCATAAGCTTGGTTGGATAGCAATATTTATGCCCTGCAGAGGCCTAAAATTCAGGCTTCGGCGCTCAGCCCATTGGGTAATATGTTATGCCGACCCTGAACCAATTCCCTTCTTTGAATAGGCCGTCAACGAGCTCTTTGGAGAAGGCATTCAGTTCGCTCTTGGTGCGTAGGACCTCCTGCCAGCTAATATTCGTCCTCAACTCCTTCCTCAGAAGCCACCTTGAGAACGTAGTATCATAGTTAGCCTTCACCAAACCCGCACGTCTGAACTCGTCGAAGCGCACGAATACCTGTACGAATGGGTCGCCCTTGTTTGGCATCTCTACAACCCTGACTAGCTGGTACCACTCAGATCTGCCTGAAGCCCCTACGTTGATGTATATGTTCCTCTCGTTCTCTTCCTCGTAGCTGGCCTGGTCCACATTAAAATTTTCGGGGCTTATGCCGTACCTACGTGATAGAGCCCCAACTACAATATTGGCTGCCCTGTCAACAGACAGCTTCCTTTTCTCTATGGTTGCTTGTTTGCCTGACATGACCGACACCCATACCCGTAATGAAACCAGTCAGATATTTATAGATAGAAGGTACCCCTCTTTGCGGCTCAAAAGAAGAGAGATGTTCCGTTCATGAAGCGGGAAATTTAAGTCTGGGAGGGTAATTGGATTAATTAAACTCGTGGGCGCTCGCCTGCCGAGGATAAACTGAAACTACAAGGGCAGTATACAGAATAGGTTATGCTTCTCTGTGGCTGGCTGACAGGCACGGCTCCGCCTAATCCATGCAAAAACGGGAACCTGCGTAACCTTAAAGGCCTACAGCTTCTTTACGTTCTTTGCCCTAGGTCCGCGGTCGCCCTGCTCTACGTCGTACTCGACTTCGTCACCGACTGCAAGACTAGTAGCTCCCTGTATGGAGCTGCTGTGCACGTACACGTCCTTACCGTCGTCTCCGGTAATGAATCCAAAACCCCTTTCGGAGTTGAACATTTTCACTTTTCCTTTCACTAAATCACGTTATATCAACATTATATTGGTTAGAAAGGCATTTAATTCATACGTTTTGGACGGATACCTGCGCTTGCGCTGCAATGTGTCGATACAGAGACATGAATAGCATCTTTATGCGACTTTGTTCCCCCTCTTCAATCCTGATTCTTTCGACAGCTCTTAGAGCCCCATATGCGACCCTCCAATGCGCCAGTTTAGCTCTTGCATGATCTTTTGGGGATCGGTTCTGAGAACGGAATTTATCGTGGGAAGCTTATCTCCACCTTTGTACTGCGAGTGGGCTTCTAGTATCTCTGCAGTCTTCTCCTCAACTAGCCTGCTGTCATCTGCTGAGAGGTGGTTCTTGGCTATGTCAAGCATCATGTCAAGCTCGGTTTTTGTCATCCTGTGGGACTTGTAGTCCCTATCTATGACCTCGTACTCAATTTTGCTGAATTCATTCCAGCTGTCGTCTTTGAACCGTGCCATTATAGGCGGCCTGGTCTTTCCACAGCTCGGCTTTTGTCTCGGAGTATGGTTCTGGCTTGAATATCTTTACTACTGGAAGCTCAGGGAGTTTGGCGCGCATCAGGTTCAGGATCTTCAGCTCGCGACTTGACCCAATAGGTTGGTCTGGATTGTCTCTGTAACACTTGTAGAATATGCCGATGATTTCGGTTTTGCCAGCCTCTGTCTTGCCTGTCACCACGACCTCGTTAAGTGCGGACGAGGCTCTAACAAGTTGATCAACAGTACCGTAAATGTCTCTCCTTTCTTTGAGCTGCTCTAACTCCTGCCTATCCTTGACGAATGTGCCGCGGTCGTCTGGGCTCGCAGCCAGCACGTTCTCGGCAGGAACCTTCAGTATGTACCCCACATCCGCGAACGTCGCTGTGTGGTCCTGGCGTATAACAGACGTAGATATTGTAGGACGCGTTGCTATGAGCTCAGGGTGCTCAAGCAGGTTTATGTATTCCATATCCGCACTGCTGGAGTATGCCTTTTCCCGGCGCGCAAGCTCGCGCAGAGCCAGCTGAGCGGGTGGATTATAAGCATACACCAAGTAGCAGAACCTGTTATCGTCATGGGTGCGTGGATCTGTGAATGATCCAGACCATGACTTCTTGATTTCTTCAGAAGGCCATTGATGCGCAGCCGTCGTACCTGGCTTAGGCTGCAGATTGGTGCTGGTTTCTGGTGCATGTTTGAACGAGCGCATGACAGTCCTCCCTCAATAGTTTATGATTTTGCAGATATTTATACGTGCCGAAATCTCGTTTTGCCAAACAAATAATCGATGTTCTTTTCTATACAATGGGTAGGGAACCAGATCGGCTGTCCTCCGTAAAACTATTTGGCCGAGCCTATGAAGAGTTAGTTTTATATATTTTGGATGAATGTAAATTGTTATAGAAGAACGGGTGCATAACGTGTACGGCGAAAAGTCGGTTGCTAGCAAAAAGGAAGTCGATATTAGGCGGGTAAGTACGGAAATCGAAAAGATCATGAGCAGAGCTGACCGGTTCGTCGGGATTATGGAGTACATTCAAAGGGAGTTTGGATACGACACCCCAAAAATGAATGAAATAGAGGGCCGAGTAAGAGAGATAGTGTTCCAGAGGAGCAATCCACCTTCGGAAATGAAGAAGTATGTGCAGGAGCTGTTTGAGGCAGACAAGCGCTTCAAAGTGGTAGGCAAGGATTAGCGGCCCAGTGAACAGGCTTTTTATAGTGCTTTCATAGCAACACCGAATCAAATAACTTTATAGGACTTACTCTCGACTTAGTGCTATGCAAATCAGAAAAGCCGTGGCCAAGGATTTCAAGACTATAAAGGCCCTGAGCAGAAAGTACGATTTCGAGCGAAACAGGGACTGGAAGGGTGTCATGAAAGCAAAGGACAATGAGATGTTTGTCCTTGTCGAAGATAAAAGAATTGTGGGATTCACTGGCTTAGTTCGCAACGACTGGAATGAGACTCTGCAAGTGCTCGATATTTTTGTGGAACCCGGACTTCGCAAGCAAGGTGCGGGCAGAAAGATGGTCGAATTCTTGAAGAAGAGGGCACATGCTATGAACAAGTACAGATGCCTAATCGCTGAAGCCCCTGCGCTGGATGGCACAGACAGGTTTTACAGGAAATGCGGCTTCAGGAGGTGTGGCTACAACGACAGGTACTACTCCAACACGAACCCAATGGATATCGCAGTATGGATGTCGTACGACCTGAGATAGCAGACCAAAGCCCTAGTCTTTGGCAGCTCTTTTCCTGAGGAGCTTAGCGCCGACACCCAATACTGTGCCTATGGCACCGGTTATGAGTAGAAACCAAAGGGCCCTGAGCCGGTTACAGTTCGTCAATCGTGATGCTGTAGTGGTATGTTGCTTTTTCGCCTCTGAGCAGAGTTCTGTAGCCATTTACCTCTGGGAGTTCCTTGTCTTTGTTCTGCTCGTCGGTTAGAAGCTCTGGAGTAGTTGAAGCTTCTATTGCCGCAAGGTACGGGCTCTGATTGAGGTCTGAGACTGGCGGCACCCACAGCCACGTGTTGCCTAAGTCGTGCTGTACTGTAACCTTGCCGTAATCTGATACCAGCGACACAGTGTTTATATCCTTGAGTGTACGTACATGGCCGCTCTCATGGAGCACTTCCCTGACGTCATAGGCGCCGCCCTCATAAACGAACTTTCCTACTGTGTAAAGCATGTAGGCTGGATGCAGTGTAGGAGCACAAGTCAAAGGCGCGCTGCCGGTGTTCTCAGTGTTTAACAGTATGTGCAGGGTTGAATTTTCGACTTTGTACTCGCCTATCATTGTATATGATGCTGGGTACTCTGCTTCGCCCTTATCGCTCTGGATTACTGTACCTGCAGTATATGACTGTGCAAAAGTGGCCGTGTCTTCTGAGACATATGCGAGCTTCCAGTTGTTGTACCTCAGACCATGCTGCACCAGTTTGTGCTTCTCGCCATTTACTGTGATATAGCCATCATTCGGAACCGGGCCGTAGGTCGGAAAAGGGAAGGTGATTGTGTTGGGCCAGCCATAGGATTTGGGCTGCTCTTCTTGCGGAGCGCCGCCTGGCCACATCACGTTGCGCCCATCCCTTTTCAATCCAAAGTAGTACAGCTGGCCGTTTGCTGGGTTAACCTTCGCGACTGTGCTGCTGTTCTTGCTAGTAAGCTCAATTGTTTTGTACATGAGCTCAAACACCCCTACAAGATAGTTTATAGGTTTCCAGATATTTAGAGGTTGCTTAAAGCAGCCCTATCTGTATCGCTTTATAACGAGCAAGGCGCACCTAGTGTCAGTTTGTAGGATTTGGCTTCTTGGGCTCAATGTAGCCAATTATCTTCTTCACTGCGGCCGCGTGCTCTTCTTTGATCTCATGCTCGTTTGGAGACTTCGCATTAGTAGCCTCTGTGACTGCCCTGTAGTGTTTAAGTAGGTACTCAGTTGCACGATCGTAGAAGTCACTTGGCCTGCCTTTCAGCCAGCTGAGCTCCACCAGCTCCCACGTGCGCAGAAGGTTTCTTTCCCTGATCTTTTCCTCGGCCATTCTCTCCTTTGGCAGCTCGAAGAGCTTCACCATGCGTTCAGAGAGCTCTTCCTCGTCCTCCGCGTCAAAGCGGGCCGCGGCCTCGAGCAGCCTCTCCCTGAGGCGCCTGTCCTTGCCCCAGTCGAATGATATGCTGCCAGAAGTGCCCTGAAGCTCCTCAATGACATACAGCACATTCTCAACCTCCCGCTTCAGCAGGGGTAGCCCGGCCTTGAGCAGCATGTCGCGGATATGGTTAGCGCAGCCATAGGCGCTGCCTGTGCCTTTCAACAGGCGGTCTGCAAGGTCCTGCACGATTGGGGATGCATGTTCCCGAACATCCCTGTTTAGCATTAGGTCGATGCCCAGCCCCATGATAGCGTCTATGATACCTGTATCGGCAAGACGCTGCTCGTCCGGCTCGAGAAGTTTCTCGTCCCTGCAGCCTTCGCAGTTGCCAAGCCTGAAGGCGTCAAGGAACTTGATTGAGGTTGTAAGCGTGTCGAAATCCGCCTCATGATCGTTGATAGCTTCGAGCATGTCGTCAAGTGCGCTCTCCCATAGCCGGCCTACCGTCCTGGGCTGTAGGCCCATATTGCCCAAGTACTCTGCAAAACTAATTTTCTCGTCCAGGTCCATCTTATTGAAATCGTTTGTAGCCTCCTTATTCACACCCTTGGTTGCAACTTTGCTCATTGAACCCCCAGCTCTACTTGCCTAATTTAGATATTTATAGCTTACCTCGACCGGAGTCTGTCCGGCAATAGGCATGGTGCAATGCTGGATATGCCGCCACATTTATGTATTTCGGGATGGGGCATACAAAACTATACGATAGGCTTTTAAACGTTTCAGTGGTGTGATACTGTGTTCACCCTCTCTATGTAGACTAAGGAAAAAGCTGTATATTTAGTACAGGCAATATCGTATGCCATTGCGTGTTATGCGCAGAGGGTTGAACATGCGTCCGTCTAAGAAGTTGAACAAAAACAAAGATAGTAAGGTCGTGAAATGCCGAATCTAAAATCGCCCAATGAGGCACTTTCAAGAAGCGAGGCTAGCACAAGCACGAAGGTCACATTTTCGATAGACAAGATAAAGAAT
Organism: Microcaldota archaeon; assembly: GCA_021828155.1. GTDB lineage: Archaea > Micrarchaeota > Micrarchaeia > Micrarchaeales > Micrarchaeaceae > JAMCYM01. The sequence goes on along the minus strand of JAKAST010000002.1, from coordinate 20,678 downwards.
TTTTCAGAGTGGTACGACCGTGCACTTGATGTGGGGGACATAATAGATGCGAGGTATCCAGTCAAGGGTATGTACATATGGAGGCCGTACGGCTTCAGAGCGCTCAGGGAAATGATGTCAGTCATGCGCGAGATAATGGACAGGACGGGCCACAAAGAGACCTACTTCCCGATGCTCATACCGGAATCGATATTCGGGAAAGAGAGAGACTTCCTGAAGGGCTTCAAGGGCGAGGCTTACATAGTCACTCAGGCAGGCAACGACTCGCTCACAGAAAAGCTCTACGTGAGGCCCACCTCCGAAACCGTAATTTACGAGAGCGTAAAGCCATGGATAAGATCCGAGACGGACCTTCCCTTGAAGCTGTACCAAGTGGTGAACATGTACAGGCATGAAACCAAGCAGACTAGGCCCATGCTAAGGCTCAGGGAGGTCGTTGAGTTCAAGGAGGCACACACTTTCCACGCGACCGCCGAGGAGGCTGACCGGCAGATTAGGGAGGGCGTCGCAGCGTATAGCGAGTTCTTCGACAGGATGCTGATACCGTACATCGTGGTAAGGACCCCGAGCTGGGACACGTTCGCAGGCGCGGTCTACAATATAGATATTATGTCAGTGATGCCCGACGGCAAGGCCTTGGAGCTTGCCTCAGTCATAAACCTGGGTGATAAGTTTGCAAAGGCCTTCGGCCTGACTTATAGGAACAAGAACAATAAGGAGTCATATGTTCACCAGACCTGCTACGGCATATCCGAGAGGGAGCTCGGAGCCATGCTCGCGGTGCATGGCGATAACAGGGGGCTGATAATGCTGCCCAGTATAGCCCCGATACACGTTGTGATAGTGCCAATCTTCAAGAGGGGCTCGGAAGATGCGGTAAAGCGGGCCGCAGAGAACGTGAAGGGGATGTTGGAGAAGCAGAAGTTGAGGGTCGAAATAGACGACAAGCCCAAGGGAGTCGGCGACAAGTTCTACGAATGGGAGGCAAAAGGCGTGCCGGTAAGGATAGAGCTTGGACTGAAAGAGATCGAGCGCGGGGAACTCGTCATATTCAGGAGGGACACTCTGAAGAAGGAGACCATAAAGGCCAAAGATGCGCCAAAGCGCGTTCTTGCGTTGATGGACGAGATAACCAAGACGCTGAAGGAGAGAGTAGATGAGTATTTCAAGAGCAGAATATTGCACTTCTTGACGGTTGGTGAACTGAAGAAGCACTACACAGAAAGAAAGGGCCTTGTAGGCCTGCCATGGTGCGGGGATGAGAAGTGTGGAAGGAAGCTCGAAGAGGAGATAGGCATACCCACCGTGGGCTTCGTTCCGGAGAAGCACATTGATGCAGCATGTGCAGCGTGCGGTAGAAGAGACAACACAATCGAGATGTACTTCGGCAGAACGTACTGAACCTTACCTCACTTGGCGGTAATGGGCAAGCCTTTTGATTTCGGACTTTAGGCGTTTGTAGTCATTTTTGAAGTCTACGACTTCTGCGCTCATATCTAGATGAGAGAATTCTGTGCCCCCTCTGCTCCGCCTCCACGGCCCGGGGCACGTTTATCTCCCCGAATATCTTCAGCCTCTCGGCTAAGCGTGTTGTGTGACGTCCTCTCACGACCGAAGTCATGGGCTTCCAATGTTGGCTTTTTGATTGACCATCTTGGACTGCGGCAAAACCACAAGGCCTGGCAATGCTGGCGTGGGAACGCCGTGCTTATGGGCGGACGCGCAGCTTCAGTACGCGCCGAGAATCAGACCCCCCGCCACGACAAAAACAATGCCCGCTATCTGGAGCATTGTGAGCCTGTCGTGATATGCGAAATGCGCGAACACGGCTACAAGCGCGGGCGAGGTGTTCGAAAGCACAGTGCCGAAGACCAGCTGCTTGAACGATATCAGCACACTGTACAGCGCGTTGCCGGTGCCGGAGAGGAGCCCGGCACCGAGGCCCGTAGCAGCGCCGCCGGCGCTTATCCTTGCCAGGCCGCTGATGCGCTTTTTCGACGAAAACATAACAATAGAGACCATCGTTATGGCGGCAATGAAGCTTATCCACACGGGCAGCAGGCTTGTCTTAGAATGCGCTATGGGATACACGAGCGCTATCCACCCGAACGCCCAGAAGACGTTCGCTGCCATCGCGGGCAGAAGGCCTTTGTTGAACCTGCGGCCTTTCTCGAATGAGACCATGAACACGCCGAGCAGGATAAGTGCGATGCCGCCCGCGCCGATGATTGTTATGCCTTCGTGCAGCGCAAGTATCCCGTAGAGGGCCAGCAGCACAACCTGTATCTCTATCGTGGCGAAGGTGTTTGACGCCTGCTCCCTCTCCAACGATGTATAGAATAGGAGGTAGCCGATGGCAGTAAGCACCCCGCCCAGAAGCGAGAGCAGCATAGAGTATGCGCTCAGGCTGAAACCGCCTATGAACAGGAGCACTATGCTCAAAAGTACGAGGTTTCCCGCGGCTATCATCAGCGTCGCTGCCATGCTGCCGTACTTTGTCGAGACGCTTTTGAGTATGACGCCTGCGGCAGACCATGAAACTGCTGTGGAAAGCGCAAGCGCGATTGGTATGATCATGTATCTGCACCAAATTGGATTGCCTTGCAAATGGCCTTACCGAAGCCCCTGCCTAACTTCGTGGTCGGCATGCCGAGCCTGCGTGCCCTGTATATCCCAGTAGCAACAAACTAAAACATTATGCTTGCCTTATAAGTGCGATTGCAGGGGCGATGGCAGTGGCAGCAGCGAAAAGCTGGCAGTCAGGCGAAGGCAAGGGTCTCGGCACACGCACCGCAAGGAGCGGCGCGGTGTACGTGACCGGCCAGGTGCTCGGCTCCATAGCCATACTTGCGCTCTTCGCCGTGCTCGCCAGGCTCTTCAGCGTGACCAACTGGGGGCTGTATTCGATAGTTATAGCGTTCTACACGCTCTTCGGTACTCTCGGCAACTTCACCATAGGCACTGCCATGCGGAAAAAGCTCGTAGAGCTGAATGACAGGGCCGCGAAGAGGGCGATGCTCTCGAACGCCTACATTGCCACCATAGCTATATCTACAGTACTGGCGGTTGCGGGCGTTGCAGTGAGCGGGTATGTGGCCGGCACGCTCTACCACCAGCCTGACCTTGCGCACGTCTTCATGCTTGCTGCGGCACTCGTCTGGTTCTGGGCGCTCTTCAACCTCACAATGGCCTCGCTTGTGGCGCTCGACAGGGCCAAGGAGGGCGCGATAATAGATATGATTTACTCGTACGTGCAGCTCGCGGCCGCGCCGGCGCTCGTGCTGCTCGGCTACGGCATAATGGGTGCAGTTGCTGGCCTCGGCATAGGCATAGTCGTTGCAACTGCCATAGGCCTGCTATTCGTTACGCGCGCCGTGGGCTGGCCGGGCCTTCACTTCGACCTCAAGCAGACCAAGAGCATACTCTCGTTCGCTGCGCCCGTCTACCTGTCCAGCCTTGTTGCGCAGGGCGTATACAGCTTCGCACTGCTCTTCGCGGCAGGTTTCGTGACTGCGGCAGTGGTGGGCAACTACAACATAGGCTATGAGATGGGAGGCGGCGTCGGAATAATACTCTCGACCACGGCGTTCGTGCTCCTTCCAGCATTTTCCAAGGTCGCTTTGCGTGACAGCGTGGGTGCGCACATAGGGCCTTCGCTCAACAGAAGCGTGTACTACACGCTGCTCTTCCTCGCACCCATAGTCGCATACATAGTCTCGGTCTCGACGCCCCTAGTATTCATACTATTCTCGCACAAGTATGTATATGCGCCGTTATACCTCTCGCTCGTCGCGGTGGGCCTTGCGATAGGCGTGATATGGAACTACGCCAGCACGATGCTGCTCGGCATGGGTGCTGTCAGGAAGTTCCTCAGGTACCAGCTGCTCGCCGCTGCAATAGAGCTGGCGCTTTTGTTCGTGCTCACGCCGATATTCAAGATTATCGGCATGATTGTAGGGGTGTTCATCATATTCCAAGCAATCATGGACGTAATCTACATACTGGAGTTCAGGAGGAGCGTGTCCTACAGGCCTGAGTTCGGCAAGCCCGCAAGAGTTGCAGCAGCATCAGTCCTGCTTTTCGCGCTGCTTTATGCTGTGTCGAGCGCGCTCTCGTTCGGGTATATAGCGCTGCTCACGAACGTTGCGCTTGCGTTTATCGTCTACCCGCCTCTGCTGGCCGCGCTCAGCGGCATAACCGCTGCCGACATTGAGTTCCTGAGGGGCGCGTTCGGCGCGGGCCGCGTGGCCGCGCCGCTGTCTAGGATTCTGGACTACACTGCAGTATTCGTGCGCAGGTAGGCAGGCGTCCGCAGGCGCCTTAGCGAACCTTTTTATATTTTAATGTTATTGCATTAAACTGCAAATGGGTGCGGCCATGAAGGGAAAGGAGACTCAGAAGAGAAAGTACACCACTATAACTATCCCGGCTCCGCTCTTCGAGCGCATAAGGTCGAATATAAGGAGCACAGGTTTCTCGTCGGTATCAGACTACGTGACATATGTGATGCGCGAAACCGTATCGGAGATGGAGATGAAGAGGTCGGGCAGGGGCGCGAAGGCTGGAGTGATGGAGAAGCTCAAGGCGCTGGGTTACGCATAGTGATCGGATGGCAAGAGCAGATATTCAGGCAATAGTAGACGCGCTCTGGAAGGATCAGAGCGAGGGGCACTGGAAGGCGTTCGTGAAGGCCCTGCCCAGGAGCGGGCTAAAGTATTACAAGGTAGTCTACCCGAATGGCAAGCTGCAGAGGGCGCAGGATCTAAGGAAGGCGTACGCGCAGCTCTACGACTCCAAGCAGAGGCCAATTGTTAAGATACCGATATCCGAGAAGAAGTCGGGCGCGGTGGTCGGCGCGACATACTACATGAAGGGCTTGCTTACAGTAAACAAGGCAGACGAGTGGATCTCATGATAGAGCAGGACCTCAAACCCCTCGAGGAAAAGAGCATATACGTAATACGAGAGGCGAAGCTCAAGTTCAAGAATGTTGCAGCGCTGTGGAGCATGGGCAAGGACTCGACCACCATGCTGGCGCTTACGAGGAAGGCGTTTCTCGGCAAGATACCCTTCCCGGTCATCCACATAGACAACGGCATTGATTTTCCAGAGACGTACGCCTTCAGAGAGTGGCTCTCCAAGAAGTGGAACTTCAAGGTCATAGTGGGGCGCAGCGAGATAAAGCCAGATCCCATGGGCTCAGCGTGCTGCGGCAGGAACAAGCCCGAAACCCTGAAGAAGCTGCTGGAGGAATACGGATTCGACGCACTCATAGTGTCGATAAGGCGTGACGAGCATGGAATTCGCGCGAAGGAGCGCTACATGTCACCAAGAGACAGGGACTTCAGGTGGGACTACAAGAACCAGCCCGCGGAGCTGTGGGACGACTACGCCTCGAAGCTCGACGCGAAGGAGCACATGAGGGTGCACCCGCTGCTTGACTGGAATGAGATTGATGTGTGGAGGTACATAAAGCGGGAGCACATACCAGTAAATCCGCTCTACTTCTCGAGGAACGGCTTCAGGTACAGGAGCCTCGGCTGCACGCACTGCACTGTCGCGCTGAAGTCCAATGCGAAGAATGTAGATGATATAATAAGAGAGCTGAGGACCACCAGGCAGGAGGAGCGCTCAGGCAGGAGCATGGACAAGGAGCACGAGGCTGCCATGGAGAGGCTGAGGGCTTTGGGTTATATGTGAACGGTGTGTGAATGCAGGTCAGGAACATAGCGCTGCTGGGCCACAAGGACCATGGCAAGTCCACGCTCATAGGTCGGCTGCTGATGCAGACTGGCGCAGCCACGAGGGTGCGCATAAGGGAGGCGCAAGAGTACAGCAAGAGGCTCGGCAGGGGCTTCGAGCCCGCATTCATCCTCGACAGCTTCACCGAGGAGCGGCTCAACGAGATGACATACGACACTACAAGGGCTGAGATAAAGCACAGGGGCATGGCATTGGCGTTCATCGACGTGCCGGGGCACGAGGAGCTCATAAAGAACATGATAAGCGGAGCTAGCTACGGCGAGGTGGCAGTGCTGCTCGTTTCCGCGAAGCCCGACGAGGGTATACGGGGCCAGACTAAGCGCCATCTCTTCGTAGCGCGCATGCTTGGCATTGACAGACTCATTGTTGCAGTAAACAAGATGGACACAGTAAATTACGACGAAGAAAGATTCAGAGCCATAGAGAGGGGCCTGCGTAGATTCATATCCGCGATAGGCTTCGATAAACGCAATGTCGCGTTCGTGCCGATATCTGCATACGATGGAGAAAACACAGTAAAGAGGAGCGCAAGGATGAGGTGGTACGGCGGCAAACCTCTGGTAGAGATGATTTACGAGAGCGCCAAGAAAGCAACTCCAAAGGCAACTGGCATGCTTAGGATAGCAGTCCAGGGCACGCTGCCTGGAGGCCTTGTGGCAGGCAAGATAGTGAGCGGGAGCGTGAGAGCTGGCGAAATGGTGGCAATACTCCCGAAGGGCGCTGCAGTAAAGGTGAGGAGCATAACTGTCAATGGCGCAGTCGTAAAGGTGGGAAACGCGGGCAATAACGTTGCGCTCGCCCTGGCCGGCACGCTGCCAAAGGAGATGCGCGGCACCATTATATCAGGCATTAGCAGCAGACCCATAGTAACGGACAGGATACGGCTCAGAGTGTTCGTGACTGGCGCATTCGGGAGGGCGATGAGCGTTAAGTTCAACGGCATAGACATACCCTGCAGGAAAGTAAGGGTGCTGCGTGTAATCGACACAACAACGGGTGCGCTGAGGCCAGGGCCGCCGAGGCTCCTGGATGCCGTAGAGGCAGATATAACCCTTTCCAGGAAGGTGCCGGTGGAAGGATACGCAATTACGCCGGAACTCGGCAGGTTTGTGCTCTACAATAAAGGGATGTTCGCGGGAATCGGAATAATCGAACCGGGATAGTGGGTAATCCTTTAATTATAACCCACTAATATTTTATTTACCCACAGCATTAATATCTATGGCGGCATAGGGCTGCGCCGCATACCTATTTAGGCGGGCTGCGCCCCAGGGACCTAAGAAGCGAGTCGTACTTTGCCAGCATCCTTTCCCTGCTGAACGTGCGCCGCACATAAATGTTTGCGCGCCTGCCAAGGGCAGCGCAGAGCTTGGGGTTGGAGTACAACCTGTAAAACTTCTCTGCAAAGTCGTCCACATCGCCGTACCTGTAGACCATGCCGTTGCGGCCCTCCATCACTATGCGCCTCACCGGCCTGTAAGAGATTATGGAGTTGTTTTTGCTGTTTGCCAGCACAGGTATGCCGCATGCCATCGCCTCCATGAACGTGTGGCTCAGCCCCTCCCATTCCGACGTAGACACCATGAAAGAGCTTGCGTTGTACTGCCTTACCAGTTTGTCCTCAGGCACGTAGCCCATGAAGTGCACATTGCGCTTTATGCCAAGTCTCGCAGTTATGGCAGAGTAGGTGGCGCTGTCCGGGCCGGTGCCGCACACCCTGACGAGCTCCCTGCCAGCGAGCTCCGGATGCAGAGCGAGAACGCGCCGCAGCCCTTTGAGCAGGAACGAGAATTTCTTCTGGGACTCCTCCAGCCTTCCCACGGCTATTGCGGCGCCGCTCTTCCGCTCATGCCTGACCACGAACTGGTCGTGCGGCGCTATTGGTATGTACACTATGCGCGTGCGCCCGGAGAAGTAGCGCTTCGCTTGCGATGCCATCTCGGCGTTTATGCCGACATAGCAGTCAAGCCAGGAACGCATATCCGCCAGCAGGCTGAGCGCGTAAGACTTCGCGCCGAAGTCCCTGATTGACTTGAACATCTGCGCATTCGTTGCGCGCGTAATGCTGTTCACATGCCTTTCCACGCCTGCCAGGTCGCCGGCGGGGCGCATGACCCTTGAGAAGAGGCGCCGTGAGGGCGAGCTATAGTAGTGCGTTACCGCGGCGACCCTGTCTATGTAAAGGATCTTAGCGGAGCGCCCGTGCAGCCTCACATACCTTTCCACGACAATGGCGTCGCGTATCGAGTTCATCAGGATTATGTCGTAATCGCTTCCGAGCAGCTTCTCCAGCCCTATGTGTTCTATGCCCTTCTCGAACGGCTCGAAGTCCGCGAATACGTCTATGCTGTACCCTGCCTTTTCGCGAAGATGCCTGTAGAGCTGGTACGTGTCCTTTGCGCTGCCGCCCCCTCTTGTGCTGAACGAGCCGGATTCCATGAGCAGCAGCCTAGTCATTGAAACGCTCTCCTCTGCCGCCTGTCAGACCTCTTGAGCTTCTTGACATCTATGCCCTTGACAGCTATGAAATCGCCCGGAACGCCGAAGCTCTCGGCGTAGACGCGCCTGCTGAAAAGTTTATCCATGGCGTTGCGGTCGCCCGCGAGCACTGCCTCGATGAAGGGCCTGACATTGACCAGCGAGGCCCTGCCATGGCCCTTGCTGGTGGCAAACCCTCTCGGCAGCATGACTGCAAACGGCACCCTGACCAGCTCGTCGTAGAGCTCGCTGCCGTGGCAGATGAAGCCGTGCTCCCCGAACGCCTGGCCGTGGTCGGACGTGAGAATTATAAGCTGGTCGTCGCCGTACCTCTCCCTGAGGCTCGCTATTATGCCAAGCGCGTACCTGTAGCCCCTTGCGGAGGCCGTGCTGTAGAGGCTCTTCCACTTTCCAACGAGCTCTTTGCTGGGCTCTTCCTTGAGAAAAGAGGCATACCACTTCATGTCGTTGCCCTTGCCCGACATGTACGGGTCGTGGGGCTCCATGAGGTTTATGAACAGGAAGAACGGCCTCCTGAAAATCGTTTCGCGCACAGCCCTAAGCGTGTTCTTGCCGCCCTTCTCGAGCGGCCAGCCCTCTATCATCTTGGCGCGCACCTTCTTCAGAAGGTTCCTCAGCGTGAGGTAGGCAGTGGCAGACCAGTCTGAGAGCTCAATCTCGCCCATGAGCGCAGGGTCATCCCTTATTGCAAGGGCTATCTTGAAGGGATTGCCGCCATATCGCTCCCTGTACTTCGCAAGCAATGGCTTGAGCCTCGCCGGCACCTCTATCGCGTGCCCCGCAAGGTCAGTGTAATAGGATTCCTCCTTGAAGTAGTCGAACTCGCTGAAGCCGTATACGGGGTGCACGTAGGGATTGGCTGATATCGCATAGGTCTTGTAGCCTATGTCATTCAGGTCGCTCACGAATGTCCTGCGCCTCAGCTTTATCTCGTCTATGTCGAATACCTTGATGCGCTTGGTCTCGTGCGCGCCGTGCTCGCTTGGGTACATGCCCGTGAAGAGCGAGGCGTGCGACGGCAGCGTCCACGGCGAGGGTGCGATGCACTTATCAGTGACTGCGAAACCCTCTAAGTCGGATTCGCTTTTGAGAGCCTTGAACTCGTCGAGCCTGAGCGAGTCGAGCACTATTATCGTGATGTTGGGCTTACTGTTCTTCTGGGGCACTGAACCACCCGCTCTGTTTATTCGTCGCCCTCTTCGTATATCTCTATTATCTGGCCCTGGCCCAGACCGCTCGGCCACCTGTCGAGCTTCACGCAGAGCATCGATTCCGCCACGCGGTCGACCCTGCCGAGCCAGGCCTTCTCCTCCTTGTCAACGTAGCGCGCCTTCCTGCCCACTAGCTCCGCAAGCGGCACATCCGTGTTCGGTATTACGAGCAGCTCCTGCTCGTCGAGCACGGCTATTATCGCGTTTATCATGCTGATCAACACGACTAATGTGCAGTGCGCCTTTAAAAACCTGTGCAGAAATTCCATAGGAGTCAAAATCCGCGCGCGCAGAGTTTAAAAATGCTGAGTGAGCATGCCCTACGCTGCGCCTTGGAAAATGGCCCAGACAAGAACTGCGATGGAAAACAAGCGCAGGCGATGCTATGACAAATGCCATGACAAACAGCGTGGACCCCGAAACTGCGGTAGAGCGGCTCATCAACTGCTTCGAGAGCGCTAACCGGGAGATCAACGAGGCGCTCAACCAGAGGGTGCCCGAGAGCGAGCTCAAGGCTCGCGTGAAGCTCTTCGTAGGAGATGCATTCAGGAAGTGCAATGTTGACGTCAATAACCCAACCAAGGAGGGCCTGCGCGCGGCTATGGACCTTTGCAGGCTCAACACCGAGAAGATGCTCGGCCCTAAGGCCGAAGGCATAGTCAAGAGGCACTATGCCGAGATGAGCGAGATCATAGAGAAGCTGCCAGAATGAGGACAGGGCTTTGAGACCGGCGGGTGCACCCGTTCTGGCAGACCTCTGCTGACCGCAGCAACCAATAAATAGCAATACGGCGCATTGAGGAGCGGAAGCATGTTGCGCCTTTCCACCAGCAAGGCCGCGTACGCGCCGCACGCAAGCGATGGCGGCACTGCAGAGCCTTCCATCCTCAACAATGCGGCAGAGAGGGCGCAGCGCATCGCGGCAGACGCCTCTGCGTGCCTAGAGCACCTGGCCGGAATAAAGGCAAGCGTGCCAAATGTGCTCGTCACCGCCGATATGGCCTACGGGCGGGGGCTTTTCGTAATCAACGCAAGCGCGTACGATGCAGCAAGGGGCGAGCTGCGCATAGATCCTATTTACGTCGATGATTTCCACATTGCCGAGGGCGTGGCCAGGCACAATGTCGAGCTGTGGCATGCAGCTGCAGAGGTGCGGGGCGCCAGCTTCTACGCAAAGGGCCCGCTCCTAGAGGCCGTGAGACGGGGCGCGCCGAGGCTCTTCGCCCTCTACTACGGCTTCAGGCTCATGCCGCTCGTGGAGCAGGCGCGCCTGGTTCTTGCATCTATGGGCGCGGGACCGGACTCCGAGAATGCCGAGAGGGTGCGCGGTTACTTTGCCAAGGGCAGCATGGGCGCATGGGGGCTGCTTGAGGACTACGGTACAGAGAAGGCCTGCGACATATTCATAGGCAGGCTCAATGCACTGCAGGGATCAGACATAGGCAAGACGCTGCGCCTGCTGCTGCGCACAGAGCCCAGGGAGCTCTGGGAGCGCTCGATAGCGCTGCTCCGCTCCGACCATACGGCTGCCGTGCATGCCAAAAACAGCATTTAAATATCTGGAAAGGCGCAATAATATCATGGAGAAAACGGTTAGGAGCGAGGATTGCCAAAAGGGCTACCCACCTACTTCGCTCCACAGTTTCCTAATGCGCCATCCGCAGCCGTCAGAACAGAATTCCGTGCCCAGCACTGGAGAGCATGCTGAAATAACCAAGGGCACGGAGCATGCGGCTGAAATAGCAAGGCGGAGGGGCAATGACAGGCTCACGCATGTTGAGGAGCTGGACAGGATGAGGCCTGGCGACACTGCCATGGTGTGCGTGCGGATAGCGCGGGATGGGATAGCTGAATCGGACAGCACGTATCTACTGAACCATGAAGACCTTGAGGTGCATGCGGTTCTGCCCAGCAGCAATGGAACGAACGCCTACAGGGACATTTATATAGAGGGGGTGCCGCAAACAATAGCAAAGAAGCTCATCGAGAACTACAAAGCACTTACAGAGGAGATGAGGACCGCGTATCTCAGGGCAGATATCGAGCTTGCACCATCCACTGGCGTTTCTATTCCTGATGAGTTAGTAGCGCACTACAGTCTCAGCAAGGTCGAGCTGCTTACGGATTGAGCCTTGATGCGATATAATGGCGGAGAGCGCGATTGCAGGAACCATGGCAGGAAAGAGCCATGTTGTTATTGTGCTCGGCGAGGCGCGCAGAACAGGGCGCTCTCCAGGCTCAAGGCTATGCTTTACCAAGGCGAAACGCAAAACAGGCGCAGTGAACAGGCAGTAGCCAGGCAGCAGGGCAAACACCGCTGAATATCTTATTGCTCCATAATTCGCTTCTTGACGAATGCCACTTCGTCTTTAAATTAGTCGGGTTCGCAAATGCAGCGATACAATGTCTGACTCCAAGCTTGTAGTTAGGGCGCAGCGCGCTGCTGACGCGACCGATACCGAAACCAGGCTGCACAGGGCTGCAGAGCAAGGCAGAACACTAGATGGTATGATAGACCGGCTCGAATTCGAACTCGACCGCTCGCCGCTGCACAACTGTTCGCACAGCCACGAGAACCGGTTCATGCTCTACAAGGAGATACGTGAGGGACTGGACTCTTCCATGTCTGCGCTCTCTGCAGATCCTAGCAACGCTGCGCTCGCAGAGGCGCTCGATGCAGTGTCTTTGCGGGCCGAGAAGGCGATAGAGGCGTACCTTGAAGCAAGCAGGCGCTCTGCGGCACTCTTTTCAGCAAGCAATGATGCAGCAGCCATGGAGCTGCGCCGCTGATTGGCTGTGCGGATGCAGGCGCGCACAGGAATAAAGCCGAATTGCTGGAGAGAAAGAGAACGCCCTGCCCAAGGGCAGGGCCTGCATATTCAGAGCCTGTAGCCCATTATGCCCCCTATCAGGGCCAGTATGAACCCTATCAGGGCAACGAAGAAGTACTGCGTGCCTATAGTAAGGGCGAAGAAGGTTATGCCCAGCACCATTGCCAGCTGCAGCCCCATGTTCTTGGTGCGCTCTCCGGCAAGTATCTTGGGCTCGCCCAAATACGTGAAGCTGAATACGAACAGCGCTATCGCAGCGAGTATTGACACGCCAGCGAATACAGGCAGCCAGAACGAGCCTGTGCCACTGAATACCACGCTGACGGGCATCTTGTCGAGGCCCATCAGGTATACCAGGAACAGGTAGAACAGGCTGCCCACGAATTCCAGCGCGAACACGCCGGGGTTTGTTTTCTTGCTCATTGCGCTCCTTGCCATAATCTCACTCCATCGCATTTACAGCTCTGGCAAGGCTTTTAAGGTTTGCCTTTACTTCACGGCGTATACTCGGCATCGATCGTGCATGTCGATGTCGCGCTGAAGCTGTTGGACTGCGCTGATTGACTGCAGCCGCTGAGCGACGAATAGACGTACTGGGTGCCTGAGGAACTTCCTATCGGCGAGGCGTATGAGTATGTGACTGTGCTGCCGTATGGCACCAGTATCGAGTACGGGAGGCTGGAATAGACAATGTTGGTGCCGTCGACCGTGACGACTGTGGCTGAGGGAGCTTGAGAGCGAGCTCAATAATGCGGTAGGCACGGCAGTCGAATTCCTTACCGAAAGAACCTCATCAAGATAAAATCGCCGGCGCTGAAAAGCCTGATCGCCAGGAACTAGGTGAGTGTATAGATGGCGCTGCCGTTAACGATTATAACGAGAACAAGACAGAAAAACTATTGCCCTAATTATGCGTCAACTACCGACGAAGCCGAGAATTCTTTAAGATATTGACATAGCATACATGAAATTGTGGATGTATTCTAGAATGTGCATTCATGTAAGGCAAATTATGGAAACACCGTTGCCACCTGAAGAAGTATCCCACAAGGGGTAGTATATACAATTATCCGACGGTGAATACCCTATGCTGGACGGATTGGAGCCACTCCACTCGTTTAAAAATATCCTGCCGTTTATGCCCTGATAGCCTGATGGCAGCGCACCAAACGCATTAACGAACGCGATGGCCGGTGTGGAGTAGAAATCGTTGAACATGTAGCCATCGGTCCCGTATGCTAGGGACCCCGGCTCAGTGCCGTATACATTAATACCTAGAGAGCTAGTTGTGTTGAATACCTCTATCGCTCCAGAGGCCTGGCTTGGAAGATAAGTAAAGTATATCTCGCCGCTGACTGGGTCATATGCGCTTTGGCTCTCATAGCCTGAAGCTGAGATGACCTTAACATAGCTAGTCCCACTTATGATGGCTGCGATGCCATGAACGTTTTGTGGTATGGCATACACATAGTTGTAAGACGGATCGTAAGATAGCAAGGTTGTGGAGTATTGCCCTGAGGGGGTAGCTACTATGCTGGTTCCGCTGATTACAGTTATGTTCACATAATTGTTACTAGAGACATACACATAGCCGCCACCTGAGGTTATGGAATAGCAGCCTTGTAGATATGTCGAAGAGATGGTAGCAATTATGCTCATGCCGTTTATCACGGACACCGTGCCATTATTATTGAGCACATACAGGTAGCCATCGGAAGAGTCGTAAGCTGCGATGCTCGTAACCCCGGTATAGTAAGGGCCGGCATGACCCGTCCCAGGCACAGTGCCCAAGTAGCTGGTGCCACTTATAGCAAATACTGCACCATAATTAGGGTTAGAACCGCTCAAAGGCGCTGAGTTAACCCCATAGAGGTATCCGTTGTTCGAATCGTAGATGAGCGGCAGCCCGAAGTACTGACCGGCACCGTTGGAAGACGTGGTATTATAACTGTACAGACCTGATATAGTTATGTTAGCAACAATTGAGGTGCCACTGAAGACGTACGCATGGCCTGGTCCGTACCCATACGCCCCGCCGTCCGTAGTAAGGACATAGGTATAACCATTGGAGGGATCGTATGTCGCAGATGAGGGGTAGAGCATCAGGTTTACGTTTGTTGTACTAAAAGTGCTAGCACCACCCTCTAGGATCGTTATACCGTAATTACTATAGTCGACGGGCATATATAATGAGTCGGCTGCTGGATCGTATGCAGGTCCTGAGCCGCCGTAGCTAGCACCGGTAGTAAATCCCGTAAAGTTAGCAATAATAGACGTGCCTTGCATGACTGTGACGACATCACTACTAGTTACAACAAATACATAACCGTTGTTTGGATCATATATGGTTTGGTATGGTACATAACCTACAAAGATTGAGGAGGCAAGCGTGCTATTGCCACTTATAACAGTCACGTATGGATAGTTGTTACCTGTATTATAGGTAACATATAGATAACCGTTAGCCGGATCTACGCCAAGAAATTCCGGATTGCTGGCAGTAGATATTCCTGAGTTGCCTACAATGGTTGTGCCATGAATTGCGTATATGTAGCCGTAATTTATGTTGGCGGCGTATATGTATCCATTGTATGGGTCGAAGACCATCGTTATAGGGTCGTATCCATTAGGCATTGTTATTGTATCTACAATAGTAGTGCCGCTTATGACATAGATATAATCGCTGTATGCTATGTATACATAGCCGTCTGCAGAATCGTAAACCGCAGCGGCAGGATAGGCGCCGCTGCCTAGCCCGCTGCCAACTATCGCAACGATGCTCATGCCACTTATTACAGAAACTGTGCCGTTCGTATTACCCACATATAAGTAACCGTCGGAAGAATCATAAACAGCATCAAAGGTGTTGCCAGTGCCGGGGTACGATGGACTAGTGTAACTTGTGCCAGGGACTACGCCAATGAAGCTGGTTCCACTGATTGCGAATACTCCATTACCGGTAGCCGTACCGCTGCTATATACCCCATACATGTAGCCGTCTGCTGCATCGTAAACAAATGGAGGGAAGTTACTTGAAATAACAGAGGAAACGGCAAATGGTAAAGTTATATTTGCAACAACCGAAGTACCGCTCATTGCATATATATAAGAGTTACCGAACAGAGCATACATGTAGCCGTTGGCTGGGTCGTATGCGGTTCCCTGTACAGGAGGAATGGAGTTCGGGAGAGGATAAGGTATATGACCTATATTCCAGTTCTGTATGTAGCCTGCTGTCTCTGTTATGGGTGCGCTCATTGTTACAGTAGCGCTTGACGCAAGTCCAGAGTAAGAGCCAGAGCCTGTGCCGCTCCAGCCGGTATATGTGTAGTTATTTGCCTGGCTCGCGCTTATACCAACATTAGAGCCTGCATTGTACCAGCCGCTTGATGGAGATATAGAGCCGCCACCAGAAGGTGTGCGACTCGCAGACATCGTTAGGTAGTACTGAGTCGTGTATGAGGCAGTGACTGTGCAAGTTGATGTCGCGCTGAAGCTATTGGACTGCGCGCTCTGGCCGCAGCCGCTTAGCGACGAGTATGCATACTGGGTGCCCGATGCGCCTGCGATGGGTGATGTATATGAATATGTGACTGTGCTGCTGTATGGAACTGTTATCGAGTACGGGAAGCTTGAATAGGCGACGTTGGTGCCGTCTACTGTGACTACAGTGCCTGAGGTGCCGCTCATCGACGATGAGGTGAACGTAATGGTGACTAGGGAGTAGTAGTTCGCGGTCTCTGTGATAGGCGCGCTCATGGTTATGCTAGTGCTGGCCGTGGTGCCTGAGTAGCTGCCGGTGCCCGTGCCTGTCCAGTCATCGAATACGTAGTTCGTTGCAGGAGTTTCACTTATCGTCACTGCCGAGCCTGAGTTGTACCAGCCGTTGCTAGGCGACACAGTGCCGCCGCCCGATGGACTTACGGCCATCGTAAGATAGTACTGAGTGTTATACGACGCAGTGACTGTGCAGGTAGAGGTAGCGCTGAAGCTGCCTGACTGCGCTGATTGACTGCAGCCGCTGAGCGACGAATATGCATACTGGGTGCCCGATGAACCGCCTATAGGCGAGGCGTATGAATATGTGACTGTGCTGCCATAGGGCACAAGTATTGAGTACGGGAGGCTGGAATATGCCAAGTTAGTGCCGTCTACAGTCACCACAGTTCCTGAGGTGCTGCTCATCGACGATGAGGCGAACGTCACAGTAACCGGTGCATAGTAGTTCGCGGTCTCTGTGATAGGCGCGCTCATGGTTGCGGTTGCGCTTGTTGCTGTGCCGGAGTAGCAGCCCGTGCCGCTGCAGGTCCAGTCATCGAAGACGTAGTTCGTTGCCGGGGATTCACTTATCGTGACCGCTGAGCCGGAGTTGTACCAGCCGCTGCCTGGCGATACAGTGCCGCCGCCTGATGGGCTTACGGCCATCGTAAGATAGTACTGAGTCGTGTAAGATGCAGTTACCGTGCAGGTCGATGTCGCGCTGAAGCTGTTGGACTGCGCTGATTGACTGCAGCCGCTGAGCGACGAATAGACGTACTGGGTGCCTGAGGAACCAGCGATAGGCGAAGCGTAGGAGTATGCAACTGATGAGCTGTATGGAACTGTTATCGAGTACGGGAAGCTGGAATAGACCACATTCGCGCCGTCGACCGTTACCACCGTGCCAGAGGTGCTTGACATCGACGACGAGGTGAACGTCACAGTAACCGGTGCATAGTAGTTCGCAGTCTCTGTGATCGGGTTGTTCATTGTTATTGTTGCGCTGGTGCTGGTGCCTGAGTAGCAGCCCGTGCCGCTGCAGGTCCAGTCATTGAATACGTAGTTCGTTGCAGGACTCTCGCTTATGCCTACATTTGTGCCAGAGTTGTACCAGCCACTTGATGGAGATACAGTTCCGCCGCCCGATGGACTTACGGCCATGGTCAGGTAGTACTGAGTGTTATACGACGCAGTGACCGTGCAGGCAGCGGTCGCGCTGAAGCTGCCGCTCTGTGTGCTCTGGCCGCAGCCGCTTAGCGACGAGTATGCATACTGGGTGCCCGATGCGCCTGCGATGGGTGATGTATATGAATATGTGACAGTGCTGCCGTATGGAACTGCTGTCGAGTACGGGAAGCTGGAATAGACCACATTCGCGCCGTCGACCGTTACCACCGTGCCAGAGGTGCTTGACATCGACGACGAGGTGAACGTAATGGTGACTGGGGAGTAGTAGTTCGCAGTCTCTGTGATCGGGTTGTTCATTGTTATTGTTGCGCTGGTGCTGGTGCCTGAGTAGCAGCCCGTGCCGCTGCAGGTCCAGTCATTGAATACGTAGTTCGTTGCAGGACTCTCGCTTATCGTGACCCCTGAACCTGCATTGTACCAGCCGCTTACAGGCGATGTTGTGCCTCCGCCTGATGGGCTTACGGCCATCGTAAGATAATACTGGGTAGTGTAAGATGCAGTGACTGTGCAGGCAGCGGTCGCGCTGAAGCTGCCTGACTGCGCTGATTGACTGCAGCCGCTGAGCGACGAATAGGCATACTGGGTGCCCGATGCGCCTGCGACGGGCGAGGCATACGAGTACGTGACAGTATTGCCGTAAGGCACTGCTATGCTGACAGGGAGCTGCGAATAGGCGTAGTTGGTGCCATCAATGGTAACGACAGTGCCTGAGGTGCCGCTCATCGACGACGAAGTGAACGTCACAGTGACGGATGTGAAGTAGTTGGCCGTCTCTGTTATCGGCGCACTCATTGTTATGCTGGTGCTAGCTGTGGTGCCTGAGTAGCTGCCTGTGCCCGAGCCCGTCCAGTCATTGAAGGTGTAGGTGCCCGTTGGCGACTCGCTTATTGTCACTGCTGAGCCGGAGTTGTACCAGTACGTGCCTATGGCGGGTGTTGTGGTGCCATCACCACTGGGCGATACCGCCATGGTGAGCTGGTACTGCGTTGTGTAGGTGCCTGTAACTGTGCAGTTTGAGCTGGCAGAGAAGCTGCCTGACTGAGCACTCTGGCCGCAGCCGCTTATTGTTGGCGTTATGTACTGCGTGCCAGTGCCGCCTGAAAGCGTAGAGGTGTATGAGTACGTTACGCTGGCACCCGGTGCAACAGATATGCTGGCGGGAAGCTGCGACGCTGTGTAGTTAATGCCGTTGACCTGCACCACATTGCCCGTGGAGCCGGTCAGTGAGGAAGAGGCGAACGTTATTGTGAGAGGAGAGTAGTAGTTGGCAGTCTCTGTGATTGGTGCGCTCATGGTTATGCTGGTGCTCGTTGCAGTGCCTGAGTAGCAGCCCGTGCCGCTGCAGGTCCAGTCATTGAATATGTAGTCAGAACTGGGGGTCTCGCTTATTGTCACTGCTGAGCCGGAGTTGTACCAGCCGCTTGACGGCGATACAGTGCCGTCGCTGCTGGGCGAGGCTGCCATAGTAAGGTAGTACTGCGTAGTGTATGAGGCGCTCAGAGTACATGAGCCTGTTGCTGAGAATGATCCGCTGGCGGAGCTGACCCCGCAGCCGCTTACTGTGGGATTGACGTACTGAATTCCAGATGCGCCTGCCAATGTAGAGGCGAAGCTGTATGTTATTATAGAGCCGTAGCTCGCGTTGATTACTGCAGGGAGTTGCGATGCTGTATAGCCAATGCCGTCCACAGTCAGTATGTTTCCAGTAGTGCTGCCTATCGAGGGGCTTGCGAGCGTTATCTGCACAGGCGCATAGTAGTTCGCGGTCTCGTTGACTGGGCTTCCCATGAGCACTGCAGGGTTAGGCAGGGTGCCAGTGTAAGAGCCTGCGCCCGTGCCGGTCCAGTTCTTGAATATGTAGTTAGTTGATGGCGTCTCGCTTATCCTGAAGCCTGAATCAACACCGTACCAGCCCTGCGAGGGTGCCACAGTGCCGCCGCCGGATGGGCTCACTGACGGTAGGTACTCGTACTGCGTCTGGTATGTCGCTGTCTGCGTCTGGTTGTAGAGCGCGCAATTTACTACCATTGTGCCAGACGCTGATGAATAGGTCACGCCGTTTATCACATCGTGCTGGAACGAGAGCCGTGTGCCCGTGCTTACTGATAGAGTGCTAGCAAACGAGTAGGTGTGCGAGGAGCCGCAGCCCCACAGGAACTGCGTTGTAGTGAGCTGCTCATAGTCGTAGTTCGTGCCGCCTATCGTTGCGAGCGTGGCCGAGCTGTGCAGGAGCGCAGAAGCTGTTGGCGCAGCGAACGTCACCTTTGTTACGGGTATGAATGTTATGAGCGCGTTGGCAGTAAGCCCCGCATAGTATGCAGTTACTATGACGTTGCCTACAGTAGTGCCCTGGATGTAATCGCTCGCAACGCCATTAGGGCCCGTAGTGGCGTACTGCGAGCCAAATGCATACGGAGGCACAGCATTGGTGCCGTTGCTCTGGAATCGGGCTGTGAAGTTTACAGTGGCGCCAGAAAGCGGATAACCCAGGAGCCTTACTGTCGCAGTGAGCGGGTCCTCTGCATTGTTGGCGGGATTGCCCGGGTTTGTTGTGTTCACAGCGCTTATTGTTATTGACGATGAAGTTGATACAAGCGGCTGGGCATGGGTGGCGAAGCTGCCCGTGTATACTTCAGGAGGCGCCTGCGAGCAGGTGCCGGGAGTTGCAGAGAGCCCGCAATACGTAGCGTTAAGGTACAGACCACCGGCGAGGAACTGCCCCAGCGTGGTTGATTGGGTCAACGGCAGCGTGCAGATCATGGAGCCGCCTGCAAGGACATAATCGGGCTTGCACGGGATTGCGGTTGAGTTGACCTTGTTTATGTTGACGAAAAGCTTAGGGTTCTTTATGGGATAGGGCTGCGTGTTCGTTATGAAGAGCGCCATCACTGACGAATGGGTGGTGAGGTTGGCGCCGAGAACAAGGTCAACGCAGTACGCGCCAGAAAGGAATGTGCAGGAATTCGACGCTACTACGCCCGGCACTATGAGATAGAGGTAAAGGAGGGATATTATTACTCCGATAAGCAGCATCGCCCAGCCGTACGTCACAAGATATTCTACTGCGCTCTGCGCGCGCCTGTGCGGTTTCGACTGCATGCTTTTGGACAAGTGATCTGCACCCTGGTATTTTTACCTCACAGCACGCTTCTCTATAGTCAGGAAAGGTATTTAATGACTTTTATGCGGTCGACGGGCAGGAATCCGCGCAGCTGAACAGGTGCATCACGGCCGTGCAGGCATGCAGCCTCTTTACCCTGCAGTATGCTGTTGCCCAAATTGGGCGCTGGCGCTGCTGGCGGAGCTTGTGCTATCCAATGGCTCTCTGCTGCGCCTTTATCGCTTTCTTGGCGGCCGATGCAAGCCTGTTATACTCCTCCAGGCTTTCCGCGACGAACTGCCACAGGTTCCTGCCCTTGTCTATGTA